>NZ_JBFAJY010000030.1:0-99034 GCF_040655445.1 Streptomyces sp. NPDC050423
CCGGGGAAGCTCATCGGCTCCTTGAGCCACACCAGGATCTGTCGGCGGGCTGGATTGGACGTGCACCGGAGCCGGCCGTTTCACCCGTAGAGAGGGGAGATCTGACCGGATCGGTTCACAGTAGGCACACAGATGACTGGAGTTGGCGCATCTTCATCGGCTGTCGATCGACAGTCGGTCGGCTGTTGATCGGCAGCCGATCGGCGACCGGTCGGCTGCCGGTTGCCCCTGCGATGCGGGGAGCGGCCGTCGCGGAGGTGGCCGGAGAGGTTCATGGGAGGCTCGGGGCACCCGGGCGCCCCGAGCCGCCGGTCGTGCGGAGTGCTGGGGTCCGAAGGGAAGCGGCGAGCGGCTGGGCGATGAGTTTCGGCCACCGGACCGGTCTTCCTGATGTGGATGCCATGACCCCGATCGTTCTCACCGTCTCCGGACGCCTCACCCGGTCCGCCGTCCCCGGGCTCTGCGCCGAGCTGGAGGCGCTGCTGGCCACCGCGGACACGCAGGTGACGGTGGTGGACTGCGACGTGGGCGGGCTCGTCCACCCCGACCTCGCCGCCGTTGAGGCGGTCGCCCGGCTGTCGCTGGTCGCCCGCCGGTCGGGCGGCAGACGGCTCCGGCTGCGCGGAACACGTCCCGAACTCCGGCTGCTGCTGGACCTGGTGGGGTTGGGGGACGTGGTCGGGCTGGCGGAGACGCCTCCCTGAACCGGATCCGCCGAATCCCGGAGCGGAAGAGTGGCGAAGGCCGGTCCGGAGTCCTTCGGGTGTGTGCGAGGACCCTGATTGGGCCCAGACCGGGCCCATGGGCCTATGGCCGGATCGGTGTCGCCTCCTTAACGTCTATGCGAGTAGACGTTGTGACGTGAGCACTTCAATTGCCTGCTTTCCGGGGTGACCACGTCGACAACCCGTGCCCGATTCAGCAGATCTGAGGGAGCGAACATGTGCGATTCCTGCGCAACGGCGGTGGAGGCGACGGCGGAGAGGCCGGAGCCGCGCGGTGGCCTGTCCCGTCGCGGACTGATCGCCGGGATGGGTCTCGGACTCGGTCTTTCCGCGGTGGGCCTGGGGACCGGAGCCACCGCGGCCTTCGCGGCCACGGCGAAGAACGGCCGGTGGGCCAACCCCGCTCTCGGTCACTTCCCCGCCGGCGGCAACTACGGCGCCTCCCGGGGCGGCGCCGCGCACGCCGGTCAGGACGTCTCGAACTCGACGGGTACCGGGGTCTACGCGGCGGCGGCCGGCACGGTCGTCCGCCGGGCGTGGGGCGGCGGCCTCACCGGCCGGACCGGCAACGCCCTGGTCATCTCGCACGGCAGCGGCCAGTACACCTACTACGGTCACCTCAGCGCCTACCGGGTCGCGCTCAACGCCACGGTCGCCGCCGGCCAGCGCATCGCCGACATGGGAGCCACCGGCAATGTGACAGGGCCCCACCTGCACTTCGAGACGCATTCGGGAGGGCTCGGCGTCACGACCAACCCGGTCACCTTCATGGCCGCACGGGGCGTGGACCTGGGCGGCGGCTGGCCCAGGATCGACCCCGGTGCGAGCGGAAAGACGGTCGTCGTCATTCAGTACCTGATGGCGAAGCGCGGGTACGGCCTGGTCGCCGACGGGCAGTACGGCTCGGTCTCGTCCGCCGCCGTCAAGGCCTTCCAGAAGGCCAAGGGCCTGGTGGCCGACGGCCAGGTGGGACCGGCGACCTGGCCGCATCTCGTCTACACCCTGCGGCAGGGCAGCAGCGGCTCCCACGTCCAGGCCCTGCAGACCGCGCTGAACAAGCGCAGCGCCGGCCTGGTGGCCGACGGCACGTTCGGCGCGGTCAGCACGTCCGCCGTACGCACGTACCAGGGAGTCAACCGGTTGGTCGTCGATGGCGAGGCAGGCCCGCTGACCTGGCAGGCACTGGTCGGCTGACGGTTGTGCCGACTCCCTGGGCCACGTGGGGACCGTAGCGGATGACGCACGGCAGGCACGTGGCCCGGGGCGTGGGACGAGCAGGCCGGGTGGCCGGCGGACCACCCGGCCTGCCCCCGCACCACCTACGGCCTCACGCCGCGTCCGCCTCCAGGTGATCGGGCAGCCCGAACAGCGGGAACCAGCGCGGGGTGTCCAGGAAGCAGTGCATCCCGGTGATCGCACCGTCCGCGATGTCGATGACCTGCACCGCCCAGGGCACGAACCCGGGCCCGTCCGGATTCGGCTTGTAGTGCGCGAACGCCGGGGTGCCGTTCGCCGACGTCGCGATCAGCCGGGAGCCCGCGCAGGACGCACCGATGGAGGTCATGAAGCCCGTGATGTCGTCGTGCCCCTGGAGCCAGAGGTCGAACGGCGGCATCGTCATGATGGCGTCCTCGTGGAGCAGCGCGGTCAGCGCCTTCATGTCGTAGCCCTCGAACGCCGCCACGTACCGCTCCAGGAGCTTGCTCTGCTCCTCGTCGAGCGGATCGGCGGCGTCGGCGGGCGTGTCCTTGTGTTCGCTGATCGTCGCCCGCGCCCGCTGGAGGGCGCTGTTGACCGACGCGACCGAGGTGTCGAGCAGCTCGGCGACCTCGCTCGCCTTCCACGCGAGCACCTCGCGCAGGATCAGCACGGCCCGCTGCTTGGGCGGCAGATGCTGTAACGCGGCGACGAACGCGAGCCGCACCGACTCGCGCGCCACAGCCGCCTCGGCCGGGTCCGCGACGGACGGCAGGATCCGCCCGTCCGGCATCGGCTCCAGCCAGGTGTTCTCCGGCAGCGGATTGAGCGCGGCCTGCGCGAGCGGCGTCGGGCCGGACAGATCGACGGGCCTGGCGCGCTTGTTGCCCGCGTTCAGCATGTCGAGACAGACGTTCGTCGCGATCCGGTACAGCCAGGACCGCAGCGAGGAACGGCCCTCGAACTTGTCGAAGTTGCGCCAGGCACGCACCAGCGTGTCCTGGACCGCGTCCTCCGCCTCGAAGGCCGAGCCGAGCATCCGGTAGCAGTACCCGGTCAGCTCGACCCGGTGTCCTTCGAGGCGGCTGTCGACATCGCCCGCCGTCGCCGTCAGATCACCCATAGCGTCGCTCCACCCCTGTCGCGCTGTGACACCACTCACTTCAGCACTTCGGAAGCTACCCCAGGGCACTGACAACGGGGGCGGGAAGAGCGGAAAGCGGTCACGTTCCGAGCTTGCGCCCGTACACGTACACGTCGTCGCCGTTCTTCAGCAGCTTCCAGTACGACTTCGCGTCGGCGGTGCGCATGTTGACGCAGCCGTGCGACCCCGGCGGGTTCCACATCTTCACGCCCACCGAGTGGAACGCCTGCCCGCCGTCGAAGAACTGGGAGTACGGCATCGACACGTGGTAGATCGACGACACGTGGTTGATGTGGCGCCAGTAGATCTTCTTCGCCCCGGTACGGGTCTCGTACCCGTCCCGCCCGGTCCGCACCGGCACCGGCCCGAACTTCAGCTTCTTGCCGTCCTGGATCCAGCTGATCTGCCGGGTCAGGTCCACGCACGCGATACGCCCCTTGTTGGTGGGGCACTTCTTGGCCTTGTTCGGGTTCTTGCCGGCCGCCTTCTGGGCGGTGAGCGTCTGCATGGTGCGCCAGGTGACCGGCCCGGCGTATCCGATGGTGGGCGTGACCCCGTACGTGCTCTGGAACGACCGGATCGCCTTGCAGTCGGCCGCGGACTGCTTGCCGTCCACCTTCAGGTGCAGGTACTTCTCGACCTGCTTCTGGTACGGCCCCTTGGACGTCGTGCAGGACGCCGCCTGCGCGGACGTGCCGCTGCCGAGGACGAGCGCCGGTATCGCGGTCAGCCCCGCGACGGACAGCGCGAGCCCGCGCCGCATCCGCGCGCCTCGTACTCCCCGTATGCCCCGTCTGTCCTGGACGTTCGTGATGCTCCCCGTGACTCCCATGTACGCCAACTCCCCTTCGCGCGCAGTGCGGTGATTCCGCCTGCTAGACGCGCGTCGGGGAGTGGTTGGTTGTGCGCCGTATGTCTCGGTTCTGTACGGAGGGAACCGGGGCCGGCTGTCTCAGTTCCGGACGGGCACCATGACGGCCGGCCGGCGCCGCTCGATGCGCGCGGCCCGCGTCCCGTACAGCGTGATCGAGACGACACCGAGCACCGCGAACAGTCCCAGAGCGACCGTGCCCGCCCAGCCGCCGGAGTGGAAGGCGACCGCGCCGAGCGTGCCGCCCGCGCTGGAGCCGAGGTAGTACGCCGACTGGTACAGCGCCGACGCCTGGGCCCGGCCCTTGGTGGCCGTACGGCTGACGGAGGAGGAGGCGACCGCGTGCCCCGCGAAGAAGCCCGCCGTGATCAGGACGAGACCGAGGAGCACGGCTGCCAGCCGGTCGGCCAGCGAGAGCAGCAGACCGGCGGCCGTGGTGGAGACGGCGAGGTACAGCGCACCCCGGCGCCCCAGCCGGGCGACGAGCCTCCCCGCCGCCGCGGAGGAGACCGTTCCGACCAGATAGACCAGGAAGATCGAGCCGACGATCCCCTGCGGGAGGTTGAACGGCGCCTCCACGAGACGGAAGCCGATCACCGTGTACACCGCGCCGAACACCGTCATGAACAGCGCGCCGATCGCGTACAGCCGGCGCAGCAGCGGGTCGGCGAGGTGCCCGCCGACGGTACGGGCGAGCGCCTTCGGGTTCAGCGAGCCGGGGGTGAAGTGCCGGGCCCTGGGGATCATGAGGTGGAAGACGACGGCGCAGGCCACGGCCAGCACACCGACCGAGCCGAGCGCGGCCCGCCAGCCCCACAGCTGGGCGACCCAGCCGGTGAGGATGCGCCCGCTCATCCCGCCGATGCTGTTGCCGGCCACGAACAGTCCGATCGCCGCTACCAGCGCCTTGGGCCGCACCTCCTCCGCGAGGTACGCCATCGCGGACGCGGGCAGCCCGGCGAGTGCGGCGCCCTGCACGGCGCGCAGCGCGATCAGCCAGCCGAGCGACGGCGCGAACGGCACGAACAGTCCCACCACGACCGCGACCGTCAGCGAGGCGGTCATCATCTGCCGCCGCCCGAACCGCTCGGACAGCGCGCTCATCGGCAGGACGAAGAGCGCCAGCGCACCCGTCGCCGCGGAGACCGTCCAGCTCGCCTGTCCGGCCGTGGCGCCGAAGGAGGCGGAGACGGCGGGCAGCAGGGCCTGGGTGGAGTAGAGGAGTGCGAAGGTCGCGACACCGGCGGCGAAGAGCGCGAAACTCATCCGGCGGTAGCCGGGCCCACCGGGTTCGAGCCGGTCCGCGGTGGCGGTCTCGGCGGCGGCTGCGGCGGTTACGGGGGACGGCTGGGTCGAGGCGGCCACGGTCAGGGTGGACGCCCCGGTACTGGCGGGAGGCATGCCAAGAACGTAGGCCGCACACCTTTCATGCGTCCAATGCGCAAACGGGCGATAATCAATCCCATGGCGCATCAGCACAGCTCACAGCCACGGCTGTCACCAAGCAGTTACGAAGAAGACATCCGCGCGGTCCTCGCTCCACGGCTCGCGTACTTCGAGGCGGTGGCCCGGCACGAGCACGTGACCCGCGCCGCGCACGAGCTGGGCGTGCCGCAGTCCACGCTCTCGCGCGCCATGGTCAGGCTGGAACAGGACCTGGGAGTCGCCCTGTTCGCCCGCAAGGGCCGTACCGTCTCCCTCACCCCTGCGGGCCGCACCTTCCTCGGCTCTGCGGAACGGGCGCTCGCCGAGGTGGAGAAGGCCGCCGACTCGGTACGGGCGGACGCCGACCCCACCGCGGGCAAGGTCGCCTTCGGCTTCCTCCACACGATGGGCTCGGAGACCGTCCCCGCCCTGATCCGCGCCTTCCGCGCCGACCACCCCCGGGTCCGCTTCCAGCTCGTCCAGAACTACGGCGAGGCCATGATCGAACGCCTCCGCGCGGGCGGCCTCGACCTCTGCCTCACCTCACCCGTCCCGGACGCCCCGGACCTGGTCGCCCGGCGCCTGGACGAACAGCGACTGCGCCTGGTCGTCCCCGACGACCACCGCCTCGCCACCCGCCGCCGCATCCGCCTGGCGGAGGCCGCCGACGAAACCTTCGTCACCCTGGAACCCGGCTACGGCCTGCGCCGCATCACGGACGACCTCTGCGCGGAGGCGGGCTTCGTCCCCCGCGTCGCCTTCGAGGGCGAGGAGGCCGAAACCCTGCGCGGCCTGGTGGCGGCAGGCCTGGGCGTGGCCCTGCTCCCGCCTCCGGCGGTGGCCCGCCCCGGCGTGGTGGAGCTGACGGTGACGGCACCGCGGGCCGCTCGGGAGATCGGCGTGGCCTGGCTGGACGGGCACCCGGACACCCCGCCGGTGGCGGCGTTCAAGAAGTTCCTGCTGTCGCGGCGGGGGCACCTGTTGCCGGAGTGAGCGGCGCCGGTGGGTGTCAGGACTGTGCGGCGGAGGACGCGGACGACGCGAACGCGGTGAAGTCCGTCCAGGCGGTGGCGGAGACGCTGAACGGGCGACGGGCGGTGTCCTTGGAGTCGCGGACGTGGACGGCGTCGGCGTGGGGGGCCTCGCTGTGGAGGGCGACCTCGATGCAGTTGTCGCCGTCGCCGCCGCTGTAGCTGCTCTTGAACCAATTCAGCTCTGTTGTGGTCATAGCGCTCCTCGCATCTGTTTCAGCAAGCTCACCGTAGCCCGGCAATCCAGGGCCTGGGAACGCAGCTTGCCATAGCGCTGAAGCAGGATGCTCACTTCGCTAGGAGCGGTGATCAGGGCGCTTGAACGGTGTCCCTCGGTGTAACCGAACCACTGGTTGTGCGGACTCTCGGCCAGATACAACTGCCCGTCGATTCCCGTGTGATCCTCTTGCCTGAGCGGCATGATCTGGATCTCTACGTTTGTGTACGACCCGAGGCGCAGCAGGTGGTCGATGACGCCCCGGGTGACATCCGGCCCGCCGACGTGGCGCTCCAGAACGCACTGCTCGATGACGAAGCTGAAGGCGGTGTTCGGATGCTCGGTCAGGAGCCGCTGCCGCTCGACCCTGGCCGCCACCTGTCGCTCGATCTGCGTCGCGGTGAGGGGTGGGAGCTGGCGTTCAAACAGCGCCTGGATGTATCCGTCCGGCTGTAACAGCCCCGGGATGCCCCGGCACTCGTACGCGTACAGCGTGATCGCTTCCTCCTCGATCCCCGCCCACTGCAGGAACCAGGACGCCAGACCGGACTTGCGCCGAAGGCTCCGCGCCGCAGCGGCGAGAACCTTGCCCGCGACCGGCCCGAGGGCTTCCGCAGCCCGCTCGGGGAGGTCCTCGGGTGGGAACCGCCTGCCCTGCTCGATCTTGGCGATGTAGGCCGCCGAGTACCGCACGCGGGGTGCGAACTCCTCCTGGGTGAGGCCGGCCGCTTCGCGCAGGGCCTTCATGACCGCGCCGAACGTCTTCAGGCTGTCGGAGAGTTCGGGTTCGCCATGGGTGGTGGTGCTGTCGTGGTTCGCCGTCATCGTTGCCCCGTCTTTCGCGCATGGATCAACGCAGCCAGACTCACGGAGTGTTACCCGTCCCGTCCAGAGAACCAACCCATACAAGTGAACGTGTATGGGTGTTGTTCCTACTGGCGGGGGTGACCGAGACGGAACGCTGAGCGCATGACGGCTCTCCAGGCACAACCGCCCGTAACTGTACGTGTGTTCGCCCAGAAGTGCTCGGCCACCCGCCGCGGTGCGACGCTGGCGCGGCACCTCGCGGTGTGGAAGCTCGACACGTGGGGGATCCCGTACGGCACCCGGCTCTCCGACACGGTGGCGCTCCTCGTAGCGGAGCTCGCGGCCAATGCGGTCCTGCACGGGCGGGTACCGGGCCGCGACTTCGAGCTGCGGCTCATGTACCCGTACGAGGAGGCCGGGGTCGTACGGATCGAGGTGTCGGACACCCACGAGACCCGCCCGACCCCTTCGGCGGCGCGGCAACCCGACCCGGATGCCGATGGAGGCCGGGGACTGCTCATCGTGGAGTCCATCGCTGCCCGCTGGGGTGTGAGCGACCGGGTGGGGCCGGGCAAGACGGTGTGGGCGGAGGCGGGTGGGGTGGCGGGCGGCTGTGAGGTGTCTCATGTGCGGGGAGCAGTTGGAAGTCGGCACGTTCGCGACCGACACCGTGGGACCATCCCCGCGTGAGCGGGGAGCAGCCCGATGTATGGGCCGACGTGGTGCAGGCGAAGGGACCATCCCCGCACGCGCGGGGAGCAGACGGCAACGAGCGACCGGTCGGCGCCGAGGTCGGGACCATCCCCGCACGCGCGGGGAGCAGGGCGATGAGTCCGTCGATGACGGCGGCGGCGCGGGACCATCCCCGCACGCGCGGGGAGCAGGCACGCGGGTCCCTTCTCCCACTGCTGAACCAGGGACCATCCCCGCACGCGCGGGGAGCAGGACGGCGCCGCAGGTGCGGGTGACGGCGAAGGGGGACCATCCCCGCACGCGCGGGGAGCAGCACATCCGCGGGTACACCGAGGTGCTCGACCAGGGACCATCCCCGCACGCGCGGGGAGCAGACCTCGGACGGCGCGTTCGTCGCGTCGTATGAGGGACCATCCCCGCACGCGCGGGGAGCAGACTGCGCGACCTGCGGGTTTACGGCATGCGGCAGCAGTTTCCCATCATCTTCAGGGAATCCGGCAAAACGTCCATGAGGCCTCGAATCGGATGGCGAACCACAGGGTCGCGAGGACAAGAACTTAGCCTCAGCCCGCCACCCATGAGGCGCATACGCGAGAACGCACCCCGTATTTCTGCAAGCATCGCCACACCACCGTCCCGCGCCAGGCAGGGTTTCCCTTGCCCATGAAGCATGACAACCGAGTGAGGCAGGCGCTCCCACCTCCAGCCCAGGCCTGCTGGCCCCGAGCTCTCTCCCCGGCCGGCCACGACAGCCGCCCTGAACAGGCCTGTCCGACCGCCGCCGGCCGACCGCCGCCGGTCGGCCGCCGCCGGCCGACCGCCGGCCGACCGCCGCCAGCCGACCGTCGGCCCGGCCGCCGGCCAACGACCGGTCGGCCGGCCAGCTCCCCCCGCCCCCTACCGCTTGAACGTCACTTCCTTCGAGTCCTTCTCGCGGTCATACGTACCCGCGAAGCCCCAGTTCTTCCAGCCGCCGTCGCCGTTGTTGACGATGGTGCCGTTCTTGATGGAGAAGATGTCGACGCCGTCCACCACCGCGATGTGTTCGAGGCCGGAAACCCCGGAGAAGGAGAGGTCGTTGAAGTTCTTCACCGCGATGATGTTCGTGTCGGGGAAGGTGCGGCTGTACTCGTCGATCAGTGACTTGTTCAGCTCGGCGTCGTCGCCCGGCTTCTTGCCGGAGAAGTCGGTACCGGGGTACGTCCCCTCCGTGTACTTCGGTGCGCCGTCGTTGAAGTTGACCGACTCCGTGCCGGTGGAGGTGGAGTCGGCGTCCAGGTCAGCGGGTTCCGGCTGCTTGAACGTGGCTTCCGAGCCGTCGCGGGTGGAGTCGCCGTAGTAGGCCCAGTTGGTGTAGCCGCCGTCGCCGTCGTTGCTGAACTTTCCCTTGTCGAAGACGTACACGTCGAACACGGCCCGGCCCGAGGCGATGTCGTCGCCGGTCTCCTCGTCGTGGTATTTGGGGGAGTTCAGCCGGTACCGGCTTTCGTTGATGAACGAGTCCGGCTTCTCGACCCAGTGTGACGACTGCTCCGAGTGCATCGCGACCACGTTGTAGTCCGGGTAGCAGCGCCGCATGTCGTTCACGAGCATCCGGACCGCCTGCGCCGAACCTTCGTTGTCCAGCGGGGAGTACGTGTTGTAGTACCGGTTCCTGTCGGGCGGTTCCTGGCCCTCGATCTGGCAGCCCTCGTCGCCGGGCTTCCAGTCCTTCTTCCGCTTGGGGCGGGGCGGCTCGTTGAAGGTGACCGTGCGCTTGTCGTCACTGACGTCGTAGTAGCCCTTGAACGCGCGGTTCTTCCAGCCGAGGTCGGCGTTGTCGGCCCAGGTGAACTTGCCGGTCTTGAAGGCGTAGACGCGGTACGTCGTGCCGCTGATCTCCACGGTCGAGATCATCGCCGCGCCGTCCATCTGCTGGAGGTTTCCCTCGTGGGGCTGCGCGATGACGATGTTGTAGTCGGGGAGGCAGTAGGAGAGGTCGTCGAGCGCCAGCTTGACGCGCTTCTCCTTGTTCTTCTCGTTGTTGACCTTGTCGACGATGAAGTTGACCAGGTACGAGTACCCCCAGGCGGCCGCCGTGCTGGTGGGGCCGTTGCCCGGGACGGAGATGTTCGAGCTCGACGACCGTTCACGCGGCTCGAAGCACAGGCTGGGGAGCGCGTTGCCCTTGCCGTCGGTCTTGCCGGGCTTGTCACCGGACTCGTCGGGCTTGCCGCCCGGTACGCCGCCGGAGTCGCCGGGCTGGTCGTCGGGGGCGCTGACGGGCTCGACGGGTTCGGTGGGGTCTTCGCCGCCGGAATCGGAGCCGCCGTCGGTGACAGCGTTGTCAGCAGCGCATTCGCCGCCGCCGCCCGTGGTGGCCGCCAGGCGGCAGATCTGTACGTGTGCGGAGCTGGTGATGTCGCCGCCGATGGTGGCGGCGACGATCGCGCCGACCACGGCGACGACGACCCCCAGCAGGGCCAGGTACTCGATCGCCGTCTGCCCCGTGCTCGTGCGTACGCCTCGGCGTATGCGTTCGCTCTGCTTCACGTGTCACCTCGTCGTGGTTCGCCCCCGAGCCACCGGGGGCGGGTCCGCCTGCCGGGACACGAACCGTAACGACAGCACCGGGGCCCACCGACAGTGCCCAAAGGCCCATACCAGGACCCAAATCGCGGATGCGTGCAGACGGGCAGGGCGTTCGCCCGTTTCTCGGCGGACCCCGGACCCCGGACCCCGGGCCGGCGGGCCGCCCCTGCTGTCTGTCGCTCGGTGCCGGTCTGCGGTGAACGCACCTCCGACCGGTCGGGACAGCCGCCCTCGACGGGCACGTCCGACCGGTCGGAGGTGCTGTCCCCCGGGCCGTGCCGGGCCTCGCGCGCCGGACGGGAGAGGGGGCTTCGCGGACACTCGCTAGCGCTTGAAGGTCACTTCGTTGGAGTCCTTGTCGCGGTCGTAGGTGCCGGTGAAGCCCCAGTTCTTCCAGCCGCCGTCGCCGTTGTTGATGACGGTGCCGTTCTTGACGGAGAAGATGTCGACCCCGTCCACCACCGCCAGGTGTTCGAGGCCCGACACCCCGGAGAAGGAGAAGTCGTTGAAGTTCTTCACCGCGATGATGTTCGTGTCGGGGAAGGCGCGGCCGTACTCGTCGATCAGGGACTGGGTGAGCTCGGAATCGTCGCCGGGCACCTTGCCGTCGTAGTCGGTACCGGGGTACGGCCGGTCGTCGTCCTTGTACTTCGGCGCCCCGTCGTTGAAGTTGACCGACTCGGTTCCGGAGGAGTTGGAGTCGGCTTCCAGGTCGGCGGGTTCCGGCTGTTCGAAGGTCACCTCCGAGCCGTCGCGGTCGAAGTCGCCGTAGAACGCCCAGTTGATGTAGCCGCCGTCGCCGTCGTTGCTGAACTTTCCCTTGTCGAAGACGTACACGTCGAACACGGCCCGGCCCGAGGCGATGTCGTTTCCGGTCTCCTCCTTGGTGTACTCGTTCGAGTTCAGCCGGTACCGGCTCTCGTTGATGAACGAGTCCGGCTTCTCGACCCAGTGCGAGGACTGCTCCGAGTGCATCGCGACCACGTTGTAGTCCGGGTAGCAGCGCCGCATGTCGTTCACCAGTCTGCGTACCGCCACGGACGAACCGTCTTTGTCCAGCGGGGAGTAGGTGTTGTAGTACCGGTTCCGGTCGGGCGGTTCCTGGCCCTCGATCTGGCAGCCCTCGTCGCCGGGCTTCCAGTCCTTCTTCCGCTTGGGATGCGGCGGTTCCTGGAACGTGACGGTGTGCTTGTCCTCGCTGACGTCGAAGTAGCCCTTGAACGCGCGGTTCTTCCAGCCCAGCTCGGCGTTGTCGGCCCAGGTGAACTTGCCGGTCTTGAAGGCGTAGACGCGGTACGTCGTGCCGCTGATCTCGACAGTGTCGATCACCGCGGCGCCGTCCATCTGCTGGAGGTTTCCCTCGTGGGGCTGCGCGATGACGATGTTGTAGTCGGGGAGGCAGTAGGAGAGGTCGTCGAGCGCCAGCTTGACGCGCTTCTCCTTGTTCTTCTCGTTGCTGATCTTGTCGACGATGAAGTTGAGCAGTGTGGAGAACCCCCAGGCGGCCGTCTTGCCGAGGATCGAGTTGGCCCCGACGGATATCGATGAGTGCGTTGACCGTTCCCGCGGCTCGGAGCACAGGCTGGGGAGCGCGTTCCCCTTGTTGTCGGTGGGCTTGTCAGTGGGTGTGGCGTCGGGTGTCTCGCCGGACTCGTCGGGCTTGCCGCCCGGTACGCCGCCGGAGTCGCCGGGCTGGTCGTCGGGGGCACTGACGGGCTCGACGGGTTCGGTGGGGTCTTCGCCGCCGGAATCGGAGCCGCCGTCGGTGACAGCGTTGTCGGCAGCGCATTCGCCGCCGCCGCCCGTGGTGGCCGCCAGGCGGCAGATCTGTACGTGTGCGGAGCTGGTGATGTCGCCGCCGATGGTGGCGGCGACGATCGCGCCGACCACGGCGACGACGACCCCCAGCAGGGCCAGGTACTCGATCGCCGTCTGCCCCGTGCTCGTGCGTACGCTGTGGCGTACCCGTTCTCTGCGGTTCACGTGTCACCTCGTCGTGGCTCGCCGGAGTCACCGGGGGCGATCCACCCGCCGGGACGCGAACCGTAGCGATGCCACCGGGGCCCACCGACAGTGCCCAAAGGCCCATGCCAGGACCCAAATCGCGGATGTGTGCAGACGGGCAGGGCGTTCGCCCGTTTCCCGGCGGGCCGCCCCTGCTGTCGGGACGCCGCATTCGCCTCAGTGCTGGACCAGGCCGCCGACCGGTACGGGCGCGACGTGGCCGGTCGCCGGAGCGGTTCGTTCCAGGTCGAGGCCGACATCGATGAGCGATGACCGGCGCAGGGAAGCGACATCGGGGACGGGGGTCCAGACGGACTCGGCGATCTCGCCGTTCGGCTCGGGCCGCAGCCGGCCGCCGGTGATGCGGACCCGGTAGAAGACGCCGACGTTCTGGTGCTCGATCCCCATCCGCGCCTCGGCCGGCGGGATCACCCGGGAGTCCACGCCCAGCAGGCGTTCGACCACCGCGTCGCAGCCGGTCTCCTCGGCGACCTCCCGGATCACCGCGTCGAACGGATCCTCCCCCTGCTCGACCCCGCCGCCCGGAAGGGTCCAGGTGCTCGTACCGTTCGCCGATACGTGACGGGCCAGCAGCACCCGTCCGTCCTCGACGCACACGGCGTACGCCGCCAGTCGGAGACTCACCCCCCGTACCTCCTGTCTGATCCTGTCCAACTCACCGTCAGTGTCCCAGCGACTTCCCGAACCCCGCCGCCAGCGGCATCCGCAGACCCAGTGGCGGCGGGGCCGCCAGGGCGTCGGCGACCGGGCGGGCGTAGGCGTGGGCGAAGAGCGAGCCGCGGATGAAGTCCGCTGCCAGGGCGGCCACTTCGCTGTGGTGCTGGCGCAGCGCGTGGCCGTCCGAGTGGACCTCGAAGCGGCAGGTGTCGCGGTTGGACTTCTTGGCGCGCTCCGCGAGGCGGAAGGAGAGTTCGGGGTCGGCGCGGGCGTCGTTCGTGCCGTGCACCAGCAGGACCTGACGGCCGACCAGGTGCTTCACCGGCTCCGGCTCGGCGTCCGGGCCGGCGGGCAGCCAGGGGGCCAGGGCGAGGACCGCGCCGACCGCCGGGTGGCCGCCCGCGCGCAGGGCCGCGCGGGCGCCCATGCCGTGGCCGGCCAGGCAGACCGGGACGTCGCCGTAGCGGCGTACCACCTCCTCCACGGCCCATTCGGCGTCCGCCGCGAGCCGCGCGTCCGTCGTGTTCCAGCCGCGGCTGCGGTAGCGGACGACGTGCGCGGTGAGGCCGTCGTCCCGGCCCGCGCGGGCCAGGGTGCGGGCCAGCGGGATCTGGAGGGCGTACGAGAGGGGGGAGGGGCGGCGGTCCGAGTCGGGCTCGCCGTCCGGGAGCAGCAGAACCACACCGCTGACCGCGGTCGGTGCTCCGGCCGTTCTGACGGCCCGTCCCAGCCTCGCAGCAGGCAGGGGTAGTGCGCGCTGTGCCATGACGTAACAGTCTCAGAAGTACAGGTGTACACCACCCGTATTCGCGGTCACTGTTACGCATCGACGAGCCGCGCCCAGGAGCGCTCTACGCGCGTAGGCGCTAGAGTGCGTGGATGATGAGCCCGACCCTCAATGTGCCCGGCCAGGATCAGATCCGGCGTGCGCCCAAGGTTCTTCTCCACGACCACCTGGACGGCGGACTGCGCCCCGGGACGATCGTGGACCTCGCCGCGGCGAGCGGATACGAAGGACTCCCGGAGAGCGAGCCCGACAAGCTCGGCGTCTGGTTCCGGGAAGCCGCCGACTCCGGGTCGCTGGAGCGGTACCTGGAGACGTTCGCCCACACCTGTGCCGTCATGCAGACGCGTGACGCGCTGGTCCGGGTCGCCGCCGAGTGCGCGGAGGATCTGGCCGCGGACGGTGTCGTGTACGCCGAGATCCGGTACGCGCCCGAGCAGCACCTGGAAGCCGGGCTCTCCCTCGAAGAGGTCGTCGAGGCCGTCAACGAGGGCTTCCGCGAGGGCGAGCTGCGGGCCCGCCGGGACGGCAACCGGATCCGGGTGGGCGCCCTGCTCACCGCGATGCGGCACGCCGCCCGCTCGCTGGAGATCGCCGAGCTCGCCAACCGCTACCGGGAACAGGGCGTCGTCGGCTTCGACATCGCCGGCGCCGAGGCGGGCTTCCCGCCCACCCGGCACCTCGACGCCTTCGAGTACCTGAAGCGCGAGAACAACCACTTCACCATCCACGCGGGCGAGGCCTTCGGGCTGCCGTCGATCTGGCAGGCCATCCAGTGGTGCGGCGCCGACCGGCTCGGCCACGGCGTCCGCATCATCGACGACATCGAGGTCGCCGAGGACGGCAGCGTGAGGCTGGGCCGCCTCGCCTCCTACGTGCGGGACAAGCGCATCCCGCTGGAGCTGTGCCCGACCTCCAACCTCCAGACCGGCGCCGCCGCCTCGTACGCCGAGCACCCCATCGGGCTGCTGCGCAGGCTGCACTTCCGGGCGACCGTGAACACGGACAACCGGCTGATGAGCGGTACGAGCATGAGCCAGGAATTCGAGAAGCTGACCGAGACATTCGGATACACGCTCGATGACATGCAGTGGTTCACCGTCAATGCGATGAAATCAGCATTCATTCCTTTCGATGAACGTCTGGCGATGATCAGTGACGTCATCAAGCCCGGATACGCCGAGCTGAAATCCGAATGGCTCTTCGAGCAGACCGCTGCGACCAGCGTCTCCACCTCTGTCGCCGGCTGATCGGACCCTCGCGACAAACGGCCGGGAAGGCGAATCCCGGCCGTTTTCGCGTTTTCTCGATGTTTGCGGGACGGGCATGGAACTGGCTACGTTGCAGAGCCGCTCACATCCCCTTCCCCAAGGATGAAATTCACATGAAGCAGTCTGCTGTCAGGACTCTCGGCGTCGCCGCTGTCGGTGCCGCCTTCGCCGCTGCCGCCGCCGGCACCGCTTCGGCCTCCGCGCTGCCGCTCGACGCCGCGACCGGCGCCCTGCCCGTCGCCGGCGCGCTGGCGAACGCCACCTCGACCCTGCCGGTCAAGGACACCGCCACGGACCTCCTCGGCACCAGCCAGACGAAGGTCGTCAACGACGTCACCGCCCCCGCCAAGGGCCTCCTCGGCGGGCTGCCCACGGGCGGCCTGAAGACCGGCGGCCTGACGGCCAACGGCCTGCCGCTCGGCCGCTGACACCCGTACGTCACACGCCTGTGGGCGGGCACCCCGGCCGGGGTGCCCGCCCACAGGCATGGGTACGGGGCTACCAGGTGGTGGAGGCGGACGACGACCGCTCCTCGGGGAACAGCATCCACAGCGCCAGGTACACCAGGAACTGCGGGCCCGGCAGCAGGCACGAGACGAGGAAGATGACGCGCATGGTTCCCGCGGAGGTGCCGAAGCGCTGTGCCAGCGCCGCGCACACTCCACCGATCATGCGTCCGTCACGGGGGCGGGCAAGTGCGGCCATGGTGGGCTCCTTCGCGAACCGTTGACGGGGAGCGGGTCCGTTGTGCTCCCGATACATCCATGGTGACGCGCCGAGCAGGTGCGATGCATCGGTCTACGGGGCGATGCCGACCCTTGGAATCGTCGGGGTCGCCCCCTGAGGGACCTCGTGGCCCGCCGAGGGCAGCACTCGGATCCGCCGCTGCTTGCGGTGGCGCAGCCGCGCCCGGCACGCCGGTACGAACAGCACGTGGGCGAGCGCGACGCCGACCGTGTTCAGGATCAGCGAGTCGACGTCGACGACCTGGCCGGGCACCCCGGTCTGGCCGAGTTCGATGCCCAGCGAGATCAGTGACCCGGCCGCGACGGTACGGGCGAGCGAGGCCCACGGCGAGACGAAGAGCCGGCCCCCGGCCATCGGCAGCAGTACGCCCAGGGGCGCCAGCAGCAGGAGGTCCCCGCCGATCCGGCGGGTGGCGACGGCCGGGCCCATGGCCAGGTCCGCCTTGATGCCGGCGAACGGCTGGAGGTTGGCGGCGGTCATCCACGGCACGTCCAGCGGGCGAAGAGTCAGCCACCCGACGAGCAGCAGATGCGCGAGGAGGAGGAACACTCCGACCGCGCGGAAGCGGATGACGGCTTGGCCGCCCGAACCTTGACGCACGTTCCCCAAGACGCGGGCAGCGGCAGGATCGGTTCCGCTCCTGCGGGGGAGACCTGGCTCACCGTGCGGCGGGACACGGCGGCGCGGCGCTCAGGACAGCCGGACCGCACCCAGGGTCGGTACGGCCTTCGGGCTGGCCTTCGTCTCCGCGGTGCACAGATAGCCGCGCGGCGCGTACGCCCCCGGCCCGCCGAGCATCACCGTGCCGTCCCGGACGAGCGGATCGCTCTCCGTGTACGTACAGACGATCTGGGCCAGCGCCTCGGGTGTCAGGTCCTCCGGCTGCGCGCTGAGCCGCAGCGCGCCCTTCGGGTCGCCCGCGCGCGGCCCGCTGACCCGCAGCGTCGACGGGACGTCCGTGGAGAAGCCCGCCTGCCGCTCGGGGCCCGGGGGCTCCTTCCGCAGCTCGTCCAGGAGGGCGACGGCGACGGTGAGCCGGTCGGACTTCGCCTCCTGGACCCGGACCGTGCGGTCGACCGTGACGAGCTGCGAGTTGCAGACGAGATAGATCTCCGCGGCGGTGCTCCGCCGGGGCTCGGCGGTGGCGTCCGGCGCGGGCACCGCGCACGGCACCCGGGACGGTGCGGGCCCGGCGTCGACCGGCACCGATGTCGTCCTGATCCCGCAGCCGGAGGCCAGTACCGCGCAGAGCACGGCCCCGGCCACCGCCGCGGCGGGGCGTCGGCCCCGGCGTTCGCTGCGCATCACGTCGCGTCGTCCTCCTCGTCCGGGATCTCCGCGTCGGGGCCCTCGGCGGTGCCGCTCAGCGCCTCCGCGTCGCGCGGCAGGCGCAGTACGAACACCGCCCCGTCGCCGTCCGGCGAGTTCGCGGCGGTGATGTCACCGCCGTGGATGTGCGCGTTCTCCATGGCGATCGACAGTCCGAGACCGCTGCCCTCGGACCGCGGCCGGGAGGCACTGGCCTTGTAGAAGCGGTCGAACACATGGGGCAGTACGTCCTCGGGGATGCCGGGACCGTGGTCGCGGACCTCGATGACCAGCTCGTCGCCCTCGGTCCGTACCGTGACCCGGACCGGTGAACCGCCGTGCTTGAGCGCGTTGCCGATCAGGTTCGCCAGGATCACGTCGAGCCGGCGTGGATCGAGGCGGACCATCATGCCGCGCTCGGCGTCCAGATCCACCGCGTCCAGCCAGGCGCGCACGTCTATGCAGGCCGTCACCTGGTCGGCGACGTCGACGGTGTCCAGGACCAGCCGGGCCGTGCCCGCGTCGAAGCGGGTGACCTCCATCAGGTTCTCCACCAGGTCGTTGAGCCGCCGGGTCTCGCTGACCACCAGGTGCACGGCCGGCGCGATCATCGGGTCGAGGTTGTCGGCCTCGTCCTCCAGCACCTCCGCGACCGCGGTGATCGCGGTGAGCGGGGTGCGCAGCTCGTGCGACATGTCGGCGACGAAGCGGCGGCTGGACTCCTCCCGCGCGGTCATGTCCGCGACCTTCTTCTCCAGGGAGCTCGCCGTTCTGTTGAACGTCCGGGAGAGATCGGCCAGTTCATCGGTCCCGGACACGACGAGGCGGGTGTCGAGCTTGCCCTCGCCGAGCTTGCGGGCGGCGTCGCCGAGGCGCTGCACCGGACGCAGCACGGTCGTCGCGGCGGCCTGGGCGAGCAGGGCGGAGCCGACGAGCGCGAGCGCGGTGGCGATCCCCAGCGACCAGGCGAGGGAGTTCAGGTCCTGCCGCTCCTGGTCGAGGGACTTGAGCATGTAGCCGGTCGGGCCACCGCCGATGATCTTCGTGCCGCCGACGAGATACGGCGTGCCGCGGATCGAGGTCCGCTGCCAGAACAGGTGATACGAGTACTTGTTGCCCGCCTTGACCGGCTGCTTCCTGGCGACCTGCTCCCGGAGCGACTGCGGCACGTTGTCCCGGGTGAAGGTGTCCACGTCGGAGTTGCCGACGATCGGCTTGCCCGGATCGCGCTCGTCGATCAGCAGCACGCTGTAGCCGGGGCTGCTGCTGGCCATCTGCGCGGCGGCGTGGTCCAGATCGTCCTTGGTGGGGCTGGGCGGCAGCGAGGCCGCCCGGTTCTGCATCTCCTGGCGGAAGTCCCCGAGCGCCGAGTCCTGGGTGCGGGTCAGCACCGCCTCGCGGTTCAGCCAGTACGCGATCCCGGACGCGGACACCGCGGCGGTCAGCGCCACCAGCGCGAACACGACGACGAGCCGCAGCCGCAGGCTGGTCCAGCGGAGCCCGGCGAGCAGGCCCCGCCGCACAGCCGTGCTCACTGCGGCGAGTCCAGCCGGTATCCCACGCCCCGCACGGTACGGATCAGGGTCGGCGAGGACGGCACGTCCTCCACCTTCGCGCGCAGCCGCTGGACGCAGGCGTCCACCAGCCGGGAGTCACCGAGATAGTCGTGTTCCCAGACCAGGCGCAGCAGCTGCTGCCGGGACAGGGCCTGGCCGGGGCGGCGGCTCAGTTCGAGCAGGAGGCGCAGCTCGGTCGGCGTGAGCTGCAGGTCCTCCCCGTTCTTGGTGACCGTCATCGCGGACCGGTCGATCACCACGTTCCCGAACGTCGCGGAGTCCGTGGACTCGCGCTCGCCCCGGCGCAGCACCGCGCGGATCCGGGCGTCGAGCACCCGGCCCTGTACGGGTTTCACCACGTAGTCGTCGGCACCGGACTCCAGTCCGACCACGACGTCGATGTCGTCGCTGCGCGCGGTGAGCAGAATGATCGGCAACTGGTCGGTGCGCCGGATGCGCCGGCACACCTCGAATCCGTCGATTCCGGGCAGCATCACATCCAGCACGACCAGGTCGGGCCGTTGTTCTCGCAGCAGGTTGAGGCCGTCCTCTCCCGTCGCCGCGGTGGCCACACGGTGGCCCTGGCGTGACAGCGAGAGTTCGAGGGCCGTGCGGATGGCGTCGTCGTCCTCGATCAGCAACAGGAAAGGCACGCTGGTCATTCTGACCCATGGGGGAGCCCTAGTTCGACAGTTGGTCCCCCCTTATGCATCCGGCACCCCCGGATCGCACTCGCGCCGGGCCCTGTGACAGGTCTGTGACAGTCGGGGGACAGCGCCATGAAACTGCCCCGGCAAGCTCGTTGACACAAGGAACGGACGGACTCCACCGACGGGGGGCGCGAGATGAACGCAACTCACAGCATCACCGCAAGCGCAGTTGTCACGCGTCTCCACGACGTCGGACGGACCGCCGAGAAGTCCGGCGCCGCATTGAACGGACGGGGGTGCGTTCGTGGCGTCGGGCGTCAGCACCCGTCGTACATGACGGTGGTCGACGCACCTGCCGCAACGGGCGGGAGCAACGGGGGAAGCACGTACGGGGAGGCCATGGGGGAGCGGCAGGCCCCGGCGCGGGACGAGGACGCCGAAGCGGTGTTCACGGCCTACGTCAGGGAACGCCGTGCCTCTCTGTACGCCACCGCCTATCACCTGACCGGCGACCGGTTCGAGGCCGAGGACCTGCTGCAGAGCGCCCTCTTCTCGACGTACCGGGCATGGGACCGGATCAGTGACAAGGCGGCGGTCGGCGGCTATCTGCGCCGCACCATGACCAATCTGCACATCAGCGCCTGGCGCAGGCGCAAGCTGAACGAATACCCGACCGAGGAGCTGCCGGAGACGGCGGGCGACACGGACGCGATGCGCGGTACCGAGCTGCGTGCCGTGCTCTGGCAGGCGCTGGCGCGGCTGCCGGAGCTCCAGCGCACGATGCTGGTCCTGCGGTACTACGAGGGCCGTACGGACCCGGAGATCGCGTCCATCCTCGACATCAGTGTCGGCACGGTGAAGTCCAGCATCTGGCGGTCACTCCGCCGGCTGCGTGAGGACGACGTCCTCAGCTTCGGCCGTGACGAGGAGGAGTCCTTCGGCGAGCTGGTGGCCTGAGGCGACGGGGGAGCACGGGGACGGGGGAGCACGGGGCCGCCGCTTCGGGGGAGGCGGCGGCGCACGGGGGAAATACGCCGACGGGGTCGGACAGGCCGGGGGGTCCTGTCCGGCCCCGTCGGCGTGTGCGCGGGGGCCGCCCATGACGAGCGGCCCCCGCGCACACGACCGGTGACGGACCGCGGTCAGCGGCTGTGCCCGCGCAGCACGTGGTGACCGGACCGGACCCCGTCGACGTACACCTGCGCCCCGTCGGTGGTGGCCTTCGCGTCGCCGACCGCCCGGGAGCCGTTCCATACGGTGACCCCGTCCAGGGTCACCCGTACCCGCTTCCCGCCGGTCGGGACGGCGAGGCGTCCCGAGGTGCCCCGGGGAGCCGTGGCGTCCAGAACGAAGCCGCCGGGCAGGGAACGCCAGGAGGCGCTGATGTCACCGTGCGGCGTCGGGACGCTGCCCTGGGCCCAGGGCAGGCCGCCCGGATGCGGCACGATCGCGTACGTCGAGAAGCCGGCACCGGTCGGCCGCACGCCCAGTACCTGGTTGGACAGCGTGACCGTCGGGCCGGACGCCCAGCCGTGGGCGAGGCTGGTGAACTGCTTGATGCCCGGCTCCCCGTTCGCGTCGGCCTTCTCCCAGAACGTGCCGCCCGGATCCTGGGCGAGCTGATGGCCCCAGAACGTACGGAGCAGCTCCAGGGCGCTCTTCTGCGTCCCGCCGCTCGGATCGGCCGCCGTCAGCCGGGCGTCCGCCTCGAAGCCGCTCGGCAGCGGCTCGTAGGACGGATTGATCGAGGCGTTGGGCGTACTCGGCGACACGGTCAGGGCGCCGTACGGGCCCCAGCTGTTGCGCTTCAGGTAGTCCAACGCCCGCCCGGCCCGCACCGGGTCCGCGATGCCGGCCAGTACCGCCGTGGCGTTGGCGTCCTGCGGATAGGCGTCCGGAATCTCGCGGGACAGCCGGTAGGCGCCGGCGCTCTCGTCCCAGAGCTGCTCGTTGACGGCCTTCTTCACCTCCGTGGCCCGCGAGGCGTACGAGCCTGCGGCCGAGGCGGCGCCCCTGGCCCCGGCGAGCTCCGCCATCTCGTCGAGATTGCGGATGTAGAGGGCGTTGACGTACGTCTCGTGGCCGCAGTCGCTGTATCCGTAGTGCCCGCAGGAGCCCGAGTCCTGGAACGCGATCAGCCCCTTCGGGTCCGCGCCGCGCACCTTCTCCAGCCATCCCATGGCCCGGGTCAGCTGCGGCCACCACTGGTCCAGGTAGGCGCGGTCGCCGGTGTAGAGCCAGTGCGTGTAGAGGTTGTGGACGAACCAGGTGACGTACTCGCCGTAGGTGCGCAGCTCGTCCTGGTTGTGCGGCCCGACCAGGCTCGCGGCCGGCACGTAGCCGTCGTCCAGCTGCTGCGCGGCGAGGGAGGACAGTGAGTTCTCGACCGCCGGGACGTCGTCAGTGCTCAGGTACGTCACCGGTGCCTGGACGGCGAGGTCGCCCTGCCAGACGATCCGGTCGCGCTTGCCGCCGTCGAAGATGACCTCCTCGCGCGGATCGGCGTGCGGCACCTGGTCGTCGGCGTGGTCCGCCTCACCCGGCTCGTACGGCCAGCTCTTCGCGGTGTCCGACATCCACGTGTTGAGCTGGACGGTGTACGCACCGGCGTACCAGATCTTGTTCAGCTCGTTGTCGCTGGAGAGGAACCAGCCCTTGTACGCCGCCGGGTCGGACTGCTTGGGAACGGCGGTGAAGTCCAGCGACACCGTGCCGACGTCCACCCAGCCCGGACCGTCGAGGAACAGGGTCGCGTAGCGGAATCCGCCGCGCAGCTGCGGGTCGGTCAGCGTGGCCGGGAGTTTCGCCGGGTCGAGTTCGAGGGTGTGGCTGTCGGAGTCGTAGGTGTAGGCGGTGCCCGGGTAACCGTTCCAGATGTTCGCGGTGTCGCAGCCCGGGGCGTGCGCCGCCTGGCCGTCGTTGTCCTGCGGCTGAGTCGCGGCGAACTGCCGCGACTCGCTGAAACACACGTGTAGCTCCGGAGGCGTCGCGGACGCCCCGGCGACGTGGACACGGATCTTCCCGCCGGTGTTCTTGCCGAAGTCCAGGGTGAGGAGCGGGGACCCGGTGCGGTCGCCGGTGCTGACGAGCCGGACCGGGTGCCGTGACCCGCCCAGGACGGCCTTCGGGTCACCCTTGATCTCTCCGCCGCGCGGATCGGCGGAGAGCACGGACACCGGCTCGACGTCGTGCCCGCTGGGCGCGAGGACGTACGGCTGCCACCGGCCGGGCTGCGGCCGGTAGCCGGCGTCGTCCCAGGGGCCGGCGTGCCCGGCCGGCCGGCGGGTGTCGGGACGCGGTGCGGCCGGCGCGGCCCCTGCCGGTGCGGGCAGGACGCCCAGCAGGAGGGCGCCGCTCGCGGCCGCTGCCAGACCCGTGAGGCGCTTTCTCGAACGTGTGGTCATCTGATTCCGGCTCCTGTTCGTGGTGTTGGCGGAAGGGGCGGCTCAGCTGCGGCGTACCGTCACCTCGTGCGTACGGCCGGACAGCCCGGACAGGACGACCCGGCCCGGCACGGCGCGGGCCCCGTGGGCCAGGGACCTCCCGTCCCAGGCGCGCTTCCCGTCGACCCGCACGACGCACGGGCTCCCCTCGGGCACGGGCACCGCGACCTCGTCCACCACCGCGGCCGGCGCGCTGAGCGACAGGTCGAAGCCGTCGTGCGACCGGGCCCGCCACGACACCCGGATCACTCCCGCGGGCGTCGTCAACTGGCCTTCCGCACGCCGCAGTCCACCGGGCCCGGGGGCCACGGAGTACCCCGTGCCGCCGTCCGCCGAGGGTGCGATGCCGAGCAGGAAGTAGGTGAGCGCGGACGTCGGGCCGGTCGACCAGCCGTGGGCGGCGCTCATGTACGAGCCGCTGTAGTCGGAGGTGCCGTCGGTGCGGTAGCCCTCCCAGAAGGTGCTCGCGGTCCCGTGGGGGGCGTTCAGCATGAAGCCCCATTCGCGGCGGATCAGCTCCAGCGCCGTACGGTCGCGGCCCGCCGCGAAGTGGGCGTGCACCTCCATGCCGCCGGGGAACGGGTGGACGGCGTCGGCGCCCTTCTCGGGCGTGAGCGCCCCGACAGGCGTCCACCGCCGCGCCAGTGCCGTGCTCACGGTCCGCGCCCGGCCGGGGTCGGTCACCAGGCCGAACCAGACGGCGAGCGCGTTGCCGTCCTGCGGGTACAGCTCCGCGCCCGCACCGGTGGGCTTGTCCCGGTACAGGCTCGCCGACGCGTCCCAGTAGCCCTGGGTGTCCACGGCCCGCCTGAGCTTCTGCGCCCGCTCCGCGCAGTCGGCGGCGGTCGCCCCGTCGCCCATCGAGCGGGCGAGCGGGCCCGCCGTGACCAGCGCCCGGTACATGATCGCGTTGGCTTCGAGGTTCTTGCCGTCGGCATCGGTACGGGCCCAGTCGGCGGCGGCCGTCACGTTCAGCAGACCGTCGGTGTCGATCTTCGCCACCACGTGGGCGAGGGCCTTGAGATAGGCGTCGTAGACCGTGCGCATCCAGTCGAGGTCGCCGGAGAGCTGGGTGTAGGAGGCCGTGCCGATGAGCGTCCACAGGTGGTACGCGTCGGAGTTGCCGATGAAGTTCACCGCCGGTCCCGCGTACGGCAGCGCCCCGCTCGTGGGGTCCTGGTGGTTGTACAGGGTCTGGAGTGCGTTGCGTACGGTGTCGAGGTCGCCCAGCGACACATGGTCGGTGAGCACGGAGATGCCCAGGTCCCCGGGCCAGATCGTTCGGTCGCGCTTGGCGCCGTCGACCAGGACGGTGCTGCCCAGTTCACCGACCCGGGCGTCGTTGGCCCAGCCGATGTCCGGCGGGCCCCAGACGCGCCCCTCGCCGCTCGCGACGATGTTCGTCTGCACGGTGTAGGCACCGGCGTACCAGATCCGGTTCAGGAGATCGTCGTCGCAGTGGAAGTAGTTGGGGTAGGCGCGCAGGTCGCGGGCGTCCGGTGCGAAGGTGATCCGCACCGTCACCCCGGTCAGGGCCACCGTCGCGTCGGTCTCGTTGACGACGGTCAGGTACCGGAAGCCGCCCCGCTGCTGGGACGCCGGATCGACCGCCCGCGCCGAACCGTCCTCCGCGACCGGTGTGTCCTTCGAGGTGTCCACCCGGCCCCCGGGCGGTGCCGGGTACCGCACGGCGGGCTCGTTGTTGCTGCCGCCGTTGGAGCCGTCGCTCGCCGACGGGCTGACGTAGGTGGACAGTTCGCTGTAGGTGAGCCCCACGATCTGCCCCTGGTCGCTGCTCCCGGCGACGGCGAGGGCGACGAAGCCGCCCACCTCCCGGCCGAAGTCCAGCGTGACCGAGGAGCCCGCCCCGGTCAGCCGTGCGGCGCCGGAGCCGTGGCGGGACGTCAGGGACGCGGCGCCCTCGACCGTGCCGGTGGTGGTGTACACGGCCACCGGACGCACGGTGCGGCTCGCGGGCGACAGGTTGTGGGCGTCCCACCGGCCGGCCGGTGCCTTGCGGTACGGCCGGGGCGCGGTGGCCGGGTGTGCGGCGGCGGGGACACCGGCCGCGGCGGAGCCGGAGGGCGTACCGCCCGTGCCGGGGGCGGCGCCGGCCGGCTCCGCGGCCGCGGCGGTGCCGGGCAGCGCACCGGCTGCCGCGGCCGCCGCGACCAGACCGCCGGCCAGGAAGGCGCGCCGGCGCGGACCCTCTCCCGATTCGTGGTTCATGACGATCCTTCTCTCGTGAGGGAAAACGTTGTCATGGGGGCGTGCGAGAGGCCGTGCGACAGCGGGCGGGCAGGGCGGAGCGGCCGGTCCCGGCCGTGACGGTGGCCGGACCGACGGGTGTGAATCGTTTCAATTCGTGGCCTCACGGCGAAGGTATACGGGCCTGCCCGGCCCGTACAGAGGTATGCCGAAGATCTCCGGAAGCCGTCCGGCGGGAACCGGCCACCCGAGCGCAGCCCGATCCGGCCATCCGGGCGCGGCCCGATTCCGGCCGAGGTGTTACGCGGCCCCGTGCACCGATCGCGCCCGGCGGTGTCCCGCCGCGGCAGCGGCGAGCCGGCCCAGCGCCTCCTCCTTGCTGCAGGGGTACGCCCCCAGTTCGGCCTGGCGTGCCACGATCCGCCGCTCGGCGCGCATCAGCCGCCAGCCCCGCCGCAGCAGGAACGGCACGGACTTGCGGCCCTCGCGCAGGTCCCGCAGCAGCCGGCGGCGGAACGTCGTCGTCGGGCGGCCGCGCAGGCACAGGGCGTCCGCGAGCACCCCCAGTGACCGGCACCGCTCGACGACGTCCGCGGCGAAGATGCCCTCGGCCACGAAGAGCGAGGTGCGCTCGATGTGCAGGATCTCGTGCCCGGTGCGGGAGCTGGTGGCGATGTCGTACAGCGGCACGTCGGTGCGGCCGGTGCGGCACAGCGCCGTGATCGCGGCGACCGCGGCGTCGGCGTCCCAGGACTGTGCGGAGTCCCAGTCGATGTCCGTGCTGCCGGGGACGAGCGGCAGTGTGGGGTCGCCGGCCTCCTTGTAGAAGTCGTCCAGCCGCAGCACCGGAAGACCGGTGCGGGCGGCGAGGGAGGACTTGCCGGAGCCGGAGGGGCCCGTCAACAGGACGACGCGGGTCGAAAGCGCATGGGAACTCACAGGACACGAGTGTGAGGCATTGACCCGCACAGGGGATCCCCCGGTACCTGTGTTGGTATCCGGCAGCACACCTCAACTACGCTGTGCACCCAGACGATTACTCGATTGATGGTTCGATCGGCCCGATCAGGTGGGAAATCCATGGCACGTCACGCACTTTCCAAGTCCCGGCGCCGCGCTCTGCTGCGGGCAGGCCTGACCGTCACCGCGGTGGGCGCCGCCCTCGGCGCGGGGGGTGCGGCGGCCCAGGCGGCGCCGCTGCCCGTCGTGCCGGCCACGGGCTCCGACAGCACCGGCCTCGGCGCGGCCACCCACGCCGCAGGCGGGGCGGTGGCCGGGGCGCTCGACAACAGCATCGCGCCCGTGACGCATCTGCGGCTCGACCCGCTGGCCGGCACCGGCACCGACCCGCTGGACAACGCGGTGGGGACCCAGGTCGCCGACTTCGAGCCGGTCTCCACGGCCCAGCTCACCGACCCGGTGACCAGCGGCGGCGCGCTGAAGGACCTGCCCCTGGTGGGGCAGGTCACCGGGCTGCTGCACAGCTGACACGGAGGTGGCCCGTGCCCCCGGGGTCCCCGGGGGCACGGGCCGCGCCCGCGGGTGCGTCAGTACGAGGAGCCCGACACGCCCAGCGCGCCTGTCGGGTGCCAGACCGTCTTGGTCTCCAGGAACGCGGTGAGCCGGTGCGTACCCGGATCGGCCGACCAGTCGGTCCCGTCCACGGCCTTCGGACGGTGGACCCGCTTCAGGTTGTCGGCCGCCGCGATCTCCAGCTCCTTCGCCAGATCCGCGTCGGCGCCCGTGAGGTCGATGCCGTTCACGTCCTGGTGGGAGGCGAGCGGCGCGGCGATCTCCGCGGTCTTCCCGGAGAGGATGTTGACCACACCCCCCGGCAGGTCCGAGGTGGCCAGCACCTCGCCCAGCGACAGGGCGGGCAGCGGGGCGTCCGCCGAGGCGATGACGACCGCGGTGTTGCCCGTGGCGATCACCGGGGCGACCACCGAGACCAGGCCCAGGAACGACGAGGCCTGCGGGGCCAGGACCGTGACGACACCGGTCGGCTCGGGGGTGGAGAGGTTGAGGAAGGGGCCCGCGACCGGGTTCACCGCGCCCGTGATCTGGCCGATCTTGTCGGTCCAGCCCGCGTACCAGACCCAGCGGTCCACCGCCGCGTCCACGACGGCGGCGGCCTTCGACTTCGAGAGGCCCTCGGCCTCCGCCACCTCCCGTACGAACTGCTCCCGGCGGCCCTCCAGCATCTCCGCGACGCGGTAGAGGACCTGGCCGCGGTTGTACGCGGTCGCGCCCGACCAGCCACCGAACGCCTTGCGGGCGGCCACGACCGCGTCGCGGGCGTCCTTGCGGGACGACTGGGGGGCGTTGGCCAGCCACCTGCCCTTGCCCGCCGCCCCAGCGGCAGATGTCTGCGTGGTCACCTCGTACACCCGGCCGCTCTCGGAGCGGGGGAACTTGCCCCCGACGTACAGCTTGTAGGTCTTGAAGACACTCAGTCGTCCGTCAGACATCGAGGTAGGCCTCCAGACCGTGGCGGCCGCCCTCGCGGCCGAAGCCCGACTCCTTGTAGCCGCCGAACGGCGAGGTCGGGTCGAACTTGTTGAACGTGTTGGCCCAGACGACGCCCGCCCGGAGCTTGTTCGCCACCGCGAGGATGCGGGAGCCCTTCTCCGTCCAGATGCCGGCCGAGAGGCCGTACTGGCTGTTGTTGGCCTTGGCGACCGCCTCGTCCGGCGTGCGGAACGACAGGACCGACAGCACCGGGCCGAAGATCTCGTCGCGGGCGACGGTGTGTGCCTGGGTGACGTCGGTGAACAGCGTCGGGGGGAACCAGTAGCCCGATGAGGGCAGTTCGCAGGGGGCCGACCAGCGCTCGGCGCCCTCGGCCTCGCCGGTCTCGACGAGCGCGGTGATCCGGGAGAGCTGCTCCGCGGAGTTGATCGCGCCGATGTCGGTGTTCTTGTCCAGCGGGTCGCCCAGGCGCAGCGTGGTCAGCCGGCGCTTGAGGGCGTCCAGCACCTCGTCCTGGACCGACTCCTGCACGAGGAGCCGCGAGCCCGCGCAGCAGACCTGGCCCTGGTTGAAGAAGATGCCGGTGACGATGCCCTCGACGGCCTGGTCGATGGGGGCGTCGTCGAAGACGATGTTGGCGCCCTTGCCGCCCAGCTCCAGGGTGGCCTTCTTGTCCGTGCCCGCGATGGACCGGGCGATGGCCTTGCCGACGGCGGTCGAGCCGGTGAACGCGACCTTGTCGACGTCGCCGTGCTCGACGAGGGCCTGGCCCGCGTCCCCGTAGCCCGTGAGGATGTTGACGACACCCCTGGGCAGCCCGGCCTGGCGGCAGATGTCCGCGAAGAAGAGCGCGGAGAGCGGGGTCGTCTCGGCGGGCTTGAGGACCACGGTGTTGCCGGTGGCGAGCGCCGGGGCGATCTTCCACGCGAGCATCAGCAGCGGGAAGTTCCACGGGATGATCTGGCCCGCGACGCCGAGCGGACGCGGGTTCGCTCCGTAGCCCGCGTGGTCCAGCTTGTCGGCCCAGCCCGCGTAGTAGAAGAAGTGCGCGGCGACCAGCGGGAGGTCCGCGTCACGGGTCTCCTTGATCGGCTTGCCGTTGTCCAGGGTCTCCAGGACGGCCAGTTCGCGCGAGCGCTCCTGGATGATCCGGGCGATCCGGAACAGGTACTTGGCGCGCTCGGAGCCGGGCAGCGCCGACCACTTCTCGAACGCCCTGCGCGCCGCCTTCACGGCCCGGTCCACGTCCTCGGCGCCGGCGCGGGCGACCTCGGAGAGGACCTCCTCGCTGCTCGGCGAGACGGTCTTGAAGACCTTGCCGTCGGCGGCCTCGGTGAACTCGCCGTCGATGAACAGGCCGTACGAGGGCGCGATGTCGACGACCGAACGCGACTCGGGGGCGGGTGCGTACTCGAATGCAGATGCCATGGGGATCAGTCCACCGTCACGTAATCGGGGCCGGAGTAACGGCCGGTGCTGAGCTTCTGGCGCTGCATCAGCAGGTCGTTCAGCAGGCTGGAGGCGCCGAAGCGGAACCAGTGGTTGTCCAGCCAGTCCTCGCCCGCCGTCTCGTTCACCAGGACCAGGAACTTGACGGCGTCCTTGGAGGTGCGGATGCCGCCGGCCGGCTTCACGCCGATCTGGACGCCGGTCTGCGCACGGAAGTCGCGCACCGCCTCCAGCATCAGCAGGGTGTTCGCGGGCGTGGCGTTGACCCCGACCTTGCCGGTCGACGTCTTGATGAAGTCCGCGCCCGCCAGCATCCCGAGCCAGGAGGCCCGCCGGATGTTGTCGTACGTGGACAGCTCGCCGGTCTCGAAGATCACCTTCAGCCGGGCCCGGCCGCACTCGGCCTTCACGGCGAGGATCTCCTCGTACACCTTCAGGTAGCGCCCGGAGAGGAAGGCACCCCGGTCGATCACCATGTCGATCTCGTCGGCCCCGGCGGCGACGGCGTCGCGGACGTCCGCGAGCTTCACGTCGAGCGCGGCCCGGCCGGCCGGGAAGGCCGTCGCGACGGACGCCACCTTCACGCCGGAGCCGGCCAGGGCGGCGACCGCGGTCGCCGCCATGTCGGGATAGACGCAGACGGCGGCGGTGCGCGGGGCCGTGCGGTCGGTGGGATCGGGATTGACGGCCTTGGCGGCGAGCGCCCGGACCTTGCCCGGGGTGTCCGCGCCTTCCAGCGTCGTCAGGTCGATCATCGAAATGGCGAGGTCGATGGCGTACGCCTTGGCCGTCGTCTTGATCGAACGGGTTCCGAGCGAGGCGGCGCGCGCTTCGAGGCCGACGGCGTCGACGCCGGGCAGCCCGTGCAGGAAGCGGCGCAGCGCACTGTCGGACGCCGTCGCGTCGGCGAGGGGGGTACCTCCCTGCTCGAACGAAGCTGAGAGCTTGGGGGAAGGTGCAGTGGTGGGCATGGTCACCAGATGAGCATATCTACGCGCGTAGCGGCCTGTACAGGGGCCCACGCCGTTCGCGTATCGCACGGCTCCACGACGCCGGGCGCACGCCGGAGCGGGAAGCCGCCCCCGCATCCCTTGCCCCCGTCAGGCAGAATCGGGCTCATGACGAGCCCCACGCCCCCCGCCGAGCCCACCTACGCCGACCGGACGTTCCGGTCGCCCGCCGGGCTGGTCGGGGGTGCCCTGCTGCTCCTGCTCATCCTCTGGATCGGCCTGGACGCCGCGATCCGGGGCGAGGGCCGGGTGCCGTGGCTGGCGCTGGCCGGGCTGCTCACCGCGATCCCGCTGGTGGTCGCCTTCACCCTGCGGCCAGTGGTGTTCGCCAACGAGCGGCGCATCCGGATCCGCAACCCGTTCCGCACGATCACGCTGCCGTGGACCGACGTCGCGAACGTGCGGGCGAGCTACTCCAGCGAGCTGTTCACGCAGGACGGCACGAAGTACCAGCTCTGGGCGGTGCCGGTCTCGCTGCGGCAGCGCAAGAAGGCCGCCCGCCGGCAGTCCCGCCAGTCGATGGACGACCCCTACGGCAGGACGTCGGTGAGCGCCGACGTGCGCGCCACCAAGGCGCTGACCGCGGGCACCGACCAGGCCGTGGTGGACCTGCGTGAGCTCGCCGAACAGGCGGGCGAGACACCCGTGGCGGGGGACGTCGTCGCGTCGGTGCGCTGGGCGTACGAGGTGATCGCGCCGGCCGTGGTGGGTGCGGTGCTTCTGGTGGTGCTGGGCGCGACCGGCTGAGGCCCGTCGCGCCGCGGCTGTTCTTGATATGCGAATGTATTTTTTCCGTAAATCCTGCATTCGTGAATGCGCCTGGTTCGCGGCTGTGTGAGCTCCGGTGCGCCGGGGTCGGATGATCACGTTCAGGTGATTTCCCATCAGAATCCCCTTGATTGGACGGACGCTTCGTAAGCTGCCAGTGCCAGTGCCGTTCATCGGCAATGGTCGTGCGGGTTATCTGTTCCGTATTCAATTTAAGGGGAAACATGTTCTCGACGAAGAAGAGCGCCGCGCGCACCGCGGCGGCGGCGCTCGCCGTGGCCGCGGCGTTCACCCTGGGCGGGCCGGTCGCGACGGCTTCCGCCATCAACCACGTCACCTGCGACCCCGCCGCGGGCTTCCTGAAGATCTGGTCGCACGCCGGTAACGGTGGTCAGCACGTGGACTGCTACGCGAACGCGGGGAAGACCGACTTCGGTGACCGGTGGATCGACCAGATTTCCACGGGGAACAACGACGTGAAGTACTACGACGTCAATGGCGATGTGGTGAGCATTCCCCGTTGGAGCAATCTCAAGTACAACAATGTGCCGCACGTCAAGGCCATCGAAATTCTCTGAGACCTTCCTTCGGGGGTGCTTCGGAGCCCCGTTCCGGGAGTCCCGCTGATCACCTGGGCCCGCAAGCCGTACGGCGAGCGCGGAGCGCACGGCCGCACGACGCGGTGGGCCGGCCGTCGTGCGGTCGGCGCCACCGCTCACAGCCAGCCGCTGCGCTGCGCCTGCAAGGCCATCTGGAAGCGGTTGGCGGCGCCCAGCCGGGCCATCAGGACCTGGAGGCGGCGGAACAGCGTGCGGCGGCTGATGCCCAGCTCACGGGTGATGGCGTCGTCGCTCGCACCGCCCGCCAGGAGCCACAGCAGACGGCGGTCGGCGGGCGGCAGACCGCCCGGACGGGTGGTGCGGCCGTGGAACGGCAGGGCGTTCTGCCAGGACTGCTCGAACAGCGCGATGAGGGCGGACAGCAGTCCGCACGGCTGCACGACCAGCATCGTGTTGTGCACGTCGGCCTCTTTGATCGACAGCGACACGAGTGCGTACGCATCGTCGATGATCACGAGCTTGACCGGCACGGACGGCAGCACCCGGGCCTGCTCACCGGCGTTGACACACGGTTCGATGACGTCCTTCAGATGGCCCGGATGCTCCAGCGACTCCCGTGAGTACACGACGCGCTGCGTCACCCCGCGGGCGAGCGTGGCCAGCGCGTCGTCCGTGGCGCCCGGCAGCGGGAAGTACGGCGGCGACTCGAACTGCCGGATCTGATCGCGGGCGCTCGCCCAGGCCTGGCGAATCCTGGGGCCGACGGCGTCGCCGGTGACGACCTCGACGAGATGGTCGTTGTACGCCGCGAGCCGCTGGCGCCGGAACGAGTCGAACGCGCCCCCGACGGCGATGCGCGACTCCTCGACCTCGCTCGCCCGGTGCCGGGCGAGGATCTCCAGGCCCGCGGCCGGCGGCACCGGGGCCACCACGTCCTCGCCCTCCCCGGCGGCGCTGGCCAGACCGGCGTCGACCAGCGCCCCGTACGCCGCGTCGAGCTCCGCCCCGCCCAGACCGGCCGCCGCGCCGATCGCCCCCAGCGGCGCCGGAGCCAGGTCGAGCAGTGCCAGATAGACCCGGCCCGCCGCGTCACCGAGCCCCAGGAGCCGGAGGGCCTCACCGAGTTTCGCGTTCGTCATGTCCGTATTATCCAACGGCCACGATCCCGGTCGTGGCCGATCCGTGCCAGTGGCACTCCTTCGTACCGGGCGCGCGCCGTGCGGGATACCGTCCGGGTGCCGCCGCCGGCCGGCGGCAGCGAGGGCACCCGGTCCGTACCCGGGAGTCACGCCCCTCGCCGCTGAGGAACCCACCCGGAAGCAGGTGTACTACGTGGCGAAAGACCGAAAGAACCGTCTCTACCCAGGGATCTCCGAGGAACTGTCCGCACTGATGCGGACGGGCTGGGCGGACACCGAGCGGCACGACCTCCAGCTGAGCGAGCAGGCCCCGTACGCGGCCGGCCGCCGCGCCGCGCTCTCCGCGTGCTTCCCCGGCGAGCGCCTCGTGATTCCCTCCGGGAACCTCAAGATCCGCTCGAACGACGACGGCTACGCGTTCCGGCCCTACACGGGCTATGTGCACATGACCGGCGACCGGGCCCGGGACGGCGCTCTCGTGCTCGAACCCCGCACGGACGGCGGCCATGACGCCTACTGCTTCCAGCTGCCGCGTGACAGCCGGGACAACGACGAGTTCTGGACCGGACCCACGGCGGAGCTGTGGATGGGCCGGCGCCGCTCGCTCGCCGAGTCGGAGCTCGTACTCGGCCTGCCCTGCCGCGACGTCCGCACCGCGGCCGACGCCCTGGCCGGCGGCTCCGGCGCACCGACCCGGATCGTCCGCGGTGTCGACCCGTCCCTGGAGGACGCCGTCACCACCGAGGAGGAGCGCGACGCCGAACTGGAGGAGGCGCTCAGCGATCTCCGCCTCGTCAAGGACGACTGGGAGATCACCGAGCTCCGCAAGGCCGTCGACTCCACCGTCCGCGGATTCACCGATGTGATCGGTGAACTCTCCCGCGCGGTCGCCTCGTCCGAGCGCTGGATCGAGGGCACGTTCTTCCGCCGCGCCCGCCTGGAGGGCAACGCCGTCGGCTACGGCTCGATCTGCGCCGCCGGCGAGCACGCCACGATCATGCACTGGACGGACAACGACGGCCCGGTGCGCCCCGGCGACCTGCTCCTGCTCGACGCCGGCGTGGAGACCCACACCCTCTACACCGCCGACGTCACCCGCACGCTCCCGATCAACGGCACCTTCACCCCCTTGCAGCGCAAGGTCTACGACGCGGTGTACGAGGCCCAGGAGGCGGGCATGGCCGCCGTGAAGCCGGGCGCCGCGTACCGCGACTTCCACGAGGCCTCCCAGCGCCACCTCGCGGTCCGGCTGGTCGAGTGGGGCTTCATCGAGGGCCCGGCCGAGCGCGCGTACGAACTCGGCCTCCAGCGCCGGTTCACCATGGCGGGCACCGGGCACATGCTCGGTCTGGACGTCCACGACTGCGCACACGCCCGGAACGAGGAGTACGTCGACGGCGTACTGGAGCCCGGCATGGTGCTCACCGTCGAGCCCGGCCTCTACTTCCAGCCGGACGACCTCACCGTGCCCGAGGAGTGGCGCGGCATCGGCGTCCGGATCGAGGACGACCTGGTCGTCACCGAGGACGGCCACGAGAACCTGTCGGATGGCCTGCCGCGGTCGGCGGACGACGTCGAGGCGTGGATGGCGCGGTTCGCGGGCTGAGTGCGCCGGAGCTGAAACAGGCACGGAGCCGGAGCTGAAACAGGCACAGAGGGAGGGCACCCGCCCGGAGCGGGGCCCTCCCTCTGTGCCTGCGGGGGAGACCTTCAGCGGCCTCCGCCCGCCCTCAGATGCCGGCCGCGGCCGCCAGGTCCCGCTTGATGCCGGTGAGCAGCTCCGCGCCCTTCGCGCGGGCCGCCGGCAGTTCGTCGGCCGAGGCGACCGGCACCACGACCTCCAGGTAGCACTTGAGCTTCGGCTCGGTGCCGCTCGGGCGGACGATCACCCGGGCGCCCTCCAGGTGGTAGCGGAGCCCGTCGGTGGGCGGCAGCAGGTCGGTGCCGCGGAGAAGGTCCTCGGCCGAGGTGACGGCGAGGCCGGCGAGCGCGGTCGGCGGCTGCTCGCGCAGGCGGCGCATGGCGTCCGCGATGAGGGACAGGTCCTCGACCCGGACCGACAGCTGGTCGGTGGCGTGCAGCCCGTGCTCGACCGCGAGGTCGTCCAGCAGGTCGCGCAGTGTCCGGCCCTGTTCCTTGAGTACGGAGGCGAGTTCGGCGACGAGGAGCGCGGCCGTGATGCCGTCCTTGTCGCGGACGCCGTCCGGGTCGACGCAGTAGCCGAGCGCCTCCTCGTAGCCGTACCGCAGACCGTCCACCCGGGCGATCCACTTGAAGCCGGTCAGCGTCTCCTCGTAGCCGAGGCCCGCCTTCCCGGCGATCCGGCCGAGGAGGGACGACGACACGATCGACTCGGCGAACACGCCGGTGACACCGCGGCGCACGAGGTGGGCGGCGAGCAGCGCGCCGACCTCGTCGCCGCTCAGCATCCGCCAGCCGCCGTCGGCGGCCGGGTCCGGGACGGCGACGGCACAGCGGTCGGCGTCCGGGTCGTTGGCGATGACGAGGTCGGGGTCCGAGCGGCGGGCGGTGGCGAAGGCGAGGTCCATCGCGCCGGGCTCTTCCGGATTGGGGAAGGCGACGGTGGGGAACGCGGGGTCCGGCTCGGCCTGCTCGGCGACCAGGACCGGGGCGGGGAAGCCGGCCCGGTCGAAGGCCGCGGTGAGCACGGACGTGCCGACGCCGTGCATCGCGGTGTGGACGACGCGGGCGGTGCGTGGCGATCCGGCGCCGAGCACGGTGTCGGTACGCGCCAGATAGGCGTCCAGCACTTCGTCGCCGAGGGTCTCCCAGCCGTCGTCGGGGCGGGGCACGGTGTCCAGCGGGCCGACCGCGGCGATCGAGGCGGCGATCTCACCGTCCGCCGGGGGGACGATCTGCGAGCCGTCGCCGAGGTAGACCTTGTAGCCGTTGTCGCGCGGCGGATTGTGGCTCGCGGTCACCTCGACGCCCGCGACGGCGCCCAGATGCCTTATGGCGTACGCGAGTACGGGTGTGGGGAGCGGGCGGGGGAGCACCGCCGCCCGCAGACCGGCGCCGGTCATCACGGCCGCGGTGTCGCGGGCGAAGTCGGTGGACTTGTAGCGGGCGTCGTAGCCGATGACGACGAGGCCGCCGGCCTGTCCCTGGTCCTTCAGGTACGCGGCGAGTCCGGCGGCGGCGCGGATGACGACGGCGCGGTTCATCCGCATCGGACCGGCGCCCAGCTCACCGCGCAGGCCCGCGGTGCCGAACTGGAGGGTGCCCGCGAAGCGGCTGGCGAGCTCGTCGAGATCCTCGGTCTCGATGAGCTTGGCCAGCTCGTCGCGGGTCTCGGGGTCGGGGTCCTCGGCGAGCCAGGTCCTGGCCCGAGCGATGAGGTCCTGCTGCACGGTGTCCGCCTTCCTTGTGGTCTTGGGGTCTTGGTGGGGTTGCCGGGCGGGGGGGTGCGCCTGCGGCGGGCCTCTTCCCCTCCCCGCCCTTCCCCGTAACCGGGGCTCCGCCCCGGACCCCGCGCCTCAAACGCCGGCGAGGCTGAATCGGGCTTCTCAAGCCCCTCCGGCCGTTGAGGCGTGGGGGGTACGGGGGCAGCGCCCCCGGAACGGCCCGAGCCGGGTCAGATGCGGTCGAGCAGGCGCGCCAGCAGCGAGCCCATGCGGGTCGCCGAGTCGCGGCCCGCCTGGAGCACCTCTTCGTGGTTCAGCGGCTCCCCGCTCAGCCCGGCGGCCAGATTCGTCACCAGGGAGATGCCCAGGACCTCCGCCCCGGCCTCCCGGGCCGCGATCGCCTCCAGCACGGTGGACATGCCGACCAGGTCGCCGCCCATGACCCGGACCATGTTGATCTCGGCCGGCGTCTCGTAGTGCGGGCCGGGGAACTGCACGTACACGCCCTCTTCGAGGGTCTCGTCGACCTCCTTGCACAGCGCCCGCAGCCGCGGCGAGTACAGGTCGGTCAGGTCGACGAAGTTGGCGCCGATGATCGGCGACGCCGCCGTGAGGTTGATGTGGTCGCTGATCAGGACCGGCTGGCCGGGGCGCATGCCCTCGCGCAGCCCGCCGCAGCCGTTCGTCAGCACGACGGTCCTGCAGCCCGCCGCGACCGCGGTACGCACCCCGTGCGCCACGGCGGCGACGCCGCGGCCCTCGTAGAAGTGCGTGCGGCCGAGGAAGACCAGGGCGCGCTTCTCGCCGATCCGGTACGAGCGGATCGTGCCGCCGTGGCCCTCGACGGCGGGGGCCGGGAATCCCGGCAGGGCGGTCACCGGGAACTCGGCCTCCGGAATGCCGAGCGCATCGCCCGCGGGTGCCCAGCCGGAGCCCATCACGAGTGCGACGTCGTGGGTCTCGGCACCGGTCAGCTCGCGCAGGCGGGCGGCGGCGTCGGCGGCGGCGGCCTGCGGGTCGCCCTGGATGTGGTCCGGAATAACTGATGCGTTCACGCGGATGAGCGTAACCGCTGATTCCCTACGCGCGTAGATGCTCCCGTACAGAGTCCGAAAGCAGTCGTTCGTGCGTTCCCACAAGCGATGGGGCGGTGATCCTGCGGAATGGCGGCTCGCGGGCGCTGTCCGGGCTCAGCAGGGGCGCTTGCGGAGTTCCATCACATAGTCGTGCGGCGCGCCCGCGGAGTCGGCGGCATCCGCGATCTCGCCGAGGTAGCGGGCGGAGGGCAGCCCGCCCTCGTAACCGTTCAGCACGTACATCCAGGCCGGCTCCTCGCCGTCCAGGGTGTGCACCCGGACCCGCATCCGCCGGTAGATGTCGAGGCCGACACCCTCCCAGCGGTCCATGGAGTCCTCGTCCATCGGCGCCAGGTCGTACAGGGCCACGAAGACCTGGGAGCGCGGCGCCTCGACCACCGTGGCCAGCGCGCCCTCCCAGCCCATCTGCTCCCCGCCGAACGTCAGCCGCCAGCCGTTCAGCCAGCCGGTTCCGCGCAGCGGCGAGTGCGGTGCGCGGCGCGTCATCAGCCGCGCGTCGAGGTTGCCGGCGTATGCGGCGTAGAGCGACATGGGGTCGAGGGTACGGGAGGTGGCCCCGGGGAGGTCGATTCCCGGGAGGAAGACGCCCGCTCGGGGGGTGGGCCGCCTGCGGCCCGGCCCCTGCCCCCGGGGGGCCGGTGCACGTATGGAGGGCCCCGGGGCGAAGCACCTTGGCGCGTGCGGGACAATGAAGTACGTACTGCATTCACCCGGGGCGACCCCCTGGACCCCGGCCGGGGCAGCAGACGGCCGCGGGACGAAACGCGAGGCGGACTTTTCGTGACCCGGATCGTGATCATCGGCGGCGGACCCGGCGGGTACGAGGCGGCATTGGTGGGCGCCCAGCTCGGCGCGGAGGTGACCGTCGTCGACTGCGACGGCCTCGGCGGCGCGTCCGTGCTCACCGACTGCGTGCCCTCGAAGACCCTGATCGCGACGGCAGAGGTGATGACCACCTTCGACTCCTCGTACGAGGAGCTGGGCATCATCGTCGCGGACGACACCCCGAGCAAGGAGCAGGCGGCCCGCGTGGTCGGCGTAGACCTGGGCAAGGTCAACCGGCGGGTGAAGCGCCTGGCGCTCGCCCAGTCCCACGACATCACCGCCTCCGTCACCCGTGCGGGTGCGCGGGTGATGCGCGGACGCGGCCGGCTGGAGGGACTCCAGGCCGCCGACGGCTCCCGCCAGGTCGTGGTGACCGCGGCCGACGGCACGGAGGAGACCCTCTCCGCCGACGCCGTGCTGATCGCGACCGGCGGCCACCCCCGGGAGATCCCGGACGCGCTCCCCGACGGCGAGCGGATCCTGAACTGGACCCAGGTCTACGACCTCGACGAGCTCCCCGAGGAGCTCATCGTGGTCGGCTCGGGTGTCACGGGCGCGGAGTTCGCCGGCGCCTACCAGGCCCTCGGCTCCCGCGTCACCCTCGTCTCGTCCCGGGACCGGGTGCTGCCGGGCGAGGACCCGGACGCGGCCGCCGTCCTGGAGGACGTCTTCCGGCGCCGCGGCATGAACGTGATGGCCCGCTCCCGCGCCCAGTCCGCCAAGCGCGTCGGTGACCGTGTCGAGGTCACCCTCGCCGACGGCCGGGTGATCTCCGGCTCGCACTGCCTGATGGCGGTCGGCGCGATCCCGAACAGTGCGGGCATGGGCCTGGAGGAGGCCGGGGTCAAGCTCAAGGACTCGGGCCACATCTGGACCGACAAGGTCTCCCGCACCAGTGCGCCGGGCGTCTACGCGGCCGGTGACGTCACCGGGATCTTCGCGCTCGCCTCGGTCGCCGCGATGCAGGGCCGGATCGCGATGTACCACTTCCTCGGTGACGCGGTGACACCGCTGAACCTGAAGACGGTCTCCTCGAACGTCTTCACCGACCCGGAGATCGCCACGGTCGGCTACAGCCAGTCCGATGTCGACGGGGGCAAGATCGACGCCCGGGTCGTCAAGCTGCCGCTGCTGCGCAACCCGCGCGCCAAGATGCAGGGCATCCGGGACGGTTTCGTCAAAATACTCTGCCGCCCCGGTACCGGCATCGTCGTCGGCGGCTGTGTCGTCGCACCGCGGGCGAGCGAGCTGATCCACCCCATCTCGATCGCGGTCGACAACAATTTGACGGTGGAACAGATCGCAAACGCCTTCACCGTGTATCCGTCCCTGTCGGGATCGATCGCGGAAGTGGCCCGTCAGTTGCACACCCGTAAGCAGGCGGGCGAAGCGTAGAACGCCTCGGGGACCCGGCATTTCCCGGCAACTCCCGGCAAGTCAGGCGGTCCTGCGACCGCCGGCGATCAGTAGGGAACAACAAGGGGCCGCCTATACCACTTGGCGGCCCCTTGTGTGTACAACTTCTGCTATTCGGCGCAAACTGCTGAAAACTCTCGGGTGATCGCGTTACTGTCAGTTTCGTGTTCGCTGCAGAACGTCGTCAATTGATCCTCGAAATGGTGCGTGCCAACGGGGCGGTATCGCTCCGTGAGCTCGCCCGCGTCGTCCAGACCTCCGAAGTGACCGTACGGCGGGACGTGCGGGCACTGGAGGCAGAAGGACTCCTCGACCGCCGGCACGGCGGTGCGGTTTTGCCGGGCGGTTTTACGCGGGAGTCCGGCTTTCCGCAGAAATCCCATCTCGCCACCGCGGAGAAGACGGCCATCGCCGATCTGGCCGCCGGTCTCGTCGAAGAGGGCGAGGCCATCGTGGTCGGCGCCGGTACGACCACGCAGGAGCTGGCCCGCCGGCTCGCGCGGGTCCCCGGTCTGACCGTGGTCACCAATTCGCTGCTGGTCGCCCAGGCGTTGGCCCATGCCAACCGGGTCGAAGTGGTGATGACCGGGGGCACCCTGCGCGGTTCCAACTACGCCCTGGTGGGCAGCGGTGCCGAGCAGTCGCTCCAGGGGCTGCGGGTCTCGCGCGCCTTCCTGTCCGGGAGCGGACTCACCGCCGAGCGCGGGCTCTCCACGTCCAACATGCTCTCCGCGAGCGTGGACCGGGCGCTGGTGCAGGCGGCGGGGGAGGTGGTGGTCCTGGCGGACCACACCAAGCTCGGCTCCGACACCATGTTCCAGACGGTGCCGACCGACCTCATCACCCGGCTCGTGACGGACGAACCGGCCGCGCACGACGACCGGGCCGCGGCGGAGCTGCAGGCCCTGGCGGACCAGGGGGTGCAGATCGCGGTGGCCGGCGCCGGAGGTACCCAGACCCCGGCCGACCCCGCGCCGCCCGGCCGGACCAACCGCCGCGACATGCCCCTGCCGGGCCAGCGGCGGACGCACGGGGGCGGGCCGCAGCCGTTGCGCGGCACGGCGTCGATGCCGGCGGCGGAGCAGGGGGAGCGGGCACGTGTCGCGGACCTGCGCCGACGGTGATCCGGGCGGGGGCGCCGCCCCCTCACCCCCGCCCTGAACCGCGGGAGGGGCCTGACTACGGCGCCCGCAACCCCTGCACCGTCAGCGTCAGCAGCCGCCCCGCCAGCCCCGGATCGTCCGGCGACTGCTCCGCGGCCAGTGCGATCGCCTTCGTGAGCTGCATCAGATCGTCGATGGAGACCTCCGCCCGCACCGCCCCGCCCGCCTGCGCACGGGCCAGCAGTACCGAACCCGCCTCGCGCAGCGGCACATTGCACGGGGACAGCGCCGAAGTCTCGTCCCGGCACGTCGACATGAGCGCCTGGGCCAGCCCGCGGTACTCACTCGCATGAGTGATGATCGCGCCCAGCCACTCCACCAGCCCGTCGCACGGCCGCTCCGTCCCGGCCAACGCGCGGGAGCGGGCGATCAGGTCGGCCACCGCCTCCTGGAAGACGGCGCTCATCAGCGCGTGCCGGGTCGGGAAGTGCCGGTACAGCGTGCCGATCCCCACCCCCGCGCACCGCGCGACATCCTCCAGGGACGCCGTCGTGCCGTGCTCCGCGAAGGCGGTACGGGCCTCGGCCAGCAGCCGGTCGTAATTGCGGCGCGCGTCGGCCCGCATGGGCCGGGCCGGTGTCCCTGCCGTGCTCATCGCCATCGCGCAGTCCTCCCTGATTCCGCCGCGGGGGTCCAGGATGCCATCGCGCGTCCGGACCGGTGCCCCTCGGGCGGTGTTCCCCCGGCCCACGAACGGCGCCCCTGCCACGTCGTACGAGGTGACAGGGACGCCGGTGGAACGGAGCGAGTGGGGGTCAGTCCTTGATCTCGCAGATGACGGCACCGGACGAGACCGAGCTGCCGACCTCGGCGGCCAGGCCCTTGACCGTGCCGGCGCGGTGCGCGTTGAGCGGCTGCTCCATCTTCATGGCTTCCAGGACGACGATCAGGTCGCCCTCCTTGACCTCCTGGCCCTCCTCCACGGCGATCTTCACGATCGTGCCCTGCATCGGGGAGGCGAGGGTGTCGCCGGAGGCCGCGGAGCCGGACTTCTTCGCCGCGCGGCGCTTGGGCTTGGCGCCCGCCGCGAGCCCGGTACGGGCCAGGCTCATCCCGAGCGACGAGGGCAGCGAGACCTCAAGGCGCTTGCCGCCGACCTCGACGACCACCGTCTCGCGGCCGGACTCCTCGTCCGCCTCGGCGTCGGCCGGAGCGGCGAACGCCGGGATCTCGTTGACGAACTCGGTCTCGATCCAGCGGGTGTGGATCCGGAACGGGTCGGAGGTGAACGCCGGGTCGGCGACGACCGCGCGGTGGAAGGGGATGGCGGTGGCCATGCCCTCGACGGTGAACTCGCCCAGCGCACGGGCCGCGCGCTGGAGCGCCTGCTCACGCGTCGCACCGGTCACGATCAGCTTCGCCAGCAGCGAGTCCCAGGCGGGGCCGATGACCGAGCCGGACTCGACACCCGCGTCGAGGCGGACCCCGGGACCGCTCGGCGGGGCGAACACGGTGACGGTGCCGGGGGCGGGCAGGAAGCCGCGGCCCGGGTCCTCGCCGTTGATCCGGAACTCGAAGGAGTGGCCGCGCACGGCCGGGTCGTCGTAGCCCAGCTCCTCGCCGTCGGCGATGCGGAACATCTCGCGTACGAGGTCGAGGCCGGTGACCTCCTCGGTCACCGGGTGCTCGACCTGGAGGCGGGTGTTGACCTCCAGGAAGGAGATCGTGCCGTCCGTGCCGACGAGGAACTCGACCGTGCCGGCGCCGACGTAGCCGGCCTCCTTCAGGATCGCCTTCGACGCCGCGTACAGCTCGGCGTTCTGCGCCTCGGACAGGAACGGTGCCGGGGCCTCCTCGACGAGCTTCTGGTGCCGGCGCTGGAGCGAGCAGTCACGGGTGGAGACGACGACCACGTTGCCGTGGGAGTCGGCCAGGCACTGGGTCTCCACGTGCCGCGGCTTGTCGAGGTAGCGCTCCACGAAGCACTCCCCGCGCCCGAACGCGGCCACGGCCTCACGGACCGCGGAGTCGTACAGCTCCGGGATCTCCTCCAGGGTGCGGGCGACCTTCAGCCCGCGCCCGCCGCCACCGAAGGCGGCCTTGATCGCGATCGGCAGCCCGTTCTCCTCGGCGAAGGCGACGACCTCGGCCGAACCTCCGACCGGGTCCGGGGTGCCCGCGACGAGCGGGGCACCCGCGCGCTGCGCGATGTGGCGGGCGGCGACCTTGTCACCGAGGTCCCGGATCGCCTGCGGCGGCGGGCCGATCCACGTCAGTCCGGCGTCCAGCACGGCCTGGGCGAACTCGGCGTTCTCCGAGAGGAATCCGTAACCCGGGTGGATCGCGTCCGCCCCGGAGTCCTTGGCAGCCTGGAGCACCTTGGCCATGTCCAGATAACTGGCGGCCGGGGTGTCACCGCCCAGCGCGAAAGCCTCGTCGGCCGCACGCACATGCAGAGCGTCGCGGTCCGGGTCTGCGTAGACGGCCACGCTCCCGATTCCCGCGTCCCGGCAAGCTCGGGCAACACGGACAGCAATTTCGCCACGGTTGGCGATGAGCACCTTGCGCACGATGGCTCCCTCCTTGAAACAAGCTGAGTTTAGGGACTACCGACACGGCCCTACGACCCGTCCCCAATGGTGAGCTTGCCCACACAGAGTGTGGTTCGAGGCTTGCTCAAGTCGCGAAATCCCTTGTGGCACCACGGTACGCCGGGATCCATAACCGCACAGTAGCCACGAGGTGTGGTCCAGGTCTCTGTCGGTACGGGCAGCGACGCCCGGTGTTTCTTTGTCTGATTCCTACTAACGGCTGCGCGATTCTTTGCCCGCCGTCCGGCCGTCCGCGTGGTGGGGGCCCGTCGCGGGGCCGCAGAGGTGCTGAGGCGGCCGAACCCCTTGTCCGGAGCAATACCGATGAGTAGGGTCCGCGCTATCGCACGTACTGCAGGTAACAGGGGGGAGTGTCATGGTGCGCAGGCCGGTGGCTTTCATAGCCGCGATCGTGCTGTTCGCGGAAGCCGTGGGCATCGTGATCGTCAACGGCGTCATGGCGACGGTCGTGAAGAACCAGGACATGTCCCTGGCGGGGATGGACCCCGGCGCCATGGCCAACGGCACCTGGGCGATGGGCGGAGTCTCCGGACTGTTCCTGCTGCTGTGCGGGGTGCTGCTCCTGCTGACCGGCATCCGCGACCGGGCCCCGGGCCGGATCGCCCGGATCGTCCTCATCTGCTGCGCCGTCGTCCACGGGGTGCTGGGCGCGTTCACGGTGGGGCTGGTCGGCTGGACCGCGTTCGTCTTCATGACGGTGGTGCTCGGACTGATCGTGCTGACGCTGGTGGCGTACGGCGCGGACCGCGAGAAGCCCGCCGCCGAGGCCGGTATCGAGCAGCCGGCGGCCCCGGCCCCGGCCTGACCGGGACGGGCCGACCGGGACGGGCCCCGCTCAGACCCAGAGGTCGGTGACCGGGATGCCCAGCTCGCCCAGCAGCCGTCGCAGCAGCGGCAGCGAGAGTCCGATGACGTTGCCCGGGTCGCCGTCGATGGAGTCGACGAACGGCGCCGAGCGCCCGTCGAGGGTGAAGGCGCCCGCCACGTGGAGCGGTTCGCCGGAGGCCACGTAGGCGGCGATCTCGGCGTCCGTCGGCTCACCGAAGCGGACCGTCGTGGACGCGGTCTCGGAGACCGTCCGCCCGGCTGCGGTGTCGATCAGGCTGTGACCCGTCCGCAGCACCCCCGACCGGCCCCGCATGGACTTCCAGCGGGCCGTGGCGTCCTCGGCGTCGGCCGGTTTGCCGAGCGCCTCGCCGTCGAGTTCGAGCACCGAGTCGCACCCGATGACCAGGGCGCCCGCGACATCCACAAGCGCGGCCACGGCCGCCGCCTTGGCCTCGGCGAGTACCAGCGCCAGCTCGGCGGGGGTCGGGGCGCTCAGTGCGTCCTCGTCCACCCCGCTGACGATCACCTCGGGAGCGAACCCGGCCTGCCGGAGCAGACCGAGGCGGGCGGGGGAGGCGGAGGCGAGCACGAGACGACGGGGCGCGGGATCAGTCATGCGCGCCATCGTACAAATCAGCCGCACGCCCCCTGCGCGGTCACCGCGTCCCGAGCACGAACATGGCGACCACCATGGCCAGGGCGAGCACCAGACCCGCGCGCCGCATCATGTCCTGGGCGTCGCGCAGTTCCTTCGGCGGCTTGTTCTCGGGGTCCGACCACAGCATGCGTCCGATCCTGCTGCGCGGGCCGCGCGGACGCCTGAGTACGCGTACTCAACCGCCCCGACAGCCTCGTGCCGGGCTACCCGGGCCAGTACGTCCGCGCCCAGGCGCGCGGCCCCGGCAGATGACGGCCGCGCCGGGCGACCCGGCCCGGGTCGGACCACTGGCCGGGCAGCTCCGGCGCACCGGACGACACGGCGGCCACCGCGGCGGCGCGCGCCTGCACGACCGCGAGCGCGGCTGCCAGCTCTTCCGGGGTCGGGTTGCCCCGTATGACCTTGATCATGGCCAGAGCCCTTTCTAGAGAGGGATGTTGCCGTGCTTCTTCGGAGGCAGCGACTCCCGCTTGGTCCGCAGCTGCCGCAGTCCCTTGGCCACGTGGGCCCGGGTCTCGGACGGCATGATCACCGCGTCCACGTAACCGCGCTCGGCCGCCACGTACGGGTTGAGCAGCGCGTCCTCGTAGTCCGCGATCAGGCCGGCGCGGGTGGTGTCCCTCTCGTCGGCGTCCGTCACGGCGGCGATCGTGCGGCGGTGCAGGATGTTGACGGCGCCCTGCGCGCCCATGACGGCGATCTGGGCGGTCGGCCAGGCGACGTTGATGTCGGCGCCCAGGTGCTTGGAGCCCATGACGTCGTAGGCGCCGCCGAACGCCTTGCGGGTGATCACCGTGATCAGCGGGACCGTCGCCTCCGCGTACGCGTAGATCAGCTTGGCGCCCCGGCGGATGATGCCGCTGTACTCCTGGTCGACGCCGGGCAGGAAGCCGGGCACGTCCACGAAGGTCAGCACGGGCACGTTGAAGGCGTCGCAGGTGCGCACGAAGCGCGCGGCCTTCTCGCTCGCGTTGATGTCCAGGCAGCCGGCGAACTGCATCGGCTGGTTGGCGACGATGCCGACCGGATAGCCCTCCACCCGGCCGAAACCGGTGAGGATGTTCGGCGCGAACAGGGCCTGGGTCTCCAGGAATTCGCCCTCGTCCAGCACGTGCTCGATCGCGGTGTGCATGTCGTACGGCTGGTTCGCCGAGTCGGGGATGAGCGTGTCCAGCTCGCGGTCCTCGTCGCTGGTCGCGAGGTCCGCCTCCTCCGGGAAGGCCGGGGCCTCGGAGAGGTTGTTGGACGGGAGGTAGGAGAGCAGCGACTTGACGTACTCGATGGCGTCCTTCTCGTCGCCCGCCATGTGGTGCGCCACACCGGAGGTGGTGTTGTGGGTGCGGGCGCCGCCGAGCTCCTCGAAGCCGACGTCCTCGCCGGTGACCGTCTTGATGACGTCGGGTCCGGTGATGAACATGTGCGAGGTCCGGTCGACCATGACCGTGAAGTCGGTGATCGCGGGGGAGTAGACCGCGCCGCCCGCGCACGGTCCGACGATCAGCGAGATCTGCGGGATGACACCCGAGGCGTGCACATTGCGCCGGAAGATCTCCGCGAAGAGGCCCAGCGCCGCCACGCCTTCCTGGATGCGGGCGCCGCCGCCGTCGTTGATGCCGATGACCGGACAGCCGGTCTTCAGCGCGAAGTCCATCACCTTGACGATCTTCTCACCGTAGACCTCGCCGAGCGAGCCGCCGAAGACCGTGAAGTCCTGTGAGTACACGCAGACGGGGCGGCCGTCGACCGTGCCGTACCCGGTGATGACACCGTCGCCGTACGGGCGGTTCTTCTCGATCCCGAAGTTCGTCGAGCGGTGCCGGGCGAATTCGTCGAGCTCCACGAAGGAGCCCTCGTCGAGCAGCAGAGCGACGCGCTCGCGCGCCGTCAACTTGCCCTTCGCGTGCTGCTTTTCCACCGCGCGCGCGGAACCCGCGTGGGTCGCCTCCCGGGTACGGCGCTGCAGGTCCGCGAGCTTGCCCGCGGTGGTGTGGACGTCGGTCTCTTCCGGCTCGGACATCGGGTTGCGGCTCCCTGCCTGGTCACGGGGACGACTGTGCTGCTGATCAGCGGATGAACAGCTACTGTCCCGTAGCGTATCGGCGCGGATACGGTTCGGCAGTGCGTCGTTTGACACACCTAGGGTGGCTTGCATGACACCTTCGGATGCGTCTCACAGCCGTTGGTCGGACCTGGACCGGCCGCCCCTGAACGTTCCCGCGCTGCGCCGCGGTCTGCTCCGGCCGGACGGGCTGTGGAGCTCCCTCGACGTCGTGGACACCACCGGCTCCACCAACTCCGACCTCGCGGGGCGGGCGGCCGGGCTCACCGAGGGCGCCGTCCTGGTCGCCGAGGAGCAGACCGCCGGACGCGGACGCCTCGACCGGACCTGGACCGCCCCGGCCCGCTCGGGCCTCTTCTTCTCCGTCTACCTGACCCCCGGCGGCATCCCGGTACGGCACTGGGGATGGCTGCCGCTGCTCACCGGGGTCGCGGTGGCGGCCGGTCTGGCGAAGTCGGCGGGCGTCGACACCGCCCTGAAGTGGCCCAACGACGTCCTGGTCACCGTCCCCAAGGACTCCGGCGGGCCCCGTCCGGGGGAGACCCAGGCCACCGAGGAGCGCAAGACCGGCGGCATCCTGGCCGAACGCGCCGGGGACGGCGTCGTCGTCGGCATCGGCCTCAACGTCTCCCTGCGCGCGGACGAGCTGCCCGCCCCCACGGCCGCCTCGCTCGCCCTGGCCGGAGCCGTCTCCACGGACCGCGAGACGCTGCTCAGGGGCGTGCTGCGCTCACTGGAGCAGTGGTACGGGAAGTGGCGCGAGGCGGACGGCGACGCGGCCGCGAGCGGCCTGCGGGAGGCGTACGCGGCGAGCTGCGCGACGCTCGGGCGGACGGTACGGGCCCAGCTGCCGGGCGGCCGCACGCTCACGGGGGAGGCGGTGGCGATCGACGGGGACGGGCGGCTGGTCCTGTCGACCGGCGACGGACTCCAGGAGCCGGTGTCGGCCGGCGACGTCGTGCACCTGCGGGGAGCCGGGGGCGGTCTGACCTGAGCGGCGTGCCCCGTTTCCGGGTGACCTGGGGACGTGAGGTAGGGCACACCTGCCGTATCGTTGAGGCGATCCACCGACAGATCGGCAGGGCAGTGCGCAGGGAACGGGCAGGAGGCGGCTGGTGACCGTCGACGACACAACCTCCGGCGACGGCGCGGAGCCCCCGTCGGACCCATCGGGCTACGCGACACCGCATCACGAAGTCGACCACACGGCGGAGCCGACCGACGATCCCCTCGCGATCAGGCTGGAAGCGCTGATCCTGGGCGCCGACCGGCGCTACACCCCGTTCCAGGCCGCCCGGACCGCGGGCGTCTCCATGGACCTGGCGTCCCGGTTCTGGCGGGCCATGGGCTTCGCCGACATCGGCCAGGCCAAGGCGCTGACCGAGGCGGACGTGCTGGCGCTGCGGCGGCTGTCCGGTCTGGTCGAGGCAGGGCTGCTCAGCGAGCCGATGGCGATCCAGGTGGCCCGGTCGACCGGGCAGACCACCGCCCGGCTGGCCGAGTGGCAGATCGACTCGTTCCTGGAGGGCCTCACCGAGCCGCCCGAGCCCGGAATGACCCGTACCGAGGTCACGTACCCCCTGGTCGAGCTGCTCCTGCCGGAGCTGGAGGAGTTCCTCGTCTACGTGTGGCGGCGCCAGCTCGCCGCCGCCACCGGCCGGGTCGTGCAGGCCGCGGACGACGACGAGATGGTCGACCGGCGCCTCGCCGTCGGCTTCGCCGACCTCGTCGGGTTCACCCGGCTCACCCGGCGCCTGGAGGAGGAGGAGCTCGGCGAGCTCGTCGAGTCCTTCGAGACCACCTGCGCCGACCTGGTCGCCGCCCACGGCGGCCGGCTCATCAAGACGCTCGGCGACGAGGTTCTCTTCGCCGCCGACGACGCGGGCACCGCGGCCGAGATCGCGCTGCGCCTCGTCGAGGCCATGGCCCTGGACGAGACGATGCCGGCGCTGCGCGTCGGCATCGCGTTCGGCACGGTCACCACCCGGATGGGCGATGTCTTCGGCACCACGGTGAACCTCGCCAGCCGGCTCACCTCGATAGCGCCGAAGGACGCCGTCCTGGTGGACGGGGCGTTCGCCGAGGAGCTGACCCGTACCGGCGACGCCCCCGTCTCCGAGGCCCAGGCCGCCGAGGACGCGGCGGCAGCCGCCGAGCGCGCCGAGAAGGAGGGCGCGGACGGCGAGGAGCCGGGACCCGTGCCCAAGTACCGCTACGGGCTCCAGCCGATGTGGCAGCGACCGGTGCGCGGCCTCGGTGTCGTCGAGCCGTGGCTGCTGGCCCGCCGCGGCCAGTCCTGACCTCGCCCCGTCCGGCTTGAGGGGCAGCGCTCTAGGATCCCTGCGGTAACGCTCGTTAACCGACAGGGGTGCAGTCATGACCGTCACGTCCGAGCAGCGGTTCGGGGATTTCGTCGTCGTACGGGGTCACGAGGGCCTGGAGCATGTCGCCGAGCTGGTCCTCGACCGGCCGCGGGCCATGAACGCGGTGTCCACGGACATGGCCCGCTCGATCGGGGCCGCCTGCGCCGCGCTCGCCGCCGACCCGGACGTCCGGGTCACCGTCCTCACCTCCAGCCATGAGCGGGCCTTCTGCGTGGGGGCGGACCTCAAGGAGCGGAATTCCTTCACCGACGCCGACCTGGTGCGCCAGCGGCCCACCGCACGCGCCGCCTACACCGGTGTCCTCGAACTGCCCATGCCGACGATCGCCGCGGTGCACGGCTTCGCGCTCGGCGGCGGCTTCGAGCTGGCCCTGTCCTGTGATCTGATCGTCGCCGACCGGACCGCTCTGGTGGGCCTGCCCGAGGTCTCGGTCGGGGTCATCCCGGGCGGCGGCGGCACCCAGCTGCTGCCGCGCCGGATCGGGGCGGCGCGCGCCGCCGAGCTGATCTTCACCGCCCGCCGGGTGGAGGCGGCCGAGGCCCGGGAGCTGGGGCTGGTCGACGAGCTGGTGGCGGAGGGCGAGGACCGGTCCGAGGCGCTGGCGCTCGCCGGCCGGATCGCGGGCAACTCCCCGGTGGGGCTGCGGGCGGCCAAGCGGGCGCTGCGACTCGGGCACGGGCTCGATCTGCGGGCCGGCCTGGAGGTGGAGGACTCCGCGTGGCGGTCGGTGGCCTTCTCCGGAGACCGCGCCGAGGGCGTCGCCGCGTTCAACGAGAAGCGGAAGCCGAACTGGCCCGGGGAGTGACGCGCATGTGACGGTGAGTGATCGCAAGGCCACGCAACGCGCATGATTATGGGCGCAAACTGATCAAATCGGCATGAATCTACATAGGCTGTAGCGATGGGTGGTGATGATGCGCGGCTCCGGGCCGTGGTTTCGCTTGCACAGGCGATGGCGGCGGCGCACACCCCGCGGGGGTGCTGGCGAGCGGCTGCGCTGGGGGCCTGCGGGGCGCTGGGCGGCAGCTTCGCCGCACTGTCGGTGTGGGAGCGCGGGCGCGGGCGGCTGCGCGTCCTGGTGAACGCGGGCGACCGGGCCGAGGGGGAGGAGGAGTTCCCCGACGAGGAGACGTACCCGGTGCACCAGTTCCCGGAGATCACCGAGTTCCTCCACGAACGGTGGGCCGGGGGCGGTGAGCCGGACGCCTGGGTGGAGACCGCCGAGGGCCCGGTGGAGCCGGAGCCCGCGGACGGTGAGCGGGGGGCCGGGGCGGTGGGTGCGCCCGGTCACGGGCACGGCTACTGCCATCAGCGGGTGGCGGCCCTGCGCCGGCGCGGGCGTGGCTGCTGTGTGGTGGCGCCGATCGTGCTGCACGGCCGGGCCTGGGGCGAGCTCTATGTGGCGCGTCCGGTGGGGGAGCCGGTGTTCGGGCGCGCGGACGCGGACTTCGCCACTGTGCTGGCCGCCGTCGTGGCCGCCGGGATCTCCCAGACGGAGCGCCTGGAGGAGGTGCGCAAGCTCGCCTTCACCGACCCGCTGACCGGCCTCGCCAACCGGCGGGCCGTCGACATGCGGCTGGACGAGGCGGTGGAGCGGCACCGGGTGGACGGTTCGGTGGTCAGCCTGGTCGTCTGTGACCTCAACGGGCTGAAGCGGGTCAACGACACCCACGGCCACGCGGTCGGGGACCGCCTGCTGGAACGTTTCGGCTCGGTGCTGTCCCGGTGCGGCGCCATGCTGCCCGGCGCCCTGTCGGCCCGGCTCGGCGGGGACGAGTTCTGTCTGCTGGCCGTGGGTCCGGCGGCGGACGAGGTGGTCGCGGTGTCCACCGAGCTCTGTGAGCGGGCGGCCGAGCTGGAGTTCGGCAACGGGGTCGCCTGCGGGATCGCCTCCACCGGTGACCCGATCGGCCCGGTCGTCTCCGCGCGGCGGCTGTTCCGGCTCGCGGACGCGGCCCAGTACCGGGCGAAGGCGGCCCGGTCGCTGGAGCCCGTGGTGGCGGGACGCGACGGCGAGGTGATCCGGTTGGCGGACTCCCCGCCCAAGCCCGCCCACGACCGTCGCCGGCTGCGCGGAAACCGGCCCTGAGCTGCGCGGTCCGATCGGTAAGGGGTCAACCCGGCGACCACTAGTGACATGAAGCGATTCAATCCGTACGCTTCTGAATATGGATATGCATACAGTCGTGGTGGGGACGTCCGGTACCACTGCCCAGGACGTCATCGCCGTGGCCCGCGGCAACGCCCGCGTCGAGCTCTCCGAGGCCGCGGTGGGCGCTCTCGCCGCGGCCCGTGAGGTCATCGAGGCGCTCGCCGCCAAACCCGAGCCGGTCTACGGCGTCTCCACCGGATTCGGGGCCCTGGCCAGCCGCCACATCAGCCCGGAACTCCGCGCGCAGCTCCAGCGCAACATCGTCCGCTCGCACGCCGCCGGCATGGGCCCGCGGGTCGAGCGCGAGGTCGTCAGGGCGCTGATGTTCCTCCGTCTGAAGACGGTCGCCTCGGGCCACACGGGCGTACGGCCCCGGATCGCGCAGACCATGGCCGACGTCCTGAACGCGGGGATCACACCCGTCGTTCACGAGTACGGTTCGCTCGGCTGCTCCGGCGATCTGGCGCCGCTCTCGCACTGCGCGCTGACCCTGATGGGCGAGGGAGACGCGGAGGGCCCCGACGGCGTCGTGCGCCCCGCGGGCGAACTCCTCGCCGCCCACGGCATCACCCCGGTCGAGCTGCGCGAGAAGGAGGGCCTGGCCCTCCTCAACGGCACCGACGGGATGCTCGGCATGCTCGTGATGGCCATCGCCGACCTCCAGAACCTCTACACATCGGCGGACATCACCGCGGCCCTCTCCCTGGAGGCCCTGCTCGGCACGGACAAGGTCCTCGCCCCCGAGCTGCACGCCATCCGCCCGCACCCGGGCCAGGGCGTCAGTGCCGACAACATGCTGCGGGTGCTCGCCGGATCGGGCCTCACCGGCCACCACCAGGACGACGCCCCCCGCGTCCAGGACGCCTACTCCGTGCGGTGCGCCCCCCAGGTCAACGGCGCGGGCCGCGACACCCTGGACCATGCCCGGCTCGTCGCGGACCGCGAACTGGCCGCGGCCGTGGACAACCCGGTGGTGCTCTCCGACGGCCGGGTCGAGTCGAACGGCAACTTCCACGGCGCCCCGGTCGCGTACGTCCTGGACTTCCTGGCGATCGTCGCGGCCGACCTCGGCTCGATCACCGAGCGCCGGACCGACCGGCTGCTGGACAAGAACCGTTCGCACGGGCTGCCGCCGTTCCTGGCGGACGACGCCGGCGTCGACTCCGGCCTGATGATCGCCCAGTACACCCAGGCGGCCCTGGTCAGCGAGATGAAGCGGCTCGCCGTCCCGGCCTCGGCGGACTCGATCCCGTCCTCCGCGATGCAGGAGGACCACGTCTCGATGGGCTGGTCGGCCGCGCGCAAGCTCCGTACCGCCGTCGAGAACCTCGCCCGGATCGTCGCCGTCGAGCTGTACGCGGCGACCCGGGCGATCGAGCTGCGCGCCGCGCAGGGGCTCACCCCGGCGCCCGCCTCGCTGGCGGCCGTCGAGGCGCTGCGTGCGGCGGGCGTGGAGGGGCCGGGCCCGGACCGCTTCCTGTCGCCGGACCTGGCCGCCGCGGACGCCTTCGTGCGCGCGGGGAAGCTGGTCGCGGCGGTGGAACCGGTGACGGGGCGGCTCGCCTAGGGCCTGTATTGGGTTGTCACGCGGAAGGAGGAGCGGGGCTGCGAGCGTGCGTGCCCAGCCCCGTGACGCCGCGGGACAACCCAATACAGGCCCTAGTTCCTTTCGGTGACGTACGCGAAAGCGGCCGCCGGGTGGATCGGGTGGCCGCTTCCGCGTGACGGTCAGCGCGCCGGCAGCAGGCCGGCGCGGCGGGCGGAGTAGGTGACGAAGCCCGCGCCCATGCCCAGGAACGCCATGCCCCCGATCAGGTACGGGGTCGTGTCGATCCCGGTCCCGGTGTCGGCGAGCGTCGTACCGTCCGTGCCGGTGGCGTGGACGGCGGACGTCCGGCCCGGCGCGCCCGCGGTGGCGCCCGTGCCACCGGTCGCGTTGGCCGTCGGGACGAACCAGAGGGCGCACAGCAGCGTTCCCGCAGCGATGGCGGTCAGGAGCGGGCGGCGGGTGATGGCCACAGAATCGATCCCCCTTGTGACAGCCGTGAGTTAGGCCTGCGACCGATGCTAGTGAAAGCAGCGGGTCGCAGGAAAGCCGCGGCGGCCGGGAGCTTACGCTCCGGCACATGAGCACTTCTGAGACATCACGTTATGTTCGGCTTCAGGTGGAAATGGTGTTGGAGATCACGGACGCCGATGCCCTGAGCGGTACCGCTCTGGAGAGCCTCGCGGCCGAGTTCGGTGAGCCCGGCGGCGATTCCGCCGAGGAACGCACGCATGCCGAGACCGCGGTCCGGGAAGACGCCGCGGAGGCCCTCGCCTCGCTGATCGACCCGTTCGACCTGGTCAGTGAGGTGCCCGGGGTCGAGCTGGCCCAGGCCTCCTGGAACAGCGAGGGCATCGCCTACGACCCGCAGGACCCGGACGGATGGGACCTCGACGACGGCGACGACGAAGAGGACGAGGACGAGGACGGCGCCGGCGTCCCGCACAATGGGAAGGAGAACGACGACGACGGCAGTGCGGAGCGGCGGGCGTAGCAGGTGGAGAACACCGGCCCCGACCCGCTTCCGGCGGGCCGGGGCCGGTGTACGTGACAGCCGGCGCACCGGGTCGTGAAGCTGCTGAACAACGGGTCGGACACCGGCGGCACCCACGTGGTGGACCACGGGAACCACCGCTGATACCACCGCGTCGATGAGTGGTGTTCCCCACATCTCCCGCAGATGTGGAACGGGTAACCCTTTCAGGGTGTTCTAGGAACATTGACGGGGCATCGCCGGTCGACGGCCCGGCTCGGGGTTTTTGGGGAATTCGGCAACGATGGAGAAGCGTGTGATGACGGACAGCAAGCGGCGCAAGGGCCTCATGGCCGCGTCCGCACTGCTCGGCGGCGTGCTGGTGCTTACGGCCTGCAGCGACGGCGGGGGCGGTGCCGGCCCCGACAGCTCGAAGAAGTCACAGGCGGCCGCGGTCGACAAGGCGGCGGCCGAGGAGGCTTCGGAGGCGCAGATAGCGATCTCGCCGAAGAACGGTGCGACCAACGCGAGCATCAACAACGACGCGAAGGTCTCCGTCGCCAAGGGCAAGCTCACGGTCGTCACGATGACCACGGCGGCCGGTGCGAGCGTCAAGGGCACCCTCTCCGCCGACGGCACCAGCTGGAAGCCGGACGCCCAACTGGAGCGCTCGACCACGTACAAGATCAGCGCCACGGCGAAGGACTCGAAGGGCCGCGACGCGCACGAGAACTCCTCCTTCACCACCGTGTCGCCCGCCAACAGCTTCATCGGGAACTTCACCCCCGAGGACGGTTCCACCGTCGGCGTCGGCATGCCCGTCTCGATCAACTTCAACAAGGCGATCACGGACAAGAAGGCCGTCCTGGACGGCATCACCGTGACGTCCAGCAGCGGCCAGCAGGTAGCCGGCCACTGGTTCAACGCGCAGCGGCTGGACCTGCGCCCCGAGGACTACTGGCAGGGCGGTTCCACCGTCACGCTGAAGCTGGCGCTGGACGGCGTCGAGGGCGCTGACGGCGTCTACGGCGTGCAGCAGAAGACGGTCACCTTCAAGGTCGGCCGCAACCAGGTCTCGACCGTGGACGCCAAGACGCACATGATGACCGTCGCCCAGAACGGGAAGACGATCAAGACCATCCCGATCTCCGCCGGTTCCTCGGAGAACCCGACGTACAACGGCCAGATGGTGATCTCCGAGAAGTTCAAGGAGACCCGGATGGACGGTTCGACGGTCGGCTTCACCGATGACGACGGCAAGGGCGAGTACGACATCAAGGACGTACCGCACGCCATGCGGCTGTCCACGTCGGGCACCTTCATCCACGGCAACTACTGGGGCGCCAAGTCGATCTTCGGCAGTGCCAACACCAGCCACGGCTGCGTCGGTCTCTCCGACACGAAGGGTGCCGGCGACGCCGCCGCGCCCGGCGCGTGGTTCTACAACAACTCCATGATCGGTGACGTGGTCATCATCAAGAACTCCCCGGACAAGACCATCCAGCCCGACAACGGACTCAACGGCTGGAACATGAGCTGGGCCCAGTGGACGGCTCCCGCGGCCTGATCCGACGTCCTGCTCGCCCCGGGCAGGACCCCGATCGGCCCCGAAGTCCCCCACCGCAGGCGGCGGCACCGGATCCCCACGGATCCCGGTGCCGCCGCCTGCGGCGTTCCGGGGCGTTCTCATCCGGATCGGAGGCGCCGAGATGGTCAGCGACCTGCTCAATGGTCCAGAGTCCGGTACTGAGGCGTCCCACGGCGGCCGCAACGGCCTCGCCGAACTCGTCGAAACCGTCCTCGGTCCAAGGGGCCACCTCTCCGGCGCCGGAGAGCCGGCGCCATCCCCAGCGGCCCGTTACGGAGCCCCCTGCCTGAACACCCCTCGGATATCTGTAAGGCGCGGGACCCTCTGACTACTTGCCAGACTTGCCTGACGCACATTTCTCACCCGAGATAACGACCCCGGCATGCGCCAGGCGATCGCGCATCCGCGCCCACTCCGGCGGGCCCACGCCCTCCTCGCCGTACCGCGCGTCGTGCTCCGCCACCGGATCCGTAACTGGATCAGCCATGCCGACCGCCCCCGGTGATGAGATTCCGCGCCCGCACCCGTCACACATACGGCGGGACACGACGAGGCGGAAGGATGACGTGATGAGTGCGAACACGCGGCTGGAGGAGTTGGGCGTGAGCGGTCTGGGCGAGGTCGACGAGCCGGCGTTCTCGGGGCTGGCTGAGCGGCACCGGCGGGAGTTGCACGTGCACTGCTACCGGATGCTCGGGTCGTTCGAGGACGCCGAGGACGCCGTGCAGGAGACGTTCCTCCGTGCCTGGCGGCGGCGGGAGACCTTCGAGGGGCGGTCGACGTTCCGGGCCTGGCTGTACCGGATCGCCACCAACGCCTGCCTGGACCTGCTCGCCAAGTGCCGCCCGGAGCCCGCGACCGGAGGCGAGGTGCTGTGGCTGCAGCCCTACCCGGACCGGCTGCTCGACGAGCTACCCGCGGGCGACGCGGACGAGCCGGAGACTGTCGCCGTCGCGCGGGAGACGATCGAGCTGGCGTACCTGGTCGCAGTCCAGCACCTCGCGCCGCGTCCGCGGGCCGTGCTGATCCTGCGGGACGTGCTCGGCTGGCCGGCGAAGGACGTCGCGGAGTGCCTCGGGGACTCCGTCAACTCCGTGAACAGCGCGCTGCAGCGGGCCCGCGCCGGCATGCGGGAGCACCTGCCCGCCGAGCGGCAGGACTGGGCCGGCGGTGAACAGGACGCCGGGACGCGCCGGCTGGTGCGCCGCTTCACCGACGCCAGCGTGGCCACGGACATCCCGGCGCTCGCCGCGATGCTGCGGGACGACGTGCGCTGTTCGATGCCGCCCACGCCGGGCCTGTACGTCGGCCGCGACACGGTGATCAACAACTGGATCGAGGACGGCTTCGAGGGCATGACGGACCTGCGCACCGTCCCCACCTCCGTGAACCGGCAGCCCGCCGTCGCCTTCTACCACTGGCGGGACCAGGAAGGCGGGTACCTGCCGCTGACGATCGACGTCCTGCGCGTCACCGGCGGCGCGATCACCGAGATCGTCACGTTCCACGATGACCAGTTCCCGCGGCTCGGGCTGCCCGGGTGCCTGCCGGCGGAGGGCACGGAGTAGTCCCGGTAAGGATGCTCGCGCTGCGCGGTGCCGCGCTTGTTGCGGTGGTCGCGGCGGAGTGGTCCGACGCGTTCGGCGTCGTCACCCGCGGGCAGCTGCAGCTGCCCGACGGCGAGCCCGAGCCGGTCCTCGGACTCGACGCCGGGTTCTGGCTCCGCGGCACCGGCGTCCGCGCCCTGCGGAACCCCGGCCGTCGCCCGCCGGGGGCGCGCATCGTCACCCCCAGGGCCAGGACCGTCGCGTGCCGGTCAACACCCGTATGCCGGTTACCGAATGATGGAGGAACGCCATGAACAACATAAATGACACCGGGGTCGCCGCAAGCGCGGCATCGGGCCGGATCAGCCACACCCACCGACTCCGCGGGCTCGCCGGCACCGGCTTCATCGCCACGCTCGCGGCGATAGTGGCCACCACGCTCGCCGCGGCGCCCAGGCCGTTGGCGTCGACTTCGAGGTCCCCGATGGTGGCGGGGCGATCCCGTTGTCCGGGTTCGCCGTGGTAACCGGCTTCTTCTCGGTACAACATCTCGCTCACCAGCCGCACGGCGGAAGTCGCCGACACGCTGAAGTACTTCTCCGAGCGGATCCCGGCGACGTTCATCTACGCCGGCATCGACATCGAGCGCTCCAACCTGTTGTCGGGAACCCGTAGCCAGCAGATCGCCGGCCGCTTCACGCTCATCCCCGCCTCCCCGTTCCCCTGCAACACCGAGTGGAAGGGCCTGGTCGCCACTCTCGAAACGGGCTCACCTTCATCATGGTTACCCACGACAGCGCGATCGCCCGCAGGGCCCCGAGGCTGGCGACCATCCGCAAGGGCAAGGTCACCATCACGGAGAACGCGGCGGCCTGAGCGGTCCGGCACACGTAAGGCCGCTGCTGCCACCGCTACCGCCACCGCACCGCCGTCCGCGGGCCCGCACCGGGTTCGCGGACGGCGGTCCGGGTTCACCCACGGTCCCGGACGGCTTCAGGCGGTCCGTCCGGCGGCGGCCCGGCGGTGTGCCGCGAGATCGCTGCGCCGGACCTGGCGCACCCCGGCCGGGTCGGCGTACGGCTCGGCGTACGGATCGCCCTCCTCGCAGCCGCGCGGAGCGGGGCCGGGGCCGTCGTCCCCACGGGCGAGGTGGGCGCGCAGCCCGTACCAGGGCTGGAGCGGCAGCCAGCACAGGCCGTGCAGCCAGCGCCGCATCAGCTGCCCCGGCCGCGGGCGTCCGCCGTCCGGCAGGCTCACCACCCGGATGCCCATGATCAGCTTTCCGGCACCGGCTCCGACGAGTGCGGTGAGCACCACCTGATTGAGGAAGGAGAGCACGAGCACGGGCCCGAGCAGCAGGGCGACGTCCCCGGAGAGGGGCGTCGAGTCCACGTGCGACCGGGCCAGTAACCCGGCGGTGACCAGGCAGAGATAGCAGTCGAGACCCACGGCGAGATAGCGGCGCATCTCCCCGGCCCGGGGCAGCGTGCGATGCCCGGCCCGCCCGGTCCGGCCGGGTATGTGCGGGGGCCTGGGCACCCCGTGTCCGAGCAGCGCGTTTCCGGCCAACGACGCTGACCCGTAAGGCCGATGGGGATCCTGGGTGCCGCGGTTCCCCCGTGAAGTCTTCATGACGGCATCATGTCTGATCGCCCGTCACCGCGGGCCCGGTCCGTACAGGCCGTCCGCCGCCGCGCCGCGCGCCGGGGCTGCTCAGGCCCGGACCCGTGGTGTAGCCCGCTACACCACGGCTCCGGGGGCGGGCGCCCTCGTGCGGGAGTCCGCCGGCCGGAAGGATGGGTGACGCAGCCGGACGCCGGCCCGGCGGCGCCACCCGGCCTTGTCCGGGTCCGAGTCCGGGACGGGGCCCGAGTCGGGCTCCGCCCTCGCCCTCGCCCTCGCCCGTCTTCGTCTCCGTGGAGGTACCCCGTGAAGCCACTGCTCCGGTTCGTGCTGCTCGCCGCGATCGTCGCGAACGTCTCCCTCAACTTCCTGGTCGAGCAGGGCGGCCTGAACATCGCCCTGAGCGTCGTGTCGGGAGTGGTCGTCCTGGCGTCGGCCGCGGGCCTGTGGATGCTGCGCGGCCCGCGCGAGTCCTGAGGGCCGCACGCGCCGGCCTCACCGTCACGGCAGACGCACTGTGAGGTTCACCACTTCGGGGGGTGTCCGGGCATACCCCCCAACCCGGTCGTTCCGCCCGGAACCGGTCTGGGGCAAGGCTTCCGCGGCCGGCTCCTGTGCGGGCCGGCGGGATTCACCATGTGGATGCCATGGAGGATTCGGCGGTCCCACTGGGACACTCGGTAGGCCACAACGGTCCTGTACGTCGCAGTCGTGAGCGCGGTACCCGCGCTATCCGGGCGACGCCCTCAATGGGGAGGGGGGATCCGGTGCCCTCCGGGACGGGGGCACCTTCGCGATGAGCCGACCCATGGAAGGTCTTGATCAGATGACGGCCACCCCTGACTCCGCAATGCCGCACGCCGCCGAGAACCGCGTCATCGAGCCGCTCTACGCGGAGATCCTCCGCCGCAACCAGGGCGAGAAGGAATTCCACCAGGCGGTGCGGGAAGTCCTCGAGACGCTCGGCCCGGTGCTGGCCCAGCGGCCGGAGTTCGTGGACGCGCGGATCATCGAGCGCATATGCGAGCCGGAGCGCCAGCTCATCTTCCGGGTGCCGTGGTCGGACGACTCGGGCGACATCCACGTCAACCGCGGCTTCCGGGTCGAGTTCTCCAGCTCGCTGGGCCCGTACAAGGGCGGACTGCGCTTCCACCCCTCGGTCAACCTCGGCATCGTGAAGTTCCTCGGCTTCGAGCAGATCTTCAAGAACGCCCTCACCGGCATGCCCATCGGCGGCGGCAAGGGCGGCTCGGACTTCGACCCGAAGGGCCGCTCGGACGCCGAGATCATGCGGTTCTGCCAGTCGTTCATGACCGAGCTCCACCGCCACCTGGGCGAGTACACCGATGTCCCCGCCGGTGACATCGGCGTGGGCGGCCGCGAGATCGGCTTTCTCTTCGGCCAGTACAAGCGGATCACCAACCGCTTCGAGTCCGGTGTCCTCACCGGAAAGGGCCTCGGCTGGGGCGGCGCCCTGGTGCGTACGGAGGCGACCGGCTACGGCTGCGTCCTGTTCACCGCCGAGATGCTCCGCAGCCGGGGCGAGTCCCTCGAAGGCCAGCGCATCGTCGTGTCGGGCTCGGGCAACGTCGCGATCTACGCGATCGAGAAGGCCCAGCAGCTCGGCGCCACGGTGGTGACCTGCTCCGACTCCGACGGCTACGTCGTGGACGAGAAGGGCATCGACCTCGCCCTGCTCAAGGAGATCAAGGAGGCCGGTCGCGGCCGTGTCTCCGAGTACGCGGAACGCCGCACCGAGGCCACGTTCGTGCCCGGCGCCGGCGTCTGGGACGTCCCCTGCGACGTGGCCCTGCCCTGCGCCACGCAGAACGAACTCCACGAGGCCGACGCGCTGACTCTCGTGCGCAACGGCGTGAAGGCGGTCGCCGAGGGCGCCAACATGCCCACCACTCCCGAGGCCGTCCGCGTCTTCCAGGAGGCGGGTGTGGCCTTCGCCCCCGGCAAGGCGGCCAACGCGGGCGGTGTCGCCACCAGCGCCCTGGAGATGCAGCAGAACGCCTCGCGCGACTCCTGGACGTTCGCCCACACGGAGGAGCGCCTCGCGGAGATCATGCGGCACATCCACGACTCCTGCTACACCACGGCGGAGCGCTACGGCAGCCCCGGCAACTACGTGGTCGGCGCCAACATCGCCGGCTTCGAGCTGGTCGCGGACGCGATGCTGGCGCAGGGTCTGATCTGACCGGGTTCCAGACGTACTGACACGGGCCCGGGACGCGCATGCGTCCCGGGCCCGCGGTCCGTGTGGGGCCGTCGGCGCGCGTGTACGCAATTATGCGTACGCTTGCGTCATGGCTGAGACCGTGACCGTACGTGAGGCCCGCACCCACCTGGCCGAGGTCATTGACCGGGCCGAGGCCGGAAAGACCACGGTGGTGACCCGCAATGGCAGGCGCGTCGCCGCGCTCGTCCCGATAGACGTACTCGACGCTCTGGACGCGGCAGCCGACGAACTGGCCGCGCGCGAAGCGGAGGCACACCGCGAGGACCCCACCGTCAGCATGGCGGAACTCCTGGCGGATCTCTTCGAGGGCGGGAATTCGGCCGCGTGAAGTACGCCTTCCGCTTCACCGCTCATGCCCAGCGCCGGCTCCGCTCGATCGACCGGCAGGACGCCCTCCGTATTCTGACCGCCATCGCGCCGCTCGGTGACGACCCCTGGCGCGAAGACGCCGATGTCAAGAAGCTGGCAGGTCACGACGGCCTCTATCGTGTGCGCGCGGGCGAATTTCGGGTGGTCTACGAGGTCCAGGGCGATGTACTGGTCATCCTCGTCCTCCACCTCGGCCATCGGAGCGATGTCTACCGCAAGCTCTGAGGGTCACGTCTGAGCTCGGATCAGCCCGCGGCGGGCGGCCTCCTGCGGAAGGTCTCCGCCAGGGCGGTGTTCACCACCATCACGGCAGTCGCAGGCACTATTCAGGTCATATGAGCCGGACGCTCACCCCTCGGCCGGAGCCACCCCGATCGGGCACGAGACGCCCGTCCCGCCGATTCCGCAGTAGCCCGCCGGGTTCTTGTCCAGGTACTGCTGATGCGCGGCTTCCGCGGGCCAGAAGGTGCGGCCCTCGGCGGGCAGGATCTCCGTGGTGATCTCGCCGTGACCGGAGCCGGTGAGGACCTTCTGATAGGCCTCGCGGGACGCCTTCACGGCCCGTTCCTGTTCGGGGGAGTGGGTGTAGACCGCCGAGCGGTACTGCGTACCGACGTCATTGCCCTGGCGGAAGCCCTGGGTCGGGTTGTGCGACTCCCAGAAGAGCTTCAGCAGCTCGGGGTACGTGACGACGCGCGGGTCGTACACGACGCGGACGGCCTCCGTGTGGCCGGTCAGGCCGGAGCAGACCTCTTCGTAGGCGGGGTTCTCCGTGGAGCCGCCCTGGTAGCCGACGAGCGTCGTCCAGACGCCTTCCGTCTGCCAGAACTTGCGCTCGGCGCCCCAGAAACAGCCCATCGCGAAGTCCGCGACCTCCAGGCCCTCCGGGTACGGGCCCAGCAGGGCGTTGCCCAGGACCGTGTGGCGGGACGGGACGGTGAATTCCGGGGTGGGACGGCCGCGCAGCGCCTCCTGCGGAGTGGGGAGCTGAGGGGTACGGCGGTGCAGGAACATACGGGGGCTCCTCGTCGGGTCGGCGTGCTGTCCGTACAACGCACCGGGACCGCCGTGGATTCCGCCGCGGGTTCCGCCGCCCCGGTCAGCGGCGGGGCGTGCCGTCGTTGGACTCCATGTCCTCGACGTAGGCGGCGGCCCGCTTGCGGGCCTTGAACCAGAACCAGAGGCCCAGGCCGATCAGGATCAGGGGTATCAGTCGGGCCATGAGGTGCACCGGTCCCATCAGTCAGCAGGCCGCGCGGTGGGCGCCTTGTCGGTGCCCACCGTCGCACACCGTCGGATGACAAAGGGCCGGGAGGCTGTCCGGTTACCGCAGCAGCGTCGCCGGGCTGCCGCCGTTCGCCTCGTAGCCGGCGACCGCGAGGGCCCGGTACACGGTGTACTCGGCGGCCGGGTCGGAGCTCTCCGTCCACGGCAGCGCGCCCACGTGCCCGTCGATGTGGACGAGCTGGCCCATCGCCTCCGACCAGCGCTCCATCCGGACCAGGAACAGCACCAGGAGATGGCGGACATGGGCGAGCATCGGGTCGTCGGCGCGCGCCGCGTGGACCGCGAACAGGGCGCCCTCGACCGCCTTGGTCACCGCCTGGCTCTGGTAGAAGCTCCGCACCATGTTGACCTCGGGCAGGTGCTCGTACAGCGCGAAGAGCGGCAGCGCGGCCAGCAGCGATCCCTGCGGGGCGCGGGCGGCGGCCGCGGTGGCGAAGCGGTCGGCCTCCTCGCGGGAGCCGTGCCACTTCTCGCACCAGAAGTGCAGCGCCGCGATGTGCGCGCCCATGTGTGCGGGGGCCCGGTCGATGATCTTCGCCCAGAGCTGGTCGAACTCCTCGTGGGAGTAGCCGAGCCCACGCGCCGCCGCCAGCTCCACCAGGTACGGCACCGGATCGCCCGGTGCCAGCAGGGCCGCCTCGCCGACGACCGTACGGGCCTCCTCCAGGATGATCCGGAAGTCGTCCGTGCCGACGGTGGACGAACGCCAGGCCTGCTGGACCAGGAACTCGGCGTGCACGGCCGCGCCGCCCGCGTCCTTGGGGGACTCGGCCCGCCACTTGCGCAGCCAGGCCCCGCCGACGCCCGGCCGCTGCGCCAGCTCCAGCGAGGCGGCACCGGCGAACGCCTGCACCCGCTGCCACCGCACCTCGCCCTCCTTCGGCGTCCCGGACAGCAGTTGCGAGGCGGCCCGCCACTCCTGGGTGCCCTGGACGACATCGAGTACGTCCAGGAGGTCCTGGTCGGGGCCCGGCATCCGGATGTCCAGTTCCTCCTGGCGTGCGAAGCCGTAGGTGTCCGGGTCGGCGGCGTCGGGGGACCCGGGCGCCACCTGGCGGATACCGCCGCGGCGCCGCAGCACGAAGGGGCCGAGGACCGCGGCGAGCATGCACAGCGCGAGCAGGAACCAGAGAATCTCCATGCACCCATTGTCCCGGACGGCCCCGGTGCTCCGTGAGCGCCCTCGCGACGAACTACGCTCGGCCCCATGAGCGACCAGCACAGCTTCGAAACTCTCGCGATCCACGCGGGAAACACCGCCGATCCCCTCACCGGCGCTGTTGTTCCGCCCATTTACCAGGTGTCGACGTACAAGCAGGACGGCGTCGGCGGGCTGCGCGGCGGCTACGAGTACAGCCGCAGCGCCAACCCGACGCGCACCGCACTGGAGGAGAACCTGGCGGCCCTTGAGGGCGGCCGCCGCGGGCTCGCCTTCGCGTCCGGTCTGGCCGCCGAGGACTGCCTGCTCCGTACGCTGCTGACGCCCGGCGACCACGTGGTCATCCCGAACGACGCCTACGGCGGTACGTTCCGGCTGTTCGCGAAGGTCGCCTCACGCTGGGGCGTGGAGTTCTCCGTCGCCGACACCTCGGACGTGGCGGCGGTACGGGCCGCGATCCAGCCGCGCACCAAGGCGATCTGGGTGGAGACGCCCTCCAACCCGCTGCTCGGCATCACCGACATCGCGGCCATCGCCGGTGTCGCCCGCTCGGCGGGTGCACGGCTGGTCGTCGACAACACCTTCGCCAGTCCCTACCTCCAGCAGCCCCTCGCCCTGGGCGCCGATGTGGTGGTGCACTCCACCACCAAGTACATGGGCGGCCACTCGGACGTCGTCGGCGGCGCGCTGATCGTCAACGACCCGGAACTCTCCGAGGAGTTGGCGTACCACCAGAACGCGATGGGTGCCGTGGCCGGCCCCTTCGACGCCTGGCTGGTGCTGCGCGGCATCAAGACCCTCGCCGTCCGGATGGACCGGCACAGCGAGAACGCCACCAAGGTCACCGACCTGCTGACCCGGCACCCCAAGGTCACCCAGGTCCTCTACCCGGGACTGCCCGAGCACCGGGGGCACGAGGTCGCCGCCAAGCAGATGAAGGCGTTCGGCGGCATGGTCTCCTTCCGCGTCGCGGGCGGCGAGGAGGCGGCGGTCGAGGTCTGCAACCGGGCGAAGCTCTTCACGCTCGGTGAGTCCCTCGGCGGCGTCGAGTCGCTGCTGGAGCACCCGGGCCGGATGACGCACGCCTCGGCGGCCGGATCGCCGCTGGAGGTCCCCGCCGACCTGGTCAGGCTCTCCGTCGGCATCGAGAACGGCGACGACCTGCTGGCCGACCTGACGCAGGCGCTCGGCTAGCTTGATCTTTAACCTCGGGGTCCGAACGGCTCGTCGTACTTGATCACTCGGACTGGTCCGGTCAGGGCTCCGAGAAGTGTGCGCGCACCCGGGGGCCGTGAGGGGTGCGGTGCCGGCGAGCGGCAGCGGGGACGGAGCCGGGCTACCGGCTCCGTCCCCGCTGCGGCCGGACGTCTCAGACGGCGGCCTTCTCGTCCTCCAGCATGCCCCGGAGCTGTTCCCGCAGCTCCGGGCTGTCGGTGTGCTCATGGACGGAGACCGCGTGCTCCGCCGCGGCCCGCACGACTTCGTCTTCCTCACCGGAGATCGTCAGCGAGCAGTTCGACTCGCTCGGATACTTGCGGCAGTCAGCGATTTTCCTGGTCATGACGGCCTCCTCGGCCGGCTCCGGACCGGCGCGTGACACTTGCCTCCAGGATAGATCCGCCCGGCCCGGTACGGCCTGTGCTCACGCCCTCAGCCGCGACGGCTGTCGTGGCTGAGGCCGTCACCAGCCGCCCAGCGGCGGGGTCGTCTCGGCCGGCGGGGCCTGCCAGGGCTGGACCGCGACCGCCCACACCGTGAACGCCGCCACCGCGACGAGCAGCCCCAGCAGCCCCAGCAGGCGCAGGGTCCGCCGCCGGCGCAGCACCCTGCCACCGAGCTCCGCCGCCCGCTCCGCCAGATCGGCGGGCACCTGCGGATGCGGCCCCTCCAGCATCCGCCGGACCTCGTCCTCCTTGCGGCCGGTACCGCTCATGGTGCGGTACCCCGACGGACCGTGGGGCCGCGGGTGCCGCGCATCGTGGCCACCGAGCGGTTGCAGATCGCGCGGATCCGGTCCACGGGCAGTCCGAGCAGCGCCGCGGTCTGCTCCTCGGCGACACCTTCGTGCAGCCGCAGCACCAGGACGAGCCGTTCCTGCGGGGTCAGCCCGTCCAGCAGCCCGCCGCGCGGATGGTGGTGGCGCCAGGCCTCCCTGGCGAACCGGGCGGCCAGGTCCTGCCGGGTGCGGTTGTACGGATCCTCGCCGTGCAGCCGGTCCCAGTCCGCGTACGTACGGGCCAGCGCGGCCGTCAGCAGCCGCTGCGCGCGCTCGTTGGCCCCCGGCGGCCGGGCGGGTTCGGCGGTGAGCAGGGTGGCGGCGTGCAGCAGCCGGCCGGCCGCGCCCGCCACGAAGGCCTCGAACTCCTGGGCGCGGCGCCGCTGTCGGCCCGCCTGGCGCTCTCGCACCCTGTCATCCGAGCGCGCCGCGGGCCCCGGGTCAAGGCCTGGGCCGGGTCCGGTTATCCCGCGGCGGGCGGCTGGTGCGCGCTCTGCCGGGCGGCCAGTGCCGCGTTGAAACGGGTGAGCAGCGCGCAGAACGTGTCGCGTTCCGCCTCGTCCCAGTCGCCCGTCACCTGCGACATCAGCTCGCGTCGCGATGCCCGGACCTCGTCCAGCCGGGCCTGTCCCCGCGGGGACAGCTGGAGCACGACGGCCCGGCCGTCCTCCGGGTGCGAGGTCCGCTTGACCAGGCCGGTGTCCACGAGCGGTGCGACCTGCCGGGTCACGGTCGAGGAGTCGATCCCCATCCCGGCGGCCAGCGCCTTGACGCCCATGGGCCCTTCCCGGTCCAGCCGGTTGAGCAGCAGATACGCGGCCCGGTCCATGGAATTGCGCACCTGGCCGACGCCGCCGAGACGGGTCTGCTCGGCACGGCGGGCGAAGACCGCCACCTGGTGCTGCAGAGTGTCGAGAAGGTGGTCGTGACCCGGATTCTCCGGGGTGGCGCCCCCGGAGGGAGACGCGGCAGTCGTCATGTCCTGAGGGGGCATGGCCGGGGGCTCTCTTCGTGCGGTGTCGGATGGGTGGGGGACAGAGTACGCGGCCCCGGGGCAACGCGTACCAGCGCTGCACAAACCTGCGGACATCGGCGCAGGACGGCCCGGCTCGCGGCGGCCACAACCCCTTTCAGCTGCAAGACTTGCGGTATGAACTTCCCGCCGCCCACCCAGTTTCCCCCGCTGATCCTCGATGACATCAAGGGGGCGCAGAAGATGCTCTCCGGCGTCTCCAGGGTCACCGCGATGGAGGGCAGCCGCCATCTGACCGCCCTCGTGGGCGCTCCCGTCCGGTTCAAGTGCGAGAACCTGCAGCGGACCGGCTCGTTCAAACTGCGCGGCGCGTACGTACGGATCGCCGGGCTGTCCCCGGTGGAACGGGCGGCGGGGGTGGTGGCCGCGAGCGCCGGGAACCATGCGCAGGGTGTCGCGCTCGCGTCTGCGCTGCTCGGCGTACGGGCGACGGTCTTCATGCCGGTCGGGGCGCCGCTGCCGAAGGTCGCCGCGACGCGTGAGTACGGGGCGCGGGTGCGGCTGCACGGCCATGTCGTCGACGAGACGCTGGCCGCGGCGCAGGAGTACGCGCGGGAGACCGGCGCGGTCTTCATCCACCCCTTCGACCACCCGGACATCATCGCCGGGCAGGGCACGGTGGGCCTGGAGATCCTGGAGCAGTGCCCCGAGGTGCGCACCATCGTCGTCGGGATCGGCGGCGGGGGGCTCGCCGCGGGGATCGCCGTGGCGGTGAAGGCGGTCCGCCCCGATGTGCGGATCGTCGGCGTGCAGGCGGCGGGCGCGGCCGCCTACCCGCCCTCGCTGGCCGCCGGCCACCCGGTGTCGATCGGCTCGCTCCAGACGATGGCGGACGGCATGAAGGTGGGGCGGCCGGGCGACGTACCGTTCCCGCTGATCAGGGATCTGGTCGACGAGATCCGTACGGTCTCCGAGGACGAGCTGTCCAGTGCGCTGCTGCTCTGCCTGGAGCGGGCGAAGATGGTCGTGGAGCCGGCCGGGGCGAGCCCGGTGGCCGCCCTGCTGAGCGACCCGAGGTCGTTCCGCGGGCCCGTGGTGGCGCTGCTGTCCGGCGGCAACGTGGACCCGCTGCTGATGCAGCGCATCCTGACCCACGGCATGTCGGCGGCCGGCCGGTATCTGAGCCTGCGGCTGCGGCTGACGGACCGCCCCGGCGCGCTGGCGACGATGCTCGCCGTGCTCTCGGTGGCCGATGCCAACGTCCTGGACGTGAGCCATGTACGCACCGACCCCCGGCTCGGCCTCACCGAGGCCGAGGTGGAGCTGCATCTGGAGACGAAGGGCCCGGAGCACTGCGCGGAGGTCGCCGCGGCGCTGCGCGACGCGGGCTACCTGGTGCTGAACTGAGCCATTCCGCTGCCCCGTGAACCGAACCTTGTGTGTCGCGATGTATCGCGTTACTGTGCCATCGCCCGACTCCGGACGTACACGCGTTCGCTTCGTGTGTTCGCCGGGCGAGGCAAGACGGGCAAATCTAGGATCTGTGAGGAAGCCACCCAAACGCACTGGGGGAACCCCATATGCCGGGCGCCATATACGCCGAAGGTCTGGTGAAGACCTTCGGTGACGTCACCGCACTCGGCGGTGTCGATCTCGACGTGCCCGAGGGCACCGTCCTTGGACTCCTCGGCCCCAACGGCGCCGGCAAGACGACCGCGGTGCGCGTCCTGACGACACTGCTCATGCCCGACAGCGGCAGCGCCTTCGTCGCGGGCATCGACGTACTGAAGAAACCCAACGAGGTACGTCGCTCGATCGGGCTCTCCGGCCAGTTCGCCGCCGTCGACGAGTACCTGACCGGCCGCGAGAACCTCCAGATGGTCGGCCAGCTCTACCAGATGAGCCGGCGCGACGCGAAGGTCCGGGCGGGGGAGCTGCTGGAGCGGTTCCACCTCGCCGACGCGGCCGACCGCCCCGCCAAGACGTACTCCGGCGGCATGCGCCGCCGTCTCGACCTGGCGGCGGCCCTCCTCGTCGCCCCGCCGGTCATGTTCATGGACGAGCCGACCACCGGCCTCGACCCGCGCAACCGGCAGCAGCTCTGGGAGGTCATCGAGGAGCTCGTGGCAGGCGGTACGACGCTGCTGCTGACCACGCAGTACCTGGAGGAGGCCGACCGTCTCGCCCACGACATCTGCGTGATCGACCACGGCCTCGTCATCGCCCGCGGCACCTCCGACCAGCTCAAGGCCCGCACCGGCGGCGAGCGCGTCGAGGTCGTGGTCCACCAGCCCGACCAGGTCGAACCGGCCCGCGCCGCCCTCGGCCACCTGGGCAAGGGCGAGGTCGCGGTCGTCCCGCACATGCGCAAACTGACCGTCCCGGTCGACGGCGGGGCCAAGCTCCTCGCCGACATCATCCGTGACCTCGACGCCCGAGGGGTGGAGATCGACGACATCGGGCTGCGCCGCCCCACCCTCGACGACGTGTTCATCTCCCTCACCGGCCACGCGGCCGAAGAGCAGAAGAACGACGGGGACGGGGCGGCGGCGCAGTCCGCCGCAACCGGGACGGAGGCGGAGAAGTGAGCGCACTCACCGAGACGGCGACGGCCCCCGCCCCACGGTCCGGCGGCGGCATCGGCCAGGCCGTACGCGACTCCCTGGTCATCGCCCGGCGCAACCTGATCCGGATGACCCGGATTCCGCATCTTGGTCGCTCAGCTGGATTTCGTTTCAACTGGGCTTCCGGCCCTGGTCAGCGCCTGATCGCGGGGGAGGGGAGCGCCGCATGAGCATGGTCGCCGACTCGATGGTCATCGCCCGCAGGAACCTAATTCGGATGACCAGGATTCCTGAGATGCTCCTTTTTGGGGTCATCCAGCCAGTTATGTTCGTGGTGCTGTTCACCTACGTCTTCGGCGGCTCGATCAGCATTGGCGGCTCCACCGACCCGCAGCTGTACAAGGAATTCCTGATGGCGGGCATCTTCGCCCAGACCGTCACCTTCGCCACCGCGGGCGCCGGCGCGGGCATCGCCGACGACATGCACAAGGGGCTCATCGACCGCTTCCGGTCGTTGCCGATGGCCCGGGGCGCGGTCCTCACCGGACGGACGCTCGCCGACCTCGTGCAGACCAGCCTCACGCTCGTCGTCCTCGCGGGAGTCGCCCTGATCGTCGGCTGGCGGACCCACGAGAACATCGGGAAGGTGCTCTGTGGCTTCCTGCTGCTGCTCCTGCTGGGCTACGCGTTCTCCTGGATCGGCGCCCTGATCGGCCTGACGGTACGGACCCCGGAGGCGGCGACCTCCGGCGGGCTTATCTGGCTGTTCCCCCTGACGTTCATCTCGAACGCCTTTGTGCCGGTCACCGGTATGCCGACGTTCCTTCAGCATGTCGCCGAGTGGAACCCGTTCAGTGCCACTGTGGCGGGCGCCCGTGAACTCTTCGGGAACACGATGCCGGGCGTCCCGAAGACGGTCACCGGTGCGTGGCCGATGGAGCACCCGATCTGGGCCTCGATCATCTGGTCCGTGCTGATCATCGCTGTCTTCCGGGCGCTGGCGGTGCGCAAGTACCGCTCGGCGGCAAACTGAGCCCAAAACCAGGCCGCGTCTGGCGCAAATCAGAAGAACAGCAGGAGGCCCGGAGCATGGCAGGCAAGCTCCGGGCCTCCTGCTGCCTGTGGCGTCAGCAGAACAGCTTGTACTTGGTGCTGCCCGTCCACTTGGTCTTCCCGTCATAGACCACGGCGGCATACGTGGTCATGTTGCCGCAAGCCGGCTTCGGAGCGGAAACACTGAACGTGCCGGCGTTGAGAGACTCGCATCCGGACGCGACCGTGATGTCGGGGTAGTACGGGTGCTGCGTGTTGAGGTAGACGCAGAGCTTTGTGCCGACCGGATTGGGTCCCCATAGGGTCGCCGAGGCGTAAACCCTACCGCTGGACAGATAGGGGAGGTTGGCCTGGGCGGTCACCTGGGCACCGGCTTGGGCCGAGAAGGCCGTGCCCATCACCAGAGTCGCCGCTGCCGCGCCCGTTCCGAGCACCTTCGTCAATATTTTGATCAGGATCAACCCCTCGTGCATCGATGACCTCTTTGTGCTCGATCAGGCCCTGACGCTACAGAGAGCGGCCAGGTGAGAACAGAGGATTTCAAGCCCCGGATAGGGTGGTATGGATGAATTCGGATTCAAGTGGAAGGAGTTGGGTATTCGAGCGCGTCCGAATACTGCTTTGCTTTGGTCGTAAAGTTTTCCTGAGCTGTTCGAACATGCGTGGTTATAAGTGGAATCGCCCGAGGCTGCCACCTCGGGCGGACTGATCTGGCTGTTCCCGGTCACCTTCATCTCGAACGCCTTCGTGGACTCAAGCACGATGGCCTCCTGGCTCCAGCCGATCGCGGACTGGAACCCGTTCAGTGCCACCGTCCAGGCATGCCGCGTGCTGTTCGGGAACCCGGGCGTCTCCCACTCCGACGCCTGGCCGATGCAGCATCCCGTCTGGGCCTCGCTGATCTGGTCCGTCGTCATCATCGCGCTCTTCCGCACGCCGGCGGTCCGCAAGTACCGGTTGACGGCCGGCTGACAGCCCACCGAGCGCCGTGAGTTGAAGCCCCCATCAGGCAACCTCTGGTGGGGGCTTCGCCGTTACCCGGAAGGGCATACCCTGACAAGGAGGTGATTCGATGTCGTCGCTGTCCGAGAACGTCCGTAATCACCGTCGCCGGGTTGGACTGAGCCAGGAAAGGCTGGCCGAGGAAGCCGAGCTGTCCGTCGGTGTGGTCCGCAAGGTCGAGCAGGGCGGGAACGTCCAGGTCGAGACGCTTCACATGCTCGCCCGAGCACTGGGCACCACCACCTCGAGTCTGTTCGCCACTGAATCACCCGAGCCGGTCCGCGCGAACGCGGGTGATGGCCCGAAACTCACCGAGCTGCGCCGCGCACTCATGCCGCCGGTCGGACTGATCGAGACCCTCACCGAACCCGAGCAGGCCCGTCCACTGCCGGCCACCCAGCGCGACATCGACGACAGCCACGCGCTGTATCAGGCGGACCGGTACGACTCGGTGGCCAAGCGCCTGCCCGCCATCCTGCGCGCAGCCGAAGCCGCAGTGACCTTCGCGGAGGGCGACCGGGCCCGCCAGGATGCTCTCGCGGTACGTGCCAACGCCTTCCTGCTGGCCGGCAAGTACCTCACCCAGGTCAGGCCGCTACGACATGGCCTACTACGCCCTTTCGCAGGGCATCAGGGACGCTCGCGAAACCGGCCGCAAGTACGTCGCCGCGACGGGTGTCGTCGGCACGGGCTGGACTGCTGCTGCGGCAGGACCGCTTCGACGAGGCGGAGCGCCTGGCCACTGCGACGGCCGAGGAGATCGAGCCACGTCTGTCCACTGCCACGCCGGGCCGGCTCGCCGTATGGGGGGAGCTGCTTCAACGAGTGGCCTCCGCCGCGATGCGGAACAACCGCCCGGACGTCGCCAGGGAAGCGCGGCGCCTGGCCGCGACGGCCGCAAGCGCGCTGAACGTCGAACACGTCAACTTCGCGGAGCACTGGACCACCTTCGGGCCCGTCACGGCAGAGGCGAAGATGATCGAGGATCTCTCCCTGATCGGAGATGCTCGCGGAGTGCTCAGCCGTGCCGATGACGGAGTCATGAGCCGCAAGGCGCTGAAGAAGTTCGGCCGGCCGAGCGCGAACAACTGGGACCGCCACCGCCTCGACGTCGCGAGGGCACACGCGCTGCTCGGCTCGCACGCGGACGCCATGGACGAGCTGAACGCGATCAAGCGCTCGTCCCCGGAGTGGCTGCGGCACCAGAGCATGGCCCGCTATCTCATGGGCGACATCCTGAGGGGCCGGAAGCGCACGCTGACCGCAGACATGCGCGAGATGGCTGTTCACCTGGGCGTGGCCGGGTAACTACCACAATCCGTGGCACCTCCTGTCGCTCCGTCAGATAAGTGCCACGCTCCGCGTCCGGGCGCTCGCCCTCACTCTTCGTAACTTCTTCGTCATGGCGAGCAACCAGCAAGCCGAGCCGCGTATCGAGATCGGCTCGGTCATGAGGGACACAGGCCCCGCCCGAGCGGCGTTCCCCTGTCCCGTTCGGGCGGGGCCTTCCCTTCCGCTACGAGGGGACCGACTCCGAAACGCAGACCGGTCGCCGGGTGGGCGGCGACGGCATTCCGACCCCCGTCGCATTCGGCAAGCACGGCACCAGCGTCAACACGTACCCCGCGACGCAGGTCAGCAAGGGCGGCAAGGTGGACGCGCCGATCTGGTGACAGCCGAGCTGGACCGACGCCGCGTGCCCGTCGTGCGGTTCGACCCAGGACGGGACTTCCCGGACGGGGCCGGTCTCGCGGCCCACCTCGGCCACCGAGGCTGGTCCGGCCGGCCGACAGCGCACGGCCGCGCCGCGGAACTCGAAGAAGTTCGGGCCCTGCACCACCGGCGTCCCAGCGCCTACCAGGGCTTCGACAGCGACGACCAGGCGCTTCCTCGCACACTTCGATCTCAACTTCGGAGCCTTCGGAGCCTTCGGAGCCTTCGGAGCCTTCGGCTCTGCCGTCTCGACGGACGGCGCATGGTGGTTCCTGGAGTGCGACCCCTACGGGCAGTGGGCCTGGCCGGAGCACGAGACCGAGCTGCCGATCACCCGTGCCATTGCCGATCTGCTGGAGAAGGGCAAACAACCGTGACCGACAGCTTGGTCCCCGAGCACCTGCGCGCGGCACTCGCCGCGCACCTGACCGGTACCGGAGCGCTGCGCAGCCCCGAAGGCCGGCACCGGCACCGGGTACTCCACCGGGCCGATGGTCCGCGTCCTCGGCTCCGAGAACGTGACGTCGATCGAGGTCGACCCCGCCGTCTCCGCCCGAGCGGGCGTGGCCCTCGCCGGTCTCGGCCGGTACCCCCGACTCGTCGCCGGTGACGGACTCGGTGGGTACAGCGAGGGCGGCCCGCACGACCGGATCATCGCCACCTGTGGGGTTCACCACATTCCGCGCGAGTGGATTTCGCGGACCGGACCCGGGGGCGAGATCCTGGCCGCGTGGGCGGCTGGACCGGAGCCTCCGAACTGGTCTGCCTGACCGTCGAGGACGACGGCACCGCGAGCGGACCCGTGCTCGCGGGCCAGGTCTCCTTCGTGCTTGCCCGGCCGCACCCCTGGGCCGCGCTCCACGAAGACGGCGGGCGCTGGTTCGTCCGCCAGGGCGGCCCGGAGCGGCTGTGGGACGCTCTCTCGCGGCAGCTGATGCGCTGGCTCAAGGAGGCCGGCCCGCGGCCGAGCGCATGAGCCTTCACGTCGATGAGGACGGCGAGCGGCTGACCTGGAGCTGACGCACGGCACGACGAAGCCTCCCGCCCATCGGGCGGGAGGCTCCTTCTCACGGTGCGGGGATCAGCCGGTGTACGGCTTCGCCGAAAGGATCTTCACCGTCGCGGTCTTGCCGTTCGGCAGCTCGTAGTCCGCGGTCTCGCCCATCTTCTTGCCGTTCACGCCCATGCCGAGCGGGGACTGCGGGGAATACGTCTCGATGTCCGCGCTCGCGTACTCACGGGAGGCCAGGAGGAAGGTCACAGTGTCGTCGTCATCGCCGTCGAAGGCGATCGTCACGACCATGCCGGGCTCGACCACACCGTCGTCGGCCGGCGGCTCGCCGACCTTCGCGTGTTCCAGGAGCTGGGTCAGCTGGCGCACCCGGAGCTCCATCTTGCCCTGCTCCTCCTTGGCCGCGTGGTACCCGCCGTTCTCACGCAGGTCCCCCTCCTCACGGGCCGCCGCGATCTTTACGGCGATCTCCGTGCGCGCGGGACCAGACAGGTGCTCCAGCTCGGCCTTGAGCTGGTTGTACGCCTCCTGCGTGAGCCAGGTGACGTTTTCGCTGGTCTGGGTCACAGGGTGCTCCTCGTCGGTACTGGGAATACAAAGCATCGCCCTACCCCGAAGCATGCGCTTCCACGGGTGGGCGAAACCACGAGCCTAACAATTCCCCAGGAAAAGGGGGAGAAGGTAACCGACCGCGACTATCGAGCCGCAGGTCAGCGCCGCCAAGAGCGGGTCAGAAGGTGCGTGCGGCGGTCAATGCGACGCCCCGCCGTCGTCCGTGCAGCCCAGCAGCTCGACGCTGGTCGCCCTGGACGTCGTACGCAACGCGAGGACGCGGTCGATCCGGTCGGTGTCCTCGTCGAAGCGGAAGTCCTTGCGGGCGACATCGGTGCCGTCCTCGCGCTGCGAGCGGATCGTGCAGTAGCCCTTGGCGTCCCGGTCCTTGCGGACCTCCAGGTGCACCTCGACCCGCTCGTCCGAGACGACCTTGAACTTGATCACCTCGGCACTGACGCCCTGGCCCGCGATGTAGTCGTAACCGATCCAGCCGATCACGCCGAGCAGAGCGATGCCGAGCGCCGAGCCGATGATCTTGAGTTTGCGGTCCGCACGCTGGTCCGCGGAGCGGCCGTAGCGGTTCTCGGGGGGCGCTTCGCGCACCGCAGCCATGATCGTTCCTCCCGTACCGGGGATTGAGGAATTTTCCGCCCCCCGGTTCGGTCACTATAGAAGCCTCCACCCGCCACCCGACCGCCACCCCACACCGACGTCCCTGCGGGACGGCACCCTGATGGCGACCAATCACTGAGGATCGAGTCTTGACTGAGCAGCTTCGACTGATGGCCGTGCACGCCCACCCCGACGACGAGTCGAGCAAGGGCGCGGCCACCATGGCCAAGTACGTGTCCGAGGGGGTGGACGTGCTGGTAGTGACCTGCACGGGCGGTGAGCGCGGCTCCATCCTCAATCCGAAACTCCAGGGCGACGCGTACATCGAGGAGAACATCCACGAGGTCCGCAAGAAGGAGATGGACGAGGCCCGGGAGATCCTGGGCGTGAAGCAGGAGTGGCTCGGCTTCGTCGACTCCGGGCTGCCCGAGGGTGACCCGCTGCCGCCGCTGCCCGAGGGCTGCTTCGCGCTGGAGGACGCGGAGACGGCGGCGGGGCGTCTTGTCGCGAAGATCCGGGCGTTCCGGCCGCAGGTCGTCACCACGTACGACGAGAACGGGGGCTACCCGCACCCCGACCACATCATGACCCACACGATCTCGATGATCGCCTTCGAGGGCGCGGCGGACGCCGAGCGGTTCCCCGAGGCGGAGTTCGGCCCGGTCTGGGCGCCGCAGAAGCTCTACTACAACCAGGGCTTCAACAAGCCGCGCACGGTCGCCCTGCACGAGGCGCTGCTGGCCCGCGGAATGGAGTCCCCGTACGCGGACTGGCTGGAGCGCTGGAAGGAGTTCGAGCGCGCCGAACGCACGCTGACCACGCATGTTCCGTGCGCGGACTTCTACGAGATCCGTGACAAGGCGCTGATCGCGCACGCGACGCAGATCGATCCCGAGGGCGGCTGGTTCCGGGTTCCGATGGACATCCAGCGGGAGGTCTGGCCGACCGAGGAGTACGAGCTGGCGAAGTCCCTCGTCGATACCTCCCTCCCCGAGAGCGACCTCTTCGCGGGCATCCGCGACAATGCCTGATATGTACGCGACTCAGGCACTGACGCACCTCGTCCCGCTCGCCGAGGAACTGGACAAGAACAAGGTGACCCCCGGGGTCCTCGGCTTCATTGTTTTCGCCGCGCTCGCCATCGGCGTGTGGCTGCTGATGAAGTCGATGAACCGGCACATGGGGAAGGTCGACTTCGAGGAGGCTCCGGAGGCGCCCGGCGATGCGGCGGCTGTGGGGGCCGCGCCCGGGGCTGCGGGGTCCGCGAAGCGGAAGCAGTGAAGTAGTGGGGCGGGCGGGGCGGCACCGGGGGTCCGGTGGCCGCTCCGCCCCCGGGTGCCGGACGGGCCTGATCCGAACGGAAGACCCTACGGCCTCGCCGGGATCCGTACGCCCATGATCTCCCGGGCGTGACGGGTCGGGGTCAGGCCCAGGCGCCAGGCCTGCCAGCCGTCCTCCAGGTCCACTCCGCGGTTCAGGACCACCCGGAACGCCTCCGCGCAGTCCTCCAGCTTGCCGTCCCGGGTCGGGTGGCCGGCCGCGATCAGGTCGGCGAGTTCCTGCTGCGCCACCACCGTGCCCACCTCGATGCCGCCGGGTGACGCGTACGGCAGCAGCGTGCAGCGCAGGAAGCGGGCCCAGTCCGCGCCGCGTGCGTCGCCGTACGAGTCGAACAGCTCGGCCGCCTCGCCGCACAGGTCCAGCGCCTGCGGCGCGCGATGGTTGCCCGCGTCGATCAGGGCCAGCTCCAGACACGTCCACGCCTCCCCGTGGGCGACCCCGATGCGCCGGAAGTCGGCCCGCGCGTCCACCAGGAGCTGGCGGGCGAAACCGGAGTTGCGCAGGTTGCCCGTCTGCGCGGCCCGCTGGTCGCGGGTGACCCGGCCCGAGTGGTGCCGGGCGCACGCCAGGCCGTACACGTCCCGCATCCGCGAGAACATCGTGCGGGACCGCTCCAGCTGCCGTACCGCCTGATCGGTGTCGCCGGTCTCCTCCAGGGCCTGGCCCAGGTAGTAGAGCGTCCAGGCCTCGCCCCGCGCGTCCTCGTTGTCGCGGTGCCGGGACAGCGCCGCGTTCAGCTGCTCGACCGCGGGCACCGGATCGCCGTCCAGCAGCCTGGCACGGGCCAGCTGGGTCAGCGCCCAGGCCTCGCCGCGCTCGTCGCGGGTGCGCCCGTACAGATCCAGGGCCGTACGCAGCGCGAGCTCGGCCCGCTCCACATCGCCCATCCGCAGCAGCACCTGACCCAGCTGGAACTGCGTCCAGGCCTCCCCGTGCAGCGACTCGCCCTCGCGGTGCAGGACCAGCGCCGTGTCCAGGAGCGCCAGCGCCTCGGCCGGGTGCGCCCGGTCGCGCTCCACCGCGGCCAGGGCGTGCAGCGACCAGGCCCGGTCCTCGGCCTGGTCGTCGGAGGTCTGCAGTTCGAGGGCCTCCCGCAGCCGCGCCGCCGCCTCCGTCAGATTGCCCTGGTGGTGCAGGGTGATGCCGAGCGAACAGAGCGCCAGCGCCGTACCCGAGTCGTTCTGCGCCTCGCGGTACAGGCCGACGACGGAGGACAGCGTGGTGCGGGCCTTGTCCAGCTCGCCGAGCTGGCGGGCCGCGATCCCGGTACGCCACTGCACCGACCGCTCCAGCAGCCCCTGGTCGACCGCCTGCGTCAATTCGCTGATCTCGCCCAGCCGGTAGAGGTCGCCGCGCAGCAGGCAGTAGTCGCACAGCGCGCCCAGCAGATCGAGCACCGCCGCCTGATCGACGCCCTCGGCGTGCCGCAGCGCGGACGTGATGAAGCTCGACTCCTCGTCCAGCCAGCGCAGCGCCGCGTCCAGGGAGGTGAAGCCGTGCGAGCCGAACTGCCCGGCCCGGGTGGACATCTTGCCGTCCACCATCCGGATCACCGCACCGGCCAGCTCCGCGTAGTTGACGATCAGCCGCTCCTGCGCGGCCGTGCGCTCGGCCGGCTCCTCCTCGTCGAGCAGCCGGGCCAGGGCGAAGCCCCGTACGAGGTCGTGGAGGCGGTAGCGCGAACCGCGTACGTGGTCCAGCAGGCCCGCCCCGGACAGGGCGGTCAGCAGCCGCTCGGCCTCCTGCTCGTCGGCCGACAGCAGCGCGGCGGCCGCCGCGGCGCCCAGACTCGCCCGCCCGGCCAGCGCGAGCCGGCGCAGCAGCCGCCGGGCCTGCTCGGGCTGGTCGGTGTAGCGCAGCCACAGCGCCCGCTCGACCGGTGGCACCGGGCCGTACGCGGCGAGATCGGCGGCCAGCGCGCCGGGGGTACGCGCCCCGAGCGAGGAACCCGCGATCCGCAGGGCCAGCGGCAGCCCGCCGCACAGCTCGGTGATCGCCTCGCTCGACGGGTAGTCGTACAGGCCCTGCTCCTCCTCCTGGGAGGCCTCGCGCAGCAGCTCCTCCGCGCCGGCCGGGTCCAGCGCCCCGACCTCCAGCTGATGCACCCACGCCGGGAGGGACCCGGGCAGATCGAGCGGCTCGCGGGCGGTGACCAGGACGAGGCTGTCGGAGCGCTCCGGGATCAGCGTGCGGACCTGCTCCACGGCACTGGCGTCGTCGAGGACGATCGTCACCGGCGTCCCGGTCAGGTGCTGGTGGTACAACTCGCTGAGCCGGCGCACCTGCTGCTCCGCGGAGGACCCGGCCGACCGGCCGGCGGAGCCCCCGTCCCGGAACAGCAGCTGCTCGCGGGGCGCCCCCAGCCGGTTCAGCAGGTGGAGCAGCGCGTCACGCGTCGGCAGCGGCGGCTCGCCGTCCGCGCCGCCGCGCAGGTCCACCACGCACGCGCCCCGGAACTGGTCCTTCAGATCGTGCGCCGCCCGCACCGCGAGGGTGGTGCGCCCGGCGCCCGGCGGGCCGTGCAGCACGACCACGGTCGGCTTCGTCTCCGTCGACGCGCGTGCCGCGTGCACCCACTGGGCGATCCGCGCCAGCTCGGCCCGGCGCCCCGCGAACCGGGCCTCGGGCGAGGGGAGATGGCCGAACGACTGCTCAAGGAGCGAGCGCATGCGCGCCGCCGCACTGCGGTCCCCGCCGCGCAGGGCCGGGACCGTGCGGGCCTGCACGGAGGCGGCCTTCTTCGCCGGGGTACGGGACGACGCGGTCAGCATCCGCTGCTGGTCGAGGAACGGGCGGATGCCCCGTACCTCCAGCGCCGTCAGCCACTGGAGCCGCAACTGCTCGGTACCGCCCGGCTGTCCGAGGGCGCCCGCCCGGCGGGACGCGGCCGGCCAGTGCGAGGCGGTGACCTTGGCGACCGTCGCGGTGGCGCCCGCGACCGCGACGACGGCCCCCGCGCCCAGCGCCAGGCCCGACGCCGTACCGAGCGCCAGATCCGCGCCGAAGGCCGCGGTCGCGGCAACTCCGGTGACCAGTAACGGTGTTCCGAGGGTCGCCCGGTTGAGCCGGTCCGCCAGCGGCGTCTGACCGGCCGCCGCGGCGTCGAGCGCCTGGACGTACGAGGCGTACTCCTCGGCCGCACCCGCCGCCATGGTGTCCAGGGCGCCCCGCGCACGCGTCATCAGCACGCCGGAGTCCGTCCGCCCGCCGGTGCGCCGCGCCTCTTCCTCCACGGCCCGCACCAACAGCCTCTCGGCATCAGCCCGGTGGCTGTCCCGCATCCGCATGAGTCCCCCTCGGTTCCCGCCCGTCGGCCGGACCGGCACCCGGCAGCACGGAGTACCAGTCTCCTGCCTCGGGCCGGTGTGCGACAGGGCCTCCGTGAGACTGCGCCGACAGCGGTAGGGGGAACGGGGCGCGGGGGTGCGCCGTAGGCCGGATTTGTCAGACGGCTGCCAGGTCGACCGTCACGGAGAAGGGCACGGCGGCCTTGACCGCGCCGGTGAACATCTCGCCGTCCCGGTAGGTCTTGGTGGCGGGGTCGAGAACGTAGGTATAGATGATGGGGACACCGGTCGCGGCCTGTTCGATCCGCCAGTAGAACGGGATGCCGGCCTTGGCGTACTGGTCCACCTTCACGATCCGGTCGGTGGTCTCCGAACCGGGCGACACGACCTCGACGACCAGAAGTACATGTTCGGGGCGAGTCGGCGTGAGGTCGATGGTCTCCGCCCGGTAGACGATGACGTCCGGACGGCGGTTGGTGAGGGGGACGTCCTGGAGGCGGACGTCGAAGTCCGTGTCGGCGTTCCAGTCCGGGCCCGCGGCGGCGTCCAGCGCATTGGCCAGGATCCTGGCCAGCCGGTTGTGCCGCTTGGAGGCGCTCGGGCTCACGACGACCATCCCGTCCACGATCTCAATACCGGCACACTGCTCCTCGGACCAGGAGTCGTACTGCTCCGCGCTGATCTGCGTATGCATCCAGGCGGGCGCCACCATCTCGGCGGTCATGGTGTACCTCCTTCGAGTTCGAGGAGCCTCGGCGGTCCCCGCGCTGCCGGTTTCAGCCTACTGTCCAGTGTCGCCGGGGCGCCTGATGCGCAAGAGCGCGCGGGGCGCCTCTCCGCAGCCTCCTCCTGTCCGGAGCGCTGCTGGGCCGCGCGGGCTTCGCCGGCACGATCGGGCCCTGTGAGAGGCTGGGCCGTATGAACCGGCTGGCTGGTGTGACCTCGCCTTATCTGCTGCAGCACGCTGACAATCCGGTCGACTGGTGGCCCTGGGGGCAGGACGCCTTCGAGGAGGCGCGGCGGCGCGATGTCCCCGTTCTGCTGTCGGTCGGCTACTCCGCGTGCCACTGGTGCCATGTGATGGCTCATGAGTCGTTCGAGGACGAAGACGTCGCGGCGTACCTGAACGAGCACTTCGTGCCCGTCAAGGTCGACCGCGAGGAGCGCCCCGATGTCGACGCCGTCTACATGGAGGCCGTGCAGGCGGCGACCGGGCAGGGCGGCTGGCCGATGACGGTCTTCCTCACCGCCGACGCCGAACCCTTCTACTTCGGGACGTACTTCCCGCCCGAGTCCCGCCACGGCCTGCCGTCCTTCCGGCAGGTGCTCGAAGGCGTCGTGGCCGCCTGGACCGACCGGCGCGACGAGGTCGGCGAGGTCGCCGGGCGCATCGTCCGCGATCTGTCGGAGCGCTCACTCGCGCACGGCGGGGAGGGACTGCCCGCCGAGTCGGAGCTGGCGCAGGCCCTGCTCGGGCTGACCCGTGAGTACGACGAGAAGAACCGCGGCTTCGGCGGCGCCCCCAAGTTCCCGCCGTCGATGACGATCGAGTTCCTGCTGCGCCACCACGCCCGTACCGGCGCGGACGGTGCGCTCCAGATGGCCGCCGACACCTGCGAGGCGATGGCCAGGGGCGGGATGTACGACCAGCTCGGCGGCGGTTTCGCCCGCTACTCGGTGGACCGGGAGTGGGTCGTACCGCACTTCGAGAAGATGCTCTACGACAACGCGCTGCTCTGCCGGGTGTACGCCCACCTGTGGCGCTCGACCGGCTCGGAGCTGGCCCGCAGGGTGGCCCTGGAGACCGCCGACTTCATGGTCCGGGAGCTGCGTACGGCCGAGGGCGGCTTCGCCTCCGCGCTCGACGCGGACAGCGAGGACGCCCACGGCAGGCACGTCGAGGGCGCGTACTACGTCTGGACGCCGGCGCAGTTGCGCGAGGTGCTGGGCGAGGACGACGCCGTGTTCGCGGCCGAGCACTTCGGGGTGACCGAGGAGGGCACGTTCGAGGAGGGTTCCTCGGTGCTCCGGCTCCCGCCGAAGGGCCCGCTCCACCCGCCGCGGACGGGCCAGGTCGTGGACGACGCGCGGGCCGCCGATGTGCGGGCCCGGCTGCTCGCCGCCCGTGGGCTGCGCAAGCGGCCGGGGCGGGACGACAAGGTGGTCGCCGCGTGGAACGGGCTGGCCGTCGCGGCGCTCGCCGAGACGGGCGCGTACTTCGACCGCCCCGACCTGATCGAGCGCGCCACCGAGGCCGCGGACCTGCTGGTGCGGCTCCACATGGGCCCGGTCGCCCGGCTGGCCCGTACCTCCAGGGACGGGCGGGCCGGTGAGCACGCCGGGGTGCTGGAGGACTACGGCGATGTGGCGGAGGGCTTCCTCGCGCTGGCCGCGGTCACCGGCGAGGGTGTCTGGCTGGAGTTCGCGGGCTTCCTGCTGGACATCGTGCTCCAGCACTTCACCGGCGAGGGCGGTCAGCTCTACGACACCGCGGACGACGCCGAGCAGCTGATCCGGCGCCCGCAGGACCCCACCGACAGCGCCACCCCGGCCGGCTGGACGGCGGCGGCGGGGGCGCTGCTCTCGTACGCCGCGTACACCGGATCGGAGCCCCACCGCACCGCCGCCGAGGGGGCGTTGGGCGTGGTGAAGGCGCTCGGGCCGAAGGCGCCGAGGTTCATCGGCTGGGGGCTCGCGGTGGCCGAGGCGCTGCTCGACGGCCCGCGCGAGGTGGCCGTCGCCGGACCGGTCGGCGGTGAGCTGCACCGTACGGCGCTGCTGGGGCGGGCGCCCGGTGCGGTGGTCGCGGCGGGGGAGACTGCGGGGTCGGAGTTCCCGCTGCTGGCGGACCGCCCGATGGTGGACGGCGCGCCGACCGCGTACGTGTGCAGGCACTTCGTCTGCGACGCGCCGACGACGGACCCGGCGGTGCTGGCGGACGCCCTCGGGGGCGCCGCGTCCTGACCGGCGTCACAGCCGCAGGCCGCCCTCCAGCGTGTCCAGAGCCGCGTCGACCATCTCCACGAGGTCGCCCTCCAGGCCGTGCTCGCCCCAGTACAGCGTCACCTCGCGCAGTGCGCCCAGCACCGCCGCGACGAAGACCCGGATCGGCAGGTCGTCCGCGCTGCGGCCGGCGCGGTCGGCGAGCACCTCGGAGAGGAGCTTCGCCGTGTCCGACATGGTCTCCGTCATCCGCGCCCGGATGGCGGGGACCTCCACCATCAGCCGGGTGCGCTGACGCAGTTCCTCGTCCTCCTCGGTGGCGAACGACGACAGCGCCTCCCGCATCATCAACCGCAGGGACTCCAGCGGAGGTTCGTCCAGCGGACGGCTCCGGAGCACGGCCGCCATGAGCGGGTCGTACTCGTCGGTGAGGACGATGTCCTCCTTGGTCGCGAAGTACCGGAACACCGTGCTCGGCGACACCTCGGCCGCCTCCGCGATCTGCTCGATGGTCGTCGCGTCGTACCCCTGCTCGGAGATCAGCCGGTAGGTCGCCTGCCGGATCGCGACCCGGGTCCTGAGCTTCTTGCGCTCGCGCAGCCCCATCGGGGGCTGCGCGCCGGGTGCGGTGGAGGAGGGGATACGGGGGGTGGCGGCCATGGTCGTCATTGTCAGGCATCGACGGGGTGGCGGCCACGTCGGCCGGTTCGCTCCGCTTCTGCTCCGGGCCGGTCATGCAGGCCCCGACCAGCAGGGCGCTGACCAGTGCGGAGGCGCCGATGACCAGCATGACCAGGCTCATGCCGTGCAGACGGGCGGCGTCGGCGGAGTCCGCGAGCCGCTGCACACCGAGCCTGGCCGCGAGGGCGTGGGCGGCGACGACCGAGTCCCCGGCGGTGTCCGCGGCGGCCGCCGGCACTCCCGTGGTGTCGAGCCGCCCGCTGTAGGCACCGGCGAGCAGGCTGCCCAGCAGGGCGATCCCGAGGGCGCCGCCCGTCTGGCGCACGGTCATCAGCAGGCCCGATCCTCCTCCATAGCCTTGACGGCATGGGAGGTACCCCCCTCCCGGCGCGGTCCGGGGGCAGTGCGCCCAGCGCGGCGTCCATGGCGGGGACGACGGCGAAGCCGAAGCCGACCCCCGCGATGGAGAGCCACAGCGCGGCGAAGGCGAGCACGACGAGTACCGCCGACATCGTGGCACGGGCCCCGAAGCGTGCGTTGAGCGGGCCGCCCGCCCGCGTGGCGAGGATCAGCCCGCCCATCATCGGCAGCATCCGCACCCCGGTGCCGAAGGCGTCGTTGCCCAGCACGGCCTGGAGGTACCCGGGCAGGATGAACATCAGCCCCGCCAGGACGAACATCACGAGCGTCGCCGCGAGCGCGCTGAGCAGGAACGTCCGCTGCCGCAGCAGGGACATGTCGAGCATCGGGCGGGTGGCCCCGCGCTCCCGCAGGACGAGTGCGGTGATCAGGGCCACGCCCGCGGCCGGCACGGCGAGCACAGCTGGTCGCCCCAGCCGCGGCCCGGCGCCTCGATGACCGCGTAGATCAGGGCGCCGAGGCCGGTCGCGGTCAGCACGGTGGAGACGATGTCGACCTTCCCCTGCTCGAACGGAGTTGAGAGCTTGGGGAAGGTCGCCGAGCAGTCCGGCCGGAAGCATCAGCGCGGCGAACACGACGACGTACGCGTCGGCCGTCCACTGCTGCCGGCCGGTGGTGGCGCCCAGCTCACCGGCCATGGTCGGGAGCGCCACGTTGAGGATCGTCATGTCGAAGCCGAGGACGAGCATGCTCGCCACGAGCGCGCCCAGGGCCCGCCAGCGTCGGTTCACGGTGTTGAGCGGGGCGCGGCAGGGGATGTGCCCGGACCTGCGTCATGGCCGTGACTCGGAAGTCACGGCCATGAGGGGGAGTGGGCTGAGGGGGTGGTGGGGCTCAGTTCTGGCTGTAGGCCACCAGGGAGATGCCGACGTAGTGCACGACGAACGCCGCCAGGGTCAGGGAGTGGAAGACCTCGTGGAATCCGAACCAGCGCGGTGACGGGTTCGGCCGCTTGATGCCGTAGATGACGCCGCCGGCGCTGTAGAGCAGTCCGCCGACGACGACCAGCACGAGCACCGCGATCCCGCCGGTCCGCATGAAGTCCGGCAGGAAGAAGACCGCCGCCCAGCCCATCGCGATGTAGCAGGGCGTGTAGAGCCAGCGCGGGGCGCCGACCCAGAACACCCGGAAGGCGATGCCCGCGACCGCCGCGCCCCAGACCGCCCACAGGAGTGGCGTCCCGGTGGAGCGGGGCAGTAGGAGCAGGGTCAGCGGGGTGTAGGTGCCCGCGATGATCAGGAAGATGTTGGCGTGGTCGAGCCTGCGCAGCACCGCCTCGCCGCGCGGCCCCCAGGTGCCGCGGTGGTAGACGGCGCTCACGCCGAACAGCAGGCACGCGGTCAGGATGTAGACGCCGCAGGCGATCCGGCCGCGAGTGGTGTCCGTGAGCGCGATGAGCACGATGCCCGCGACGATGACCGCGGGGAACATGCCGGCGTGCAGCCAGCCGCGCATCCGTGGTTTCAGCTCGGTTTCGTCGGTCCCGGCTGGTTCCAGCCCGGCAGGTTCGGGCGCGGCGGCGGCAGCAGCAGTCATTCCCGCATCGTACCTACGCCACCGTAGGTTGCGGATATGAGTGGTGATGCTCACGTGGGCGGCCCTCTGGACATATGGGCGGAACGGTCGGATGATCAAATGAGTGCGGTCGGCACCGGATGAGCGCCAGGGGTAATTCGAAGGGGTAGAAGCATCCGGGTCGCAGCCCCCACGGGGCACCTTCCAGAAAGACACCCTCATCAAGGAGCGATCGTGGCGCGCGACATCGCGGCTCCCCTCACTGTTCCCACCAACCACCAGGAGCTCGTCTCCTGGGTCGACGAGATCGCAGCCCTCACCGAACCGGACCGGGTGGTCTGGTGCGACGGCTCCGAGGCCGAGTACGAGCGCCTGTGCGGGGAGCTCGTGGCCAAGGGCACGTTCACCAAACTCGACGAGATCAAGCGCCCCAACTCGTACTACGCCGCCTCCGACCCGAGCGACGTCGCGCGGGTCGAGACCCGTACGTTCATCTGCTCCGAGAAGGAGGAGGACGCCGGTCCGACGAACCACTGGAAGGACCCCGCCGAGATGCGGGAGATCTTCGTGGGGGACAAGGGCGTCTTCCGCGGCTCCATGCGTGGCCGCACCATGTACGTCGTGCCCTTCTGCATGGGCCCCGTCGGCTCGCCGCTCTCCGCGATCGGTGTGGAGATCACCGACTCCGCGTACGTCGCCGTCTCGATGCGCACCATGACGCGCATGGGGCAGCCCGTCCTCGACGAGCTCGGCACCGACGGATTCTTCGTCAAGGCCGTCCACACCCTGGGCGCCCCCCTGGCGGAGGGCCAGGAGGACGTTCCGTGGCCCTGCAACTCCACCAAGTACATCTCGCACTTCCCCGAGGACCGCGAGATCTGGTCCTACGGCTCCGGCTACGGCGGCAACGCCCTGCTCGGCAAGAAGTGCTACGCGCTGCGCATCGCCTCCGTCATGGCGCGCGACGAAGGCTGGCTCGCCGAGCACATGCTGATTCTCAAGCTCACCCCGCCGCGCGGTGAGTCGAAGTACGTCGCGGCGGCGTTCCCGAGCGCCTGCGGCAAGACGAACCTCGCCATGCTGGAGCCCACGATCTCCGGCTGGACCGTCGAGACCATCGGCGACGACATCGCCTGGATGCGGTTCGGGGAGGACGGCCGGCTCTACGCGATCAACCCCGAGGCCGGCTTCTTCGGCGTCGCACCCGGCACCGGCGAGCACACCAACGCCAACGCCATGAAGACCATGTGGGGCAACTCCGTCTTCACCAACGTCGCCCTCACCGACGACGGCGACGTCTGGTGGGAGGGCATGACCGAGGAGCTGCCCGAGCACCTCACGGACTGGAAGGGCAACGACTGGACCCCCGAGTCCGGTACGCCCGCCGCCCACCCCAACGCCCGCTTCACCGTCCCGGCCGGGCAGTGCCCGATCATCGCGCCCGAGTGGGAGGACCCCAGGGGCGTGCCGATCTCGGCCATCCTCTTCGGCGGCCGGCGCGCCTCGGCCGTCCCGCTGGTCACCGAGTCCTTCACCTGGCAGCACGGTGTCTTCCTCGGGGCCAACGTCGCCTCCGAGAAGACCGCCGCCGCCGAGGGCAAGGTCGGGGAGCTGCGCCGCGACCCGTTCGCCATGCTGCCGTTCTGCGGCTACAACATGGGCGACTACATGAAGCACTGGATCAAGGTCGGCGCGGACAAGCCGGACCAGTCGAAGCTTCCGAAGATCTACTACGTGAACTGGTTCCGCAAGAACGAGGCCGGCAAGTTCGTCTGGCCCGGCTTCGGCGAGAACAGCCGCGTACTGAAGTGGATCGTGGAGCGCCTGGAGGGCAAGGCCGAGGGCGTCGAGACCCCGATCGGCATCCTGCCGGCCAAGGGCTCGATCGACACCGAGGGCCTGGACCTCTCCGAGTCGGACCTGGACTTCCTGCTCAAGGTCGACAAGGAGGTCTGGCGCGAGGAGGCGGCGCTGGTCCCCGAGCACCTCAACACCTTCGGCGACCACGCGCCGAAGGAGCTGTGGGACGAGTACCGCGCCCTGGTCCAGCGGCTGGGCTGATACACCTGCGGCAGGCACCGACCCGCCGCGCCGGCGGTGACCGCGGCACGGCCGCGGGTAGGTGGCACCCGGTCCACGCGCCTCTACGGCCCGTGGACCGGGGCCGTCAGAGGGCGCCGATCAGGCGCGACGGGGGCGCGGACGGGTCGGCGGCAGCGGCCGGGGCCGCTGCGGCGTGGGCGTCCATGCGCTCGGCCGAGAGGATCGCCACGGCCGTGTCGGCGCGGGACGCCGCCACCACCAGCGCGCGGCCCGCGAGGGCGTGGGCGCGGTGGTGCAGGGCGGGTGCGGGGGCTTCGGTCAGACCGGCGTGCCGGGTGGGCGGCGTACCGCGCAACCGTGCGACCTGTTCGGCGATGCGGTCGCCAGCCTCGCCGAGTCCCAGTTCGTCGGTGACCGCGAGCAGTGCGGCCAGATGTCCGGCGAGCTGGATGTCCAGCTCTTCCTCGCGGGTGCGGCGCGGGAAGTCGTCGGCGTGGTCGGCCGGTGTGTGGACCGATTTGGTGCGGATCGGTTCGTACATGGATGGCCTCCTGGTGATGCTGTGGAACCATCCTAGCTTGGATTCAGTCTAAAGTTGTCCAGATTCGCAACCAGGCGATGGGGGCCATCGCAGGGACCGGGTTTACACCTGGCCGTACCCGTCCAGGAAGCGGGCGATCCGGCCGATCGCATCCGTCAGATCCTCGGTCGAGGGCAGCGTCACGACCCGGAAGTGATCGGGCTCCGGCCAGTTGAACCCCGTCCCCTGCACCACCATGATCTTCTCGGCCCGCAGCAGGTCGAGGACCATCTGCCGGTCGTCCTTGATCTTGTAGACCTTGGGGTCGAGCCGCGGGAAGAGATACAGCGCCCCCTTCGGCTTCACACAGGTCACGCCCGGGATCTGCGTCAGCAGGTCGTACGCCACGTCCCGCTGCTCCAGGATGCGGCCGCCCGGCAGCACCAGTTCGTTGATCGACTGCCGCCCGCCGAGCGCGGTGGCCACGGCGTGCTGCGAGGGCATATTGGCGCACAGCCGCATGTTGGCCAGGATCGTCAGCCCCTCGATGTACGAGGAGGCGTGCGCCTTCGGCCCGCAGACCGCCATCCAGCCGGAGCGGTATCCGGCCACCCGGTAGTTCTTGGAGAGCCCGTTGAAGGTGAGGACCATCAGATCGGGCGCGATGGTGGCGGTCGGGGTGTGGGTCGCCCCGTCGTACAGGATCCGGTCGTAGATCTCGTCGGAGCAGACGACCAGGTTGTGGCGCCGGGCGATCTCCGTCAGCCCGCGCAGCATCTCGTCGTCGTACACCGCACCCGTCGGATTGTTCGGGTTGATGATCACGATGGCCTTGGTGCGGTCGGTGATCCTGCGCTCGATGTCGGCGAGGTCCGGCATCCAGTCGGCCTGCTCGTCGCAGCGGTAGTGCACGGCCGTGCCGCCGGCCAGCGCGACCGACGCGGTCCACAGCGGATAGTCCGGAGCCGGTACGAGCACCTCGTCCCCGTCGTCGAGCAGCGCCTGCATCGACATCTGGATCAGCTCCGAGACGCCGTTGCCCAGGTAGATGTCCTCGATGTCGAGGTCGATCCCCTTGGTCTGGTAGTGCTGCATCACCGCCCGCCGCGCGGACAGCAGCCCCTTCGCGTCGCCGTAGCCGTGCGCCCCGGAGAGGTTGCGCAGGATGTCCTCAAGGATCTCCGGCGGGCACTCGAAACCGAACGCGGCGGGGTTGCCGGTGTTCAGCTTGAGGATGCGATGGCCCGCTGCCTCCAGCCGCATCGCCTCCTCAAGCACGGGGCCCCGGATTTCGTAACAGACGTTGGCGAGCTTCGTGGACTGGATGACCTGCATGTCTGCGAGCTTACGGCTGTGTTTCGCGGGGTGCCCGGCCTTTCCCCGCAGGTTGACCCACCCGGGTAGCCCGGCCCGCCCGCCCCGGCTTCCATCCCATGCGCCCACCGCCCGCGAACCGTGGGAACCGGGGGCGCGGACGGGGGACGGGCTTGGAAAGGGGTGGGGGCGGGACGTGACGGACCAGCACGGGTGAGATGCGCCACGGGGCGCCGGGGCGGACCGTCACTCCGGCAGCCGGGCCCCCTCCGGCAGCCGGATCGCGAAGGCATCCGCGAGGACCCGCTCCACCTCGGCCGCGTCCGCCAGCTCCCGCTCCTCGCGCCCGCCGTCGTTCGACGTCACCACGAGGGTGCGGCCGGTGAGCGCCAGATGGGCGTCCTCGGTGGTGCGCTGTACGTACAGCTGACGCGCGAACGGCGAGCGCGGGTTGGTCGCGATGTGCCAGTTGACGACCTCGAAGTCCGGCGCCTCGAACGGCTCCACCGTGAACGCGTACTGCGCCTCCCACGCCCCGCCGTCCGCCTCCGCCTGGAGCTCCCACAGCTCCAGCGGCCCGTCGTGCGGCGGGTGGACGAGCCGGTGGTGGCGCGGGGCGTCGTGCAGCTCGGCTCCCGTGACCAGCGCGATCGGCTCCAGCAGCGAGCCGCGGGCGCCGAAGCCGACATCGGCGAGGTACGGCACCGGCTCGCCCGGCACCCCGACGCGCATCAGCATGTGCGTCCGCGGCCGGATGTCCCCGGGGCGCGCGCCCAGCACCACCCGGGCGCAGAGCAGCGTGACCTCGAAGCCGAGGGCCCGCAGCGCGGCGGTGAGCAGGGTGTTCTGCTCGTAGCAGTAGCCACCGCGCCCACCGCGGACGAGCTTCGCCTCCAGATCGGCCGGGTCGAGCGAGGGCACGGTGCCCAGGACGGGGTCCAGGTTCTCGAAGGGGATGCCCAGCGCGTGCGCGCGGTGCACCGAGCGCAGCACGGCCGCGGTGGGCCGGCGCTCCCCGCTCCAGCCGATGCGGGCGAGATAGGCGTCGAGGCCGAGCACGCGCTACTCGCCCTTGTCCTCGGCGAGCGTGTGCGCGACCAGGGCGTTGGCATGGCCGTGCCCCATCGCGTGCTCGGACTTGAGCCACGCCACGATCTCCATGTGCTTCGTCAGCGGCGAGGCGCGGATGAGGTCCTTCCACTCCGCGACCGGGCGGCCGTACTTCTGCTCGATCGACGGGAAGTAGGAGGCGGGTCCCTTCACTGCATCAGTCATGACGGAAGTCTGGCAGGCGGGTCTGACATTGCCCGGGAAACCCGGGACAAGCCGCATGACTCCCGCCGCGGTGCCGTACGCGGACGCTGTCCCCCGTGCGAGCTACGCGCAGGTGTCCACCGTGCGGTGACGATTCCGGGCCGCCGGATCCGTAGCGTTCGAGCGAAGCCGCGGCGAGGGGTCCGCAGGCCCGGAAGTGGGAGTTCTGATGAGAGTCGTCTGGCAGCTTTTGGCCGTCGTCGCCGCCTGGATGATCGGTGGCCGTTGCGTCGCCGCGGTGGACGGGAACCCGTGGCTCACGCTCGTTGTCGGCCTCCTGGCGGTCGTGCTCGCGGTGGGTACGTACAAGTGGGTGGTGGGGCGGACCGAGCGCCGCGCGGTCACGGAGCTGTCCCCAGAGGGTGCGGGGCCGGCGACCGGCCGTGGCGTGCTGATCGGTGTCGCCCTGTTCGCGGCCGTCATCACCAACCTGGCCTTCGCCGGTGACTACGAGGTCAACGGCCTGGGCTCGGTCACCGGCGCGGTGGGGCTGTTCGGCTTCATGGCGGCCGCCGCCGTGACGGAGGAACTGGTGTTCCGCGGCGTCCTGTTCCGGCTCGTCGAGGAGTGGGCCGGCACCTGGCTCTCGCTGGTGCTGACCGGTGCGCTGTTCGGTCTGATGCATCTGCTCAACCCGAACGCCAGCCTGTGGGGTGCCGTCGCCATCGCCATCGAGGCCGGCGGCATGCTGGCCGCGGCGTATGCGGCGACCCGCAAGCTGTGGCTGCCCATGGGCCTGCACTTCGGCTGGAACTTCGCCGCGTCCGGCATCTTCAGTACGGAGGTCTCGGGCAACGACACCCCGAAGGGAATACTCGACTCCACCACCTCGGGCTCGAAGTGGATCACCGGCGGTGACTTCGGCCCGGAGGGGAGCGTGTACTCCGTGCTGTTCGGTGTGCTGCTGACGATCGCGTTCATGTGGCTGGCCCACCGGCGCGGCAACCTGGTGCCCCGACGCAGTCGGCGTGTTGTCGAGGCCGCGGCCGACGCCACTACAGTCGCCCGGTGATCAGTCTCCGCAAGTACCCCGAGCTGTGGCACCGGTTGGACGTCACGGTCCGCGACCTCCCCCTCGGGCTGCTCTTCTTCGGCGCGTCGTTCATGCCGGCCTTCCACAACCGCGGGACGGACGTCGGCGGCCTGCCCGGACGTTCCTTCGACGCGCTGGCCGTCCTCGCCGTCGCCCTCCAGAGCCTCCCGCTCGCCGTGCGGCGGCGGCTGCCGATGGTCTGCCTCGCGCTGGTGGCCCTCGGCTTCGCCCTGGACCAGCTCCGCGGCTACCACCTGCTCGCGGGGACCGCGTTGCCCATCGCCCTGCTGAGCGCGGGGTCCCATCTGGAACGGCACCGGCGCCCCGTCGTGCTCGTGCTCTCCGGGGCGTACGTGGCACTGGCGGTCGCGCTCTCCCGGATCGGGCCCGGCGAGAGCCTGGCCGACTACGTGGCGTTCTACCTGGCTCTGGCCCTCGCCTGGGGAGCCGGCTCGTGGCTGCGCTACACCCGCACCCTGGAGGCCGAACGCCGCCGCCGCGTCGCCGAGGACACCCGGGTCGCCGAACGCACCCGGATCGCCCGTGAGTTGCACGACGTGGTGACCCATCATGTGACGGCGATGGTCGTGCAGGCCGAGGCGGCGCGCTATCTGACCGCCGCGCCCGACCGTCTCGACGAGACCCTGACCACGGTCACCGACACCGGCCGGCGGGCCATCACCGATCTGCGTCACCTGCTCGACCTGCTCAACCCCGACCACGGCGCCGAGGCCAGGACGCCGACCGTCGGCAGGGTCCTCACCCTCGTGGAGCAGACCCGCCGCGCCGGGCAGCCGGTGGAGTTCACCGAGCAGGGCACCCCGGCCGCATCGACCGGCAGCGCCGACCTCGTGGCCTACCGGGTCGTGCAGGAGGCCCTGACGAACGCCCTCAAGTACGCCCACGGCAGCCGGACGTCGGTCCAGGTGCAGCACAGCGAGAGAGAGATCACGGTGGAGGTCAGCACGGACGGGTCCGGATCGAGGGCCAAGGTCCCCGGCGGCAGCGGGCGGGGCCTGGCCGGTCTCCGTGACCGGGTCGACGTCCTGGGCGGCGACTTCAGCGCGGACCCCCGCACCGGCGGCGGCTTCGTCGTCCGGGCGCGCATACCCGCCGGGAGCCCCTCGTGACCGCGCCGATCCGGGTCCTGATCTGCGACGACCAGATCCTGGTGCGTACCGGTCTCGCCACGATCATCGACGCCCAGCCCGACCTGGAGGTGGTGGGCGAGTGCGGGGACGGGCGGACCGCGGTCGACATGGCGGGCGAACTGCGCCCGGACGTCGTCGTCATGGACATCCGCATGCCGGTGCTCGACGGCATCGAGGCCACCCGGCTGCTGGCCGGTGCCGGGGTGGCGCATCCCGTCAAGGTGCTCGTGGTGACCACGTTCAACCTGGACGAGTACGTCTACGAGGCGCTGCGCGCCGGGGCGAGCGGGTTCCTGCTCAAGGACGCGCCCCCGGCCCAACTGCTGCACGGGATACGGACGGTGGAGACGGGCTCGGCGCTGCTGGACCCCGAGGTGACGCGCCGGCTGGTGGGCAGGTACGCCGCCCGGATCCGGCCCGCCGACGGCACCCCGAACGACATCCCGCTGACCCCGCGCGAACTGGAGGTCCTCCGCCTCATCGCGGACGGCTTCTCCAACAGCGAGATCGCCGTGACCCTTCTGATCAGCCACGAGACCGTCAAGACCTTCGTGTCACGCATCCTCAGCAAGCTCGGGCTCCGTGACCGGGTCCAGGCGGTCGTCTACGCCTACCGCCAGGGCCTGGTGACCTGAGCGGGCCGGGTTGTGGTGAGGCGGACGGCCCGAGCGGCCGGAATCCGCCCCTTGTGCGGTTCCCCCCGATACGCCACCATGCGCATGTCAAAACCGGAAGAACTCCGGTCGCAGAGGCCCCACGCGCTCTGCACAGGTCACTAGAGGGGACCCCCACATGAAGAAGCCTCTCGTCGGTGCGCTCTTCGCCGTCCTGCTCCTGGGAGCCGGCACCGCACCCGCGACCGCGGCCACGAGCCACGACGCGGCAGCGCCCAGCACGGTCAAGGCGGCGGCATCATCGAGCCACGCGGCAGTCGGCGCGAAGGCCAGGCCCAAGGCCGTCGGCTTCGCCGGGACCGTGGCGCTCAGCAACTGTTCGGGATCGGTCGTCCGTACGCCCGACTCCCAGCCGGGCGATCCCGCGCTCGTGCTCTCCAACGGGCACTGCATGGAGTCCGGCTTCCCCGGTCCCGGCGAGGTCGTGCGCGACCAGCCGTCCACCCGCACCTTCACCCTGCTGAACAACGCGGGCAGCGGAGTCGGCACGCTGCGGGCGAGCAAGATCGCGTACGGGACGATGACGGACACCGACATATCGGTGTACCAACTCACCTCTACGTACGCCCAGATCGAGAGCAGCTACGGCATCAAGGCGCTGGAGCTCAACACCGCGCACCCGGTTCAGGGCACCGCGATCACGGTGGCGTCCGGGTACTGGAAGCGCACGTACAGCTGCAACGTCGACGGGTTCGTCTACCGCCTCAAGGAGGGGGAGTGGACCTGGAAGGACTCCGTCCGCTACACCTCCGCCTGCCAGACCATCGGCGGCACGTCCGGCTCGCCGGTGATCGACAACGCCACCGGCAAGGTCGTCGCCGTCAACAACACCGGTAACGAGGACGGGCAGAAGTGCACGGACAACAACCCGTGCGAGGTCGACGAGAACGGCCAGGTGACGGTCCGTCAGGGCATCAACTACGCCCAGGAGACCTACGGCATCGTGCCGTGCATCGGTGCCGGCAACGTGTTCGACCTGAACGCGGCCGGGTGCGAACTGCCCAAGCCGTAACGGCGGGAGCACGGCCGGGCGGGGCGGGAGAGGACTCCCGCCCCGCCCGCGTGTCCGTCCCGCCCCCTCAGATCCGGCGCCACCGGGCGTTCGCGCACGAGAAGAGGCCGAAGGCCGCCAGTCCCACCGCGATCGGGACCAGCAGCCATGGCCCGGCCGGCGTCGCGGTGAAGGACCGCAGCGTGTCGTCCATGCCCTTCGCCTCGCCGGACCTGGCCTTCACCGCGGCGGCCACGGCGAAACCGCCCGCCACCGTGAAGACCAGCCCGCGCGAGACCCCGCCGAAGACGCCGACGATGTCCACGGCACGTCGTTCGGTGCGTGACATCCCGCCCGTGCGCAGATGCTTGTGGAACGTGCGGAGCGCGGCCCGGCCGGCGATCCACAGGCCCGCGCACGCGACGGCCACGCCGCCCGCTCCCACCAGCCAGCGGCCGCCCGGCACGTCCAGGACCCTTGCCGTGACGTCCTGTGACCGCGCGTCGCCGGCGCCGCTGCCGCTGCCCTTGTCGCCCGCCGCGAACATCAGGACCGAGTAGGCCACGAAGCCGTAGAAGACGGCGCGCCCGGCAGACGTCAGCCGCTTGGCCGCCTTCCGCCCGTCGGCACCCGCGGCCCCGAACGCGGCCTCGGACAGCCGCCACAGGGCCATTCCCGCCAGCGCGACACCCAGGACCCACAACAGGACGGACCCGAAGGGCTTCTGCGCGATCTCGGCGAGCGCCCCGCCCCGGTCCGCCGTCCTTCCGCCACCGTCACCGCCGGTGTCGCCGAACGCTGTGCGCAGCGCCAGGACGCCGACCAGGAAGTAGATCACCCCACGGGCCACGAATCCCGCACGGCCGCCCGCCTCGACCGCTGAACCATTTCCTGCGCGTCTTGCCTTTCCGTGCCCTTTTCGGGCTGTCGCAGAAATATTCATGCGCCCCGGGTGCCCTGGAAAACGCGGCGGAAACATTCTCGCCCGGGTCCGGAAAGAATTCTTGTTCTGAGGTGTGGACCGGCGGAGCCCGGGAACTCGAATTTCTGGAGGTTGATAAAAATGGTTCCCCTGCTAGTCGTTCTTCTGCTCGTCCTGGTGCTGTTCGGTGCCGGTTTCGCACTCAATCTGCTCTGGTGGATAGCGGGCATCGTGCTCGTGGTGTGGCTGCTCGGCTTCCTCATGCGTTCGAGTTCCGGCGCCGGTCGCGGTCGCTGGTACCGCTGGTGAACCGAGGGGGTCGGGGCGTGTTCGCGCGCCCTGCCCCCGGCTCCGCAGGACCGCCGCCCCGATGCCGTCCAGCAGCACGTCCAGGCCCGCGGCGAACGTCTCCCTCGCCTCCCGCTCCGGATAGGGGACCGTTTCGTCCCCGGCCGGCTGCGGGGGCGCCGACTCCCGCTCCATCCGGCTCAGTTCCGGGTAGCGGTCCGCGAAATCCGGGACCAGCTCGACGAGCGCCGCCGAGCGGGCGTACCACCACTCCTCGTCCGGCCGCCCCGTCGCCGACGCCGCCTCGCGCGCGTCGGCGACGGTCCGCGCGGCACCCCGCACGAAGTGGGACAGGGTCCCGGCCAGGCGCCTGAGGGCCCCGGCGTCGAGCCCCGTGCCGTAGAGGCGGCGCACGAGTGCGTCCAGGCCGGCGTACTCGTGCGGGCCGAGCACCGGACGGGCCTGGGAGACCTGGAGCACCCAGGGGTGGCGCAGGTAGAACGCGAGCGTGTCCCGCGCCCAGTGCGTCAGATCCGTACGCCAGTCGCCCGCTCCGGAGTGGTCATCGGGGAGCTCCGCGTGCACCGCGTCGTACATCAGGTCCAGCAGTTCGCTCTTGCCGGGAACGTAGGTGTAGAGCGCCATGGCCGTGCGCCCGAGCCGCTCGCCCACCGCCCGCATCGAGAGCGCGGCCATGCCGTCCTCGTCGGCCACGGCGACCGCGGCGGCCACGATCGCGTCGACGGTCAGTCCGGGCCTGGGGCCGGGACCGGGGGTTCGGCCCGGCTCCTCCGGTACGGCCGAGCGCCACAGCAGGGACATCGACCGTCGGGCATCGCCCTGCCCGACATAGACCACCACTTGCGACTCCTTACGCCGTAAAGTAACTTCGGTCCGGCAACTCCTTATGGCGTAAAGTATCAAACTCCGGTGAGAGGCTGGTGTCGCAGTGGTGGTGCGGACCTTGGCTGTGTCGTACGTGCGGGTCGCGAATGTCGAGCGGATCAGCCCGCGGATGCTGCGGATCACCTTCTCCGGCGAGGCGCTGGGCTCGCTCATGGAGGACCGGCCCGACCAGCAGATGAAGCTCTGCTTCCCGAGGCAGGGGCAGCGCGCGCCCCGGCTGCCGGAACCGGACGCCGAGGACACCTACGGCATGCGCTGGTACGAGGCCCATCTCGCGATCCCCGAACCGGAGCGGCCGCTCATGCGGAGCTTCACCGTCCGCTCGTATGATCCCGGCTCCGGGCTCATGGCCGTCGACTTCGTGCTCCACGGCGACGGCGGACCCGCCACCCGCTGGGCCCGCGCCGCCGGGCCGGGGGACGTGATCGGCATGGTCGGCCCGTCCTCCGCGTACGCGCGGCCGCTGCCCGAGGCCGGGCACCTGCTGCTGGCCGGCGACGAGTCGGCGCTCCCGGCGATCGGGACGATCCTCGAATCGCTGCCGGCCGGCACGCGGGCGACGGTCTGCGCCGAGGTCGCCGACGCCGCGGAGGAGCAGCGGTTCGACACCGCGGCCGGGCTGACCGTGCGCTGGGTGCACCGGGACCGGGGCGAATCGCTGCTGGACGCGGTCCGGTCGGCCGAGCTGCCCGGGGAGAGCGCGGCCGCCTGGCTCGCGGGCGAGGCCGGCACGGTCCGCGCGCTGCGCCGCCACCTCGTCGGGGAACGCGGACTGCCCAGGTCCGCCGTCGAGTTCAGCGGCTACTGGCGGCGGGCGCTCACCCAGGACGACGCGCCCACCGAGGAGGACCTGGCGTGGGCGCGGGAGCGGGCGGCCGGGGCCTGAGCGGCGGTCGGGTGACCTTCCGAGGGGGGCGGCTGCTACCCGCGGGGTGCGGAGCGCACCGACCGGCCGGCCAGGACCTGGGTCCGCTTGCCGTCCTCGATGACGAAGCGGCCGTCGATCAGTACGTGCGGGATGCCGAACGGCAGGGTGCGCGGCTCGTCGAACGTCGAGCCCGCGGCCACCGTCGACGGGTCGAAGAGCACCAGGTCGGCGCGGTACCCCTCGCGCACGTGACCGCGGTCGGCCAGCCGCAGCCGGGCCGCCGGGCGGGACGTGAGGTGGGCGACGCACTCCTCCAGCGAGAGGATGCCCAGCTCCCGCGTGTACCGGCCGAGATACTGCGGGAAGGTGCCGTACGCCCGCGGATGCGGCTTGTCGCCCTGGAGGATGCCGTCGCTGCCGCCGGTGTGGACGCGGTGGCGCATGATCTGCCGGACGTTCTCCTCGTGGCCCACGTGCTGGAGGATCGTCGTGCCCAGCCGGTCGTCGAGGAGCAGCCGCCGCGCGGTCACCCAGGGCTCCTCGCCGCGCAGCCGCGCGGACTCGGCCACCGTACGGCCGACGTAGGCGTCGAGGCCGGGCACGCTCACGCCGGAGATCTCGATGGTGTCCCACTCCATCGGCACGCCGTGGCAGCCGTCCGCCCCGACGACCTCCATGTCGTGGCGGATCCTCGCGGCCGTCGGGTCGTCGGCGAGACGGGACAGGATCGACTCCGGTCCGCCCTCGCTCGCCCAGCTCGGCAGCATGGCGACCAGCGTCGTGCAGCCCGGGGTGTACGGGTAGGTGTCGAGGGAGATGTCGGCGCCCGTGTCCAGGGCGCGGTCCAGGAGGCCGAGCAGTTCCGGCGCCTTCCCCTCGTTCACCCCGAAGTTCATGGTGGCGTGCGCGAGATGGAGGGCGCAGCCCGCGGTGCGGGTGAGCCGCACCATCTCCTCGTACGCCTCCAGCGCGCCCGCCCCGTAGGAGCGGTGGTGCGGGCAGTAGTAGCCGCCGTGCTCGGCCACCACCCGGCAGAGCTCGGTGAGTTCGGCGTCGTCCGCGTACATGCCCGGGGTGTAGGTGAGCCCGGAGGACATGCCGACGGCGCCCTCCGCCATGGAGCGGGCGACGAGTTCCTTCATCCGGGTCAGCTCGGTGTCGGTGGCGGGCCGGTCGTCCCAGCCGAGCGCGTACATCCGGACGGTGCCCTGCGGGATCAGATAGGCGGCGTTGACGGCGATGCCCCGGCCGCCGAAGTTGCGGTCGAGCCGGTCCAGGTACTCGCCGACGGTGCGCCAGTCGAAGTCGATGTCGCTCCCGTCCCCGTTCCAGCCGGTGATGGACCGGCGGACCTCGGCGAGGGTGCGGTCGTCGACGGGGGCGTACGACAGCCCGTCCTGGCCGAGGACTTCGAGGGTGACGCCCTGCGCGGCCTTCGCGCTGTGGTCGGGGTCGCGGAGCAGGGCGAGGTCGCTGTGGGCGTGCATGTCGACGAAGCCGGGGGAGAGGGCGAGACCGTCGGCGTCGAGCGTGCGGGCGGCGGAGGGGCGCGGGCCCGGGGCGTGCTCCGGGTGGATCTCCGCGATGCGGCCGTCGCGGACGGCGACGTCGGCGCGGTAGGAGGGGGTGGCGGTGCCGTCGATGACGCGGGCGTCGCGGATGACGAGGTCCATGGGGGGTGCCTTTCGGGACGGGGTGCGGGGGCGCTGCCCCCGCACCCCGGGGCGCAAAAGCCCGCGGGGGGCGGGGGGGGGGGGAGACCCCCACCGGGGCGGGGGACGG
>NZ_JBFAJY010000031.1:0-96801 GCF_040655445.1 Streptomyces sp. NPDC050423
CCGGACAGTACAACCGGAAGACAGCCCAGCAGGGCGTCAGTCAGACCCTGAGCCACGGCCACCGGAACCTCAGTATCAGCATCAATGTCAGACCCCCGCCGTAGCGTTTTCCATGTGGCCGGCACAGCGGGTGCCGACCTGGAGGGGAGACGTCTGTGTACCGGCAGGGCGATGTGCTGATCATGGCGCTGGAGGAGTCCGAGGTGCCCCCGAACCTCCTGGACGCGCCGGGCGAACTGCGCGACGGGCGGGGCCGGCTGGTGCTCGCGCTCGGTGAGGTCACCGGACACGCACACGCGGTGCCGGGGCCGGGACGGCTGATCCGGGAGGGCGGGGTGTTCGGCCCGATGCTGCTCCACCTGCCCGACGGCGGACGTGTGGTGCACGAGGAACACGCGGTGATCCCGCTGCCGCAGGGCTGGTTCCGCGTGGTGCGCCAGCGGGAGTACGCACCGGGGGCGGTCCGCATCGTGGCGGACTGAACGGCCCGGCCGGCCGGGCTTCCGGTGCCGGGCACGGGCAGCGAAGAGTGATCCGAGAACGCGGAAATCAGGGAACAGGGGACGGGGAGACGATGCAGTACGTGGACTCATGGCGGGCCGTGGCGGCGGAGACCGGCGCGGCGGACCGGGCGGCAGCGCAGGACGGGGTGCGGCTCGCCTACCGCAGCGCGGGGCTGGCCGAGCCGGAGGAGTTCGTCTGGGCCGACTCGCCCAGGGAGGCCGTCGGGCTCGTGAAGCAGCTGGCCGACGCCGGCCGCTCGGTCCGGGAGGAGGTGAGGACCCGGCCCTGGGCGGAGGAACGGCGCCGGATGTACGACGAGTTGGGTCCGGCCGGCTGGTCCGCGCTCTGGTCCGCCACCGGTGCCCAGCTGTGGGAGAGCACGGCGGCGCTCGCCGACCGGATACGGGCGGGGGTCGTCGCCGGACTCGCCGAGCGGCCCGAGGACGAGCCGGAGGTGCGGCTGCTCCTCCTCGACGCGGTCCTGGGCCAGCACGACGCGGCGTGGCTCGCCGCGTTCGACGGGCGGGGCGACCGGCTCGACGGACTGTCGGCCGTGGCCAGGAACGCGGGCTGGTGGTGGCCCTACGAGCGCGCCGTGGTGATCAGCGAGCGCCCGGAGGTGCTGCACCGCGACGAGGCGGGCAGGCTCGACCGCGGCGACGGGCCCGCCCTCTCCTACCGGGACGGGTTCGGGCTGTACGCCTGGCGCGGCATGCCGGTGCCCGCTGGATTCCTGGCGGAGCTGACCGCGCTCACCCCCGAACGGATCCGGGCCGAGGAGAACGCCGAACTGCGGCGCGTGATGCTGGAGTTCTACGGATACGACCGCTACCTCACCGAGTCCGGCGCGGAACCTGTCCACCGGGACGAGACGGGCATCCTCTGGCGGATCGCGCTCGACGGCGACGAGGACGTGGTCATGGTCGAGGTGGTCAACTCCACCCCGGAGCCGGACGGGACGCGTCGCACGTACTGGCTGCGGGTGCCGCCCGCGACCCGGACCGCGAAGGACGGCGTCGCCTGGACGTTCGGACTGCGGGGCGAGTCCTACATACCCCTGCGCCAGACCTGACGGGCCCGCCGGAGGGCGCTGCCGGGTCCGGCGGTCAGGCCGTCAGCATCGCGTGGTCGATGCCGAGTTCACGGGCGAGTGCCTGTTCGGTCCACTCCAGCATCGTGGCCCGGGAGAGCGGACCCGCGTACGAGGTCATCTGCACCGCCAGGCCGTCCAGCAGGGCGGTCAGCCGCCAGGCCACGGACATCGGGTCGTCGCAGTGGAACTCGCCCGCGGCCGCGCCTTCCTCGATGACCTCGGCCAGCTCCGCCTTCCACTGCTGGTCGAGATCGCCTGCCACATTGCGCAGCGCGGGGTCGCGGAGCGAGGCCGCCCAGCCCTCGATCCACAGCCGCCAGCCCTTGGCCTGGCCCGTCGGGGCGTACCAGCGGACGGCGGCGCGCAGCCTGCGCACCGCCGTGGTCCGGCGGGTCAACAGCTTGCGCAGCTGGGTGAGATCGGCCTCGGCCGCGTGCGCGAAGGCGGCGGCGACCAGTTTCTCCTTGGTCGAGAAGTGGTAGAGGACGAGTGCGTTGCTCACGCCGAGGACGGAGGCCACATCGGCGATCCGCACCGCCGCGACACCTCGCACCTCGATCTGCTCGACGGCAGCGCGCAGCAGCTCCTCGCGTCGCTCCGCCACACTCAACCGCACTCTTGCCACGGCGTCACCCTAACCAATGCCCGCCCCCGGGCAGGCCGGGGGCATCGGGGTCCGGTCAGCGGTACCAGCCGAAGCGTTCCGTCATCACCGGCAGCCGGTCGGCGACGACGGCGTGGGCCGCCGCCCGCGGGGTGCAGCCGTCCGCCGCGGCCCGGGTCAGCACGAGGTCGACGAGAGCGCGCATCGAACTCCGGGTGTGCGCGAACGCCTCGTCGGCGTCGGCTCCGATGTCGCCGAACAGCGTCCACCACCACCAGGCGTTGGTGCCGGAGTTGACGACGACGTCGGGCAGGACCGTGATCCCGCGCTCCGCGAGCAGCGCCTCGGCCTCGGGCAGCACCGGCATATTGGCCGCCTCGACCACCCAACGGGCCTTGATCCGGGCCTGGTTCGCCGCGTCGACGGCGTAGGAGACGGCCGCGGGTACGAGCACCTCCACGTCCTGGTCCAGCCAGGCCCCGGCGGGCAGCTCACGGTCCGCGGCGCGCAGCGCGCCGCGGTCCACCGTCCCGTGGGCGTCCCGGGCGGACAGCAGGGCCTCGATGTCGAGGCCGGCCGGGTTGGCGATCGTGCTCTGGACATCGGCGACGGCGACCACCCGCAATCCGGCCCGTGACAGGAACCGGGCCGTCGCGCCGCCCATGGTGCCCAGCCCCTGCACGGCGACCCGCGCCCCGTCGTACGCGACCCCGTCCCGGTCCAGCGCGGCGAGGGCCGACTCGGCGACCCCGCAGCCACCGACCAGCTCGTCCAGGCCGATGCCGTCCACCTCGACGGCGAAGGCGTCGGCCAGTCGCTGCCGGGCCGCGGTCTCGTCGTCGAGCAGCGGATAGACGGCCTCGATGGAGGAGACGAGCCCGGCCTCCGCCGCCGCCCGGTCGACCAGGTCCTGGCTGAGCCCCAGATCCTCGCCGGTCGTCCAGATGTTCTCGATGTAGGGACGCACCGCCCGCAGATAGCGCACCAGGACGCCGTAGGCGGCCGGGTCGCGGGGATCGCAGTCGATGCCGCCCTTGGCACCGCCGAGCGGTACGTAGCGGGCCCCGGTGCGGTCCGCGTCGAAGTGGAGGGCTTCCTTCATCGTCATGCCGCGGGCCAGTCCGGTCACCTCGTCGAGCGTGCAGCCCGCCCGCATCCGCAACCCGCCGCTGGACACCCCGCGCACCAGCCGGTCGACGACCAGGTGCCCCTGGCGTCCGGTGACGTGGTCCGTCCAGGTCAGGGAGATCAGCGGGGCGGGCGGGGACACCGGAGGCGTCGTCATCGGGAGTTCTCCTCGGTCACTGCGATCGGGGCGGGCCCGGGGACGATGCCGCGGAACCCGGACCGCGCCGGCCCGGATTCCGCGCGGCCGCGATCTGTTACTGAATCGCGAGTCAGTATCGGGAGGTGGGGCGCCGCTGTCAATGCGGCCAGGCGCCGAACCACCGCCCCGCGGCCGGATGCGTCCCGGCGGGGCGGTGCGGCGGATACCGGATGCCGGATGCGGAATCCTGCGCACGGTCCGGACGTTGGATTCGGCATGACGGGATTCGACGCACAGCAGGATGCGCTTCTTCGGTTGTTCTCCGAAGGCAACAGCGGCGTACTGGTTACGCTCAAGCGGGACGGCAGGCCCCAGCTGTCCAATGTCAACCACTTCTACTACCCCGAAGAGCGCATCGTCAGGGTCTCGGTCACCGAGGACCGTGCGAAGACCCGGAACCTGCGCAGGGACCCGCGGGCGAGCTACCACGTCACCAGCGATGACCGCTGGGCCTGGACCGTCGCGGACGGCACCGCGGACCTCACCCCGGTGGCCGCCGACCCCGAGGACGCCACCGTGGCGGAGCTGGTCGCGCTCTACCGCGACGTCCAGGGAGAACACCCGGACTGGGACGACTACCGCCGGGCCATGGTCAGGGACCGCCGGGTCGTACTGCGGCTCCATGTCGAGCACGTGTACGGGCAGCCGCGTGGCTGAGGCAGACCCTGCCGGCCGCCATCCCGTTGGGTGTTCTGCTCTCGCACTGTCGTACCGCCCGACCATAATGAGACGACACCGACTCCCTCAGGAGATCTTGTGACCGGCGCTGACTCCAGACTTACGCTCCGCACCAGGCTGCGTGCGCTGCGGCCCGCCGACTTCGGGGCCGACCCGGGCGGCACCCGTATGGAGCGCATTCGTCGTTCCCCCAACTTCGCCGACGGAGTGTTCCAGAACCCGGTGGGGGCACGGACCAGGCCGTCGGGGTCCGCTCTGGAGTTCGCGAAGACCTACTTCCGCAAGGAGGAGCGGGCGCTCAGATCGCCGACCGGTGATGTGCCGGTCCACGCCACCACCCTGGCCGATCTCGCCACGCCCCCCGTCTCCGGGCTGCGGCTCACCTGGATGGGGCATTCCAGTGTGCTCGCCGAGATCGACGGCAGGCGGGTGCTGTTCGACCCGGTCTGGGGTGACCGCTGTTCGCCCTTCGCGTTCGCGGGGCCCAAGCGGCTGCATCCCGCTCCGCTGCCGCTCGCCGTGCTCGGCCCGGTCGATGTGGTGGTGATCTCGCACGACCACTACGACCACCTCGACCTTCCGACGATCCGGGCGCTGGCCGGTACGGGCACGGTCTTCGCGGTGCCGCTCGGGGTCGGAGCGCACCTGGAGCGCTGGGGTGTGCCCCTGGAGCGGATCCGTGAGCTCGACTGGAACGAGACCACGGAGGTCGCCGGGATCAGCCTCACGGCCACCCCCGCCAGGCACTTCTGCGGCCGTGGCCTTCGCAACCAGCAGCACACCCTCTGGGCCTCGTGGGTCGTCGCGGGACCCGGGCACCGGATCTACCACAGCGGCGACACCGGATATTTCCCCGGCTTCAAGGAGATCGGCGCCGAGCACGGGCCGTTCGACGCCACCATGATCCAGATCGGTGCGTACAGCCAGTACTGGCCCAAGGACCACTCGAACGGCAAGCCGGAACCCGGTGCCTGGCCGGACATCCACATGAGCCCCGACGAGGGCGTCCAGGCCCATCTGGACCTTCAGGGCGGCGACCCGGCGGCGGGCGTCATGCTGCCGATCCACTGGGGGACGTTCAACCTCGCACTGCATCCGTGGGCCGAGCCGGCCGAGTGGTCGATGCGCGCCGCCCAGTTCGTGGGGGCGATCATGGTGGCTCCGCATCCGGGCCTGCCGTTCGAGCCCGCCGATCCTCCGGCGGTCGAACCGTGGTGGCGTTCCGTGGCGGCGGAGCCCGCGGCGGGATGGGGCAACTGGCCCCCGGTCCACGTACAGCTCCCCGGCGGTGCCATGACACCCGACCCCGGCCGTGACCGCGACCGGGCCGCCCAGGCCTGACGGGCGCGATGGCCGTGCGGCGCCCTCGCTCGGTGCGCACGCCCACGGGCACTCTCCCTCCGGGGCGGCCGGCCGGGTTCACGCCGGGGGGTGGAGGTGGGTGCACTGCCCGTCGCGGTCGAGGATGCACAGGACCTCGGCCGGTCCTCCGTGCGCCTTGATGGCGTGCGGGATCATGGTGGAGAACTCGGCCGCCTGGCCCGTTTCGACCCGGATGGCGCGCTCGCCGAGGATCAACATGATGGTTCCCGACAGGACCGTGAACCAGTCCTTGCCGGGGTGCACACCGAGCTGGTCGGCCCCCGGGCCCCGGGACTCGTCGGTGATGCGCATCTTGGCGACGGTGCTGCCGGGCGGGCCGGACCCGCGGTTCAGTACCCAGGTGGTCAGCCCGCGCTGCTCGTCGCGCTGCGGCCTGATCACGACATCGTCGTCGTTGACGGTTTCCACCAGCTGGTCGAGCGAGGTCCCCAGGGCGCGGGCCAGTGCCGTGAGCTGGTCCAGGCTGATGCGCCGGTGACCGGTCTCGATGCGGCTCAGGGTGGAGGGGCTCAGGAAGGCGCGTTCGGCGAGGCTGTCGAGCGACCAGCCGCGCGCCTTCCGCAGGCTCCTGATGCGCATGCGGACCGTGCTGTCCACATCGCTTTCTTGCGTCATACGCAAGACTGTACGCGTTGTGCGCAACCCAGGGCTACGGTCGAAGCATGAACACCGCAGACATGAACGCGCCTCATCCGAAACGCACCGGGGCCGACGCCGGAACAGCCGCCATGGCCGAGATGCTGGAGCTCGACGCCGAGGTCCTGCGGACCTTTCTGACCGGGCTGACCACCTGGCTGGGTGAACTGTCCGACCGGGAACCCGGCCGCGTCGTCGACCTGGGCAGCGGCACCGGGACCGGTGCCGTCGCCCTGGCCCGGCGCTTCCCGCGGGCCGAGGTCTCTGCGGTGGATGTCTCCCCGCAGATGCTCCACCGGCTGTCGGCGAAGGTGTCCGCGCTCGGACTCACCGACCGGGTCCGCGGCGTCCTGGCGGATCTGGACGAGGGCCGGCCGGCCCTCGACACCCCTGACCTGGTCTGGGCGGCCGCTTCGCTGCACCACATGGGCGACCCCGACCGGGTGCTGTCCCATGTGTTCGACGCCCTGCGGCCGGGCGGCCTCCTGGCCGTCACCGAGATGGACTTCTTCCCCCGCTTCCTGCCCGAGGACGTCGGGGTGGGCCGGCCGGGCATGGAGGCCCGTCTCCATGCCGCCCTGAACGGGGGACCCGCCGCGGACTGGACGGACCACCTGGTCCGCGCGGGCTTCGTCCTGGAGGCCGAGCGCCCCTTCGTGATCGACCTGCCCGCCCCGCTGCCGGCCGCCACCGCCCGCTACGCCCAGGTGTGTCTGCGCAAGCTGCGCTCCCACCTCGACGGCCGGTTCCCCGCCGAGGACCTGGCCGCACTCGACGCCGTCACCGATGACGAAGGCCCGTACAGCGTCCTGCGGCGCGACGACCTCACGGTCCGGACCACCCGGACCACCTGGGTGGGCCGCCGCCCCTGACCGCCCGAGGGGCGGAGGTGCCACGTCCGGGAGATGGCGGTGCCTGTACGGCCGGGCGGCGGCCGAACGGCGGTACGCTGCCCGCGGGAAGCGGGTGCGGTGCGGTGCTGCGGCTTCCCGGTGCACCCCCTTCCACCGGCTCGCTGATCCGCCGGGCGCGGCCGTGGCCGGCATCGGTGCACCTTCACCTTCGAGGGAGCGACCACAGGGGGCGGCCATGCTGCGGGTGTACTTCACCTCCGAGGACCTGGCGCGGGTCCGGGTGGCCCCAGGGCCGGACTTCCTCTGGGAGATCAGCAACAGCGTGCAGACCCTGCAACGGCGCGACGGCGAGAGGGTGTTCGGCGCGTGGCGCCGCTGGGTACGGCCCCGGCTCTCCGCGAGTCCCCGGCTGCTTTCCTCCCTGCTGCCCCCGCGCGGGTACTCGCCGGACTTCCTCACCCCCACCACCGGCGACCGGGCCACTCTGCAGGCGGCCGTCGACACCCTGATGAGCACCCCGCGCCCACGCCTGCGAACCGATCTGACGCAACTGGCCGCCACACTCCAACTGCCTGGCTGGGTAAGCTTATTGGCCGGGGGAGACGCCGAAACCCTCCGGCAGCTCGGCGAGGCGCTGCGCACCTATCAGCTGGAGGCGCTCGCACCGTACTGGCAGCGCGTCCACGCCCACATAGACGCCGACCGCGCCCTGCGGCTGCGCAGTCTCCTGGACGGCGGCACCGAGGGGCTGCTGGCCGGGCTCGGGCCGCAGTTCCGCTGGCGCCCGCCCGTGCTGGAGGTGACGTACCCCGTCGACCAGCAACTCAGGCTGCGGGGACGGGGACTTGTGCTGCAACCGTCGTTCTTCTGCTGGCCCACCCCGATCACCCTGGCCGACGGGGACCTGCCGCCCGTTCTCGTCTACCCCATCCACCACAGCACGGACTGGGCCGGCCCCGCCCCCGCCCGGCCCTCGGAGGGAGCCGGACCGCTGGGCCCGCTGCTCGGTCACACCCGGGCGGGCCTCCTGCGCGCGACGCGTACCGGATGCACCACGGTCGAGGCCGCCCGGCTCCTGGACGTGACCCACCCCGCCGTCAGCCAGCACCTGAACGTGCTCCGTGCGGCGGGCCTGGTCGCCACCGTGCGCAAGGCCGGACGGTCCTTCCACGTCGCGACGGCGGAAGGGCGGGCCCTGCTGGCCGCCGAGGAGCGGACACGGCGATAGCCGGAGTACCCGGACCCGCTCGACTCCACCGGTAAGCCTGAACTTTCATTCCTTGCGCCCTTCGCGGGCGAGGAACCACGCTGACTCCTGCCGTCGCACCCGACCGTGCCGCGCGGAGCCGTGGCGCTCATCGGCCGGGCGCTTCCGCTGAACGCGTTTCTTCCCGCAAGGCCCGTCCCCCCACCCTCAGGAGCCTTCATGCGCAGGAGACTTGTGTCCTCCGCGATCGCCGTCGCCGCCGTCGGTGTTCTCCTCCACCCCGGCACGGCCCAGGCGTCGCCCGCACCGCACACCCCGGCCGTGTCCGTACTCGCCCACGGAACGAAGGCCGGTACGGCCGTCGTCAGCGGGCACAACCGGCCCGGCACCCGGCTGGAGGTCGACTCCGGCCGCACCCTCAGCGCGCACTGGCTGGCGATCGACTACCAGGTTCAGGAGACCGGGTACTGGTGCGGTCCGGCCGCCACCCGCATCGCGCTCTCGGCCCGGATCGCCCCGCCCAGCCAGGGAGTTCTGGCCGGGCAGCTCGGCACGACCCAGGCCGGCACCGACTACATCGGCCAGGTCACCGGCGTACTCAACGCCAACCTCGGCGGGGGCTGGTACGAGACCAAGAACATGCCGAACGACCCGCCCACCCAGGGCCAGCGGGACCTGCTGTGGAACGACATCGTCTTCGACATCGACCGCAACTACCCGCTGGTGACCAACATCGTCGCCCCGCCCGGCAACCAGCCGCCCGGCTACCCGTCGGACCAGACGATCTATCACTACTTCACCGTCTTCGGCTACGACGAGGTGGACCGCACCGTCCTCATAGCCGACCCCGCGTCATTCAGTGGCAACCAGATCTACTGGATCTCCTTCGATCTGCTCGCCACGCTGATCCCGCCGAAGGGCTACTCGGCGTGACGTGTTCCTTTCCCACCAGGAGGCCGTGTTGAGCAGCTACCGTCCCACCCGCAGAAACGTCATCAAGGCCGCCGGCGGAATCACCGCCGCGATGGCTCTGGGCACCGGGGGCATCCTCGCGGCCGCGTCCCCGGCCAGTGCGGCGGGCGACGGCTTCGGTCTGCGCATCGTGGAGCGCAACGAGGCCGATCCGCGCATGTGGTACTACCGGTTCGCCACCGACGCCATCGGCTGGAACCCGGGCGTCAACATCCTGCTGCCCGACGACTACCACACCGCCGGACGTACCTACCCGGTCCTCTACCTCTTCCACGGGGGCGGTACCGACCAGGACTTCGTCACCTTCGACCGCGCGGGCATCCGGGACTGGACGGCCGGAAAGCCGGTCATCGTCGTGATGCCCGACGGCGGACACGCGGGCTGGTACTCCAACCCGGTCAGCTCCAACACCGGCCCCCGTAACTGGGAGACCTTCCACATCGACCAGCTCCTTCCCTGGGTCGACGCGAACTTCCGTACCTACGCCGAGTACGACGGCCGTGCCGTCGCCGGGTTCTCGATGGGCGGCTTCGGCGCTCTGAAGTACGCGGCCAAGTACTACGGTCACTTCGCCTCGGTGAGTGCCCACTCGGGGCCGGCCAGTCTGCGCCGGGACTCCGGACTGGTCGCCCACTGGGCCAACGCGTCCTCGGCCGCCCTGGACCTGGGCGGCGGAACGATCTACGGCATACCGCTGTGGGACGAGGCCAGGGTCAGCGCCGACAACCCGGTCGAGCGGATCGAGAGCTACCGGAACAAGCGGATCTTCCTGGTGGCCGGCACCAGCCCCGACCCGGTCAACTGGTTCGACACGGCCAACGAGACCCAGGTGCTGGCCGGCCAGCGGGAGTTCCGGGCCCGCCTCGGCGACGCCGGAATCGCGCACGAGTGGTACGAGGAGCCGGGCGGACACATGATCCGCGACTACATGGTCCGCCGCGACCTCGACGGCATCGTCGCCCGGCTCCGCAAGGCGTAAGGCCCGCACGGACACCCGGGCTCACCATCGCCCCCCCGTACGGCCTGGCTCGGCGGACAGGCCGTACGGGGGAGCGGGACATCGCTCCCCCGTACGCCAGGACAAGCCCCCTCGATACCCATCGAGGGGGCTTGTCGCGTGCGGCGCCGGATCCCCGCCACCGGTCCGGTAGTAATCGGTCGCTCGTGCGAGAGGTCATACCAGAGCGGGACGGATGGCGGGCAAGTTCCACAACTGCCCGTCGCACCCTCGCCTCGGGCGACTACCGTGTGTGTCCGGTGATCAACGGTGGGCTCATATTCCCAGGGCCTGCCCGGCCGATGATCCGAGAATGACCGACCACCGTAGATGCCACCACATGAATACCGATTCCCGGGGCCCCACGTACCAAGGACGCTGATGTCTCAACTTCGCGCACCCGACGCGCGACCGGAACGCCGAGAGGGCGGGCGGCACGGCCGACCGGGTGCCCGTTCCCACTCGGCCGCGGCCAGGCCGCGCGCTGCCCAGCCGTCCCCCGAGGCGCGTATACGCCCCCAACTCCTGCGCACCGCGGTGCTGCCGGCCCTGGCCGTCATGCTGACCGGCGCCGCGGCCGTCATCCTCACGGTCCGCTCCACCGGCGCCGCGCCGTCCACGGAGCTCTGGACCGCGTTCGGCGCCGCCGCGGCGCTGGCGGTCGCCGCCGTGGCGGCGGCCTTCCTCGCCGCCAACCGCGTCGCCACCACCGTCCTCGGCCGCTGCTTCGCCCTGCGCCGGGCCAGCGCGCAGGGCCAGGCCGAACTGCAACAGGTGGTGGAACAGCTCCGCAACGGCGAACCCGTACCCACGCGCCGGCCGCCGCAGCCCACCGCCCCCGGCAGCGACGCCTTCGAACTGCTGGCGCAGGAGCTCGGCCGGCAGCAGGAAGGGGCCGTCGCCGCCGTCGTGCAGGCGTCCCGGCTCTCGGAGCACAGCGGCGAGGACCAGAAGGTCGAGGTGTTCGTCAACCTCGCCCGCCGGCTCCAGTCGCTCGTGCACCGCGAGATCCAGCTGCTCGACGAGCTGGAGCACGAGGTCGAGGACCCCGATCTGCTCAAGGGCCTCTTCCACGTCGACCACCTGGCCACCCGGATCCGCCGCCACGCGGAGAACCTCGCCGTCCTCGGCGGCGCCGTCTCCCGGCGGCAGTGGAGCAACCCGGTCACCATGACCGAGGTGCTGCGCTCGGCGATCGCGGAGGTCGAACAGTATCCACGCGTCAAGTTGGTGCCCCCGATCGACGGCACCCTCCGCGGGCACGCCGTGGCCGACGTGATCCACCTCCTGGCCGAACTGGTCGAGAACGCCACGGTGTTCTCCGCCCCGCAGACCCAAGTGCTGCTGCGCGCCCAGCACGTCACCGCGGGTCTCGCGCTGGAGGTCGAGGACCGGGGCCTCGGCATGCCGGGCAGCGAGCAGAAGCGGATGAACGCCCTGCTCGCCGACCCCGACCAGGTCAATGTCGCCCGGCTGCTCCAGGACGGCCGGATCGGACTGTTCGTGGTGGCCTCGCTGGCCCGCAGACACGGCATCGCCGTACGGCTGCAGAGCAATATCTACGGGGGCACGCAAGCCGTGCTCGTGCTTCCGCAGTCCCTGCTCGGCGCCGAGGACGACGCCTCCGCCGGAGCCGGCGGCGCACCGGCCCCGCCCCCCGGCCCCGTGCACCGCCCACCGCCGCTGGACGAGGCCGCCGCACACCGGGACCTCGGTCCGGGCCCGGCGCCCGCTCCCGAGCCGGAGCGCCGGCCGTACGTGCCGAACCAGCAGCTGCGGATGCACCAGCCGCCGCAGCAGACCCGGCGCCAGGGCGAGGGCCCGCCGCTCCCGCTGCGCGCCGAGCGCCTCGACCGGCCCGTCCCCGCCGAGGCCGGCCCCGGCATCCGGCCGACGGAGGAGGCGGCACCGGCGCTCTCCGCGGAGCCCGGAGTCGTACGCGGCACGATGGGCCGGCCGCAGCTTCCCAGGCGTGCCAACCAGGAACATCTGGTCCCTCAGCTCAGGGACGCCCCCGTCCCGCGCACCGAGGACGAACCCACCCTGCACGACCCGGGCCTGGTGGCGGCCTTCCGGCGCGGCATCGACCTCGCCGAGGCCCGTGCCGAATCGGAGCCCGAACCGGCTTCCGGCTCCGGAGCGGAGGCCGGGTTCGGGACGGCTCCGGGCCCGGTGACAGCGGCCGCGGCACCACTCGATCCGCTTCCGGTCCGCGGCGCCGCGGCGCCCGGGGAACTCCTCCGGGCCGGCCCCCACCACAGCGATCAAGACCCACTCGAAGCGAACACTTCCAAGGAGTAGATGCACCATGGCGACCGATATGCCGTCCGGTCAGGTCTCGGACCTCGACTGGCTGCTGGGCGGGCTGGTCCAGCGCGTGCCGTACACCCGCAGCGCGGTCCTGCTCTCCGCCGACGGGCTGGTGAAATCCCTCCACGGCATGGACGCCGACAGCGCCGACCACATGGCGGCGCTGGCCGCCGGCCTGTACTCGCTCGGCCGCAGCGCCGGGGCGAGGTTCGGGGACAACGGAGAGGTCCGCCAGGTGGTGGTGGAGCTCGACTCGACGTTGCTCTTCGTCGCCACCGCCGGTTCCGGTACCTGTCTGGCCGTGCTCGCCGGGCGGAGCGCCGATGCCGCCGTGCTGGGGTACGAGATGACCATGCTGGTCAAGAGCGTCAGGCCCTATCTGATGACCCCGACCAGACATGCGGCCGGGGTGCCGGGCGCCACGGGGCTGTGAGCGTGTCGGCCACCCAGGACGCGCCGTTGCTCGACGATGCGGCAGGCCGCCTCATCCGCCCGTACACGGTGAGCGGCGGCCGCACCCGTCCCACCACCGTGCTCGACCTGCTCTCCCTGGTCATGGCCACCGGGACCGTTCCGCAGGACCACCTCGGCCCCGAGCACTCCGTGGCGCTGGGACTGTGCGGCGGCCCCACCTCGGTGGCCGAGATCGCCGCGCATCTGCGGCTCCCCGCGGTCGTCACCAAGGTGCTCCTCTCCGACCTGGTCGACTGCGGAGCGGTCACCGCGCACCCACCCGCCTTCCATGACATGCCCACTGACCGATCCCTGCTGGAGGCAGTGCTCGATGGCTTACGACGACAGCTCTGACGGTTTCGACAGCTCCGCCCCGTACCCGGGGACCGGGGGCCCCGGAAACGTCGGCTACGCGGACGGCCCCGGGAGCGCTGGTCACGCCGAGGTCCCAGGGCACGTGGGGTACGCGGACGCCCCCGGACCCATCGGCCACGCGGAAGCCCCCAGCAGCCCCGAGGGGTTTCCCGTCGCGCTCAAGGTGCTGGTGGCGGGCGGTTTCGGTGTCGGCAAGACGACCTTCGTCGGCGCGGTCAGCGAGATCGCGCCGCTGAGCACGGAGGAGCTGCTGACCCAGGTCAGCGCGGCGACCGACAGCCTCGAAGGCATCGAGTCCAAGACCTCCACCACGGTCGCCATGGACTTCGGCCGCATCACACTGGACGAGCAGCATGTGCTCTACCTCTTCGGCACACCCGGCCAGGAGCGCTTCTGGTTCATGTGGGACGAGCTCTCCCAGGGCGCACTCGGAGCGGTGGTCATCGCGGACACCCGCAGACTGGAGGAGTGCTTCGCGGCCGTCGACTTCTTCGAGCGGCGCGGTATCGGATTCATCGTCGCCGTCAACGAGTTCGACGATGCCTTCCGCTACGGCCCGGAGGAGGTGCGGGCCGCGCTCGACCTGGCACCCGCGGTACCGGTCGTCCTGTGCGACGCGCGGATCGCCAGCTCGGGAACCGGCGCGCTGGTCACCCTCGTCCAGCACCTCATCAACGCCACCATCGAGCCGGCCCCGCTCTCCGGCCACGGCAGTTTCGGAGTCCGTACGTGATCCCGCACGCCATCGGGCGGATGCTGCTGACCCCCGTCGACAGCGACGCCCCCGTCCGGACCCAGCGGCTGCGCAGCCTCGGCCTGGGTGAGCGGTCCGACGCCTCGTTCGACAACTTCGACGCCTTCGCCGACCGGGTGGCCGAAGTGACCGAAGTGCCCTTCTCGATAGTCAACTTCATCGACGGCAACCGGCAGTTCTACGCCGGGCTGCACACCCCGGCGGGCACCCGCAAGGGCGCCGACCTGGGAGCCACGGCAGCGGGCAGCGGCCGCAGCGGCCGCTATGTGGCCCTCGACCACGGCTACTGCCCGCACGTCGTGGTGCGGCGAAGGGCGCTGGTCCTGGAGGACGTCTGCGACTATCCGCGGTTCGCCGGGAACCCGGTCGTCGACGACATAGGCATCCGCTCCTACCTGGGGGCGCCGCTCATCGACCGTACGGGGATCGCCCTGGGCGCCGTCTGTGCCGTGGACACCGTGCCCCGCCCGTGGGGGCGGGCCGGGCTCGACACGATCAAGTCCCTGGCGCAGGAGCTGATCGGGCACATCCACCGCCGGGAGGACAACAGCATCGGAATCTGACCCCGGTCCGCCGCCGGTCAGACCTCGACCCGGCTCCCGTCCAGGAAGGTCATGACCACCGCGTCGCCGTCCACCCGCACACGAACCGCCGTACGGAGCGCCTCCGGATGGACACGGTCGCGGGAGAGCACGACGAGCGACACATGAACGCTCCGGCCGCCCGGACGGGGCGCGCTGCGCAGGTACGGGACCGCCGAGTGCGGTCCGTACGCGTTGGACTCGACATCGCGCGCCACCGCGGCCCCGTCGGCGCCGCCGTCCCACCCGTACAGGGCGACCACCGCGCTGGTCAGCCCCTCGGCCGTGCGGGCGAGTGCCCAGTCCGGCCCCGACGAGGCGAACGGGCCCGTCCGGTCGGCGACCGCGTGACCGCCCTCCCGGACCACCGCCCCCTCGGGCGACTCGACCCGGTGCACCCGGATCTCCCACGGGCCGTGCAGCACGCTCGTCGTCCCGATCCGGTACGCGCGCTCGTCACCCGGCAGCCGCGCCGCCGACCAGGAGGCGGCGACGCGGCCCTCGCAGCGCAGCGGATGGATCCGGCGGCGCCGGGACGGGGTGCCGTCCGGGGCGACCAGGGCCAGGTGGCCGTCGACATTGCGGACCAGGGCGTGCGGCGCGGACTGCGGCGCGGTCGCCGTCGAGTACCCGAGCTTCGCGTAGTGCGGGTCGTCCTCGCCCGCGCCCCGGTCCGGATCGGCGTCCGGACCGGCGCCGGGGGCGGGCGGGTTGTGGTCGCTGCCGTGGTTGACCAGCCGGACGATCCCGTCGTGCCGGGTGCCGTGCAGCAGCCAGCCCGGCGCGGGCAGCGCGGTGTACGTGTCGGACTCCTCGACGGGCAGCGGGAGTTCACGCGCCGTCCACACCGCGTGGTCCGCCGGGAGCAGCAGCCCGAGGAAGCCCTTGCTCGCCCAGTACGGGGAGGCCGGACCCGAGTAGGGCTGGGTGGACGGCAGGAAGGTGTCGTACCAGCCGAGCGTCAGCAGCCCCCGCTCGTCCGGCACCCCGCGCTCCGCGAAGTGCCGCAGTACGCCCGAGGCGAGCCGGCGGGTCAGTCCGGGCGCCAGGGGCGTGCAGTCGCCGAGCGCGCCCATCCACACCGGGGCGAGCGCGGCGAAACGGTAGGTGAGGGAACGGCCCTGGTGGACCGGGGCGCCGTCCGAGCCGAAGAAGTGCTGGTAGTCCTCCAGGAACCGGCTGAGCCGCTCCCGGTACACCGCGACCCGGCCGCCGTCGCCGTCCGGCCCGGCGATCCGCGCCCACAGCAGCGGGTACAGATGCATGGCCCAGCCGGCGTAGTAGTCGAAATTGCGGCCGTCCCCATCGGTGTACCAGCCGTCACCGACGTACCAGTCCTCGATCCTGTCCAGTCCGCCCTCGATGTCGGACCGGCTGTACGGGGCGCCGACCGAGGCGAGGAACTGCTCGGACACCACCTGGAAGAGCCGCCAGTTGTTGTCCCAGGTGCGGCCGCCGACGAACCCGGAGAACCAGTCGACCACCCGCTCCTGGACCCCGGCGTCCAGCCGGTCCCAGATCCACGGGCGGGTCTCGTGCAGCGCGACCGCGATCGACGCCGCCTCCACCATCTGCTGCGAACAGTCCGTCAGGCGCGGCCACGCCTCCCCGCTGCCCGGATCGGTGCCGGCCGCGAGACCGGCCGCGTAGCGCTCGGTCAGCGGGGGGTCGACCGCCCCGCCCGCGCCCGCGATCCGGCAGGCGGCGAGCAGGAACGACCGGGCGAATCCCTCAAGTCCGTCCGAGACGACCCCCGACCAGCTGCCGCGGCCGGGCAGCCGGTACTGCGCGAAGCCGGGAGTGGCGTACGGCGTCAGTGCGTCCAGCATCCGGTCGGCGGTCGCCTCCCAGTGCGCCCGGGTCCAGCCGGTACGTGACGACAGGACCCGGTCGGTCGGCGGCAGTTGCAGGTGCGGGGCGACGGACATGGTGGCGCTGCTCCTCGGGATGGGTGTTCAGAGGGTGGGTTACTGGACGAGTTCGGCGTGGTGGGTGTGGCCGCGGGAGCCGCCGGTCTCGACGGTGAGGACGGTCCCGCGTCCGGGAACGACGCTCACGGTGGCATCGGACTGCGCCACCGACCGCACACGGAAGGGGAGTTCGACCGTGAGGGAGGTCTGTGTCCGGCCCGGGTCGGCGACCGCGACGGACACCCGCGCGCCCCTTCGCCGCACGAGCACCGACGCCGGGCCGGACGAGGTGATCCCGGCCGCGGACCCGGCGCCCCAGAAGTGCACGGCGGTCAGTCCGGCCCGGCGGTCCTCCACCGCTTGCGTGACCGCGTCGTTGGCGACGATCCGGACCGGCCGGGAGTGCGACCAGACCGCCGTGGCGGCGGCCGGGACACCGGGCAGCAGCACATAGGCGTAGCCGTCGTCGGTGGGCGAGATCCCGTGGTCCAGCCCGAGTGTGAGGTAGCGGCGGGTGACGGGATCGGCGCTGCCACCCGTGTCCGCTCCCGTGTCGATGTCCCGCCAGGTGCCGGTGCGCTCCTCGCGCAGGGCGTGCAGCGCGGCGCCCTCGGGGAAGACATAGCCGCCGACCCCGTCGAGATGCGCCCACCGGGCCCGGCCGAACTCGGCGGACCGGCCCTGCTCCACGGGCTGCGGGACACCGTCGACCACCAGCCGGTTGCGGCCCCGCGCGCCGAGGTTGCGGTTCTCGACGATCGTCTCGACCGCCCGGCCGTCGCTCGCGGTGATGCCCGCGCCGAGTGCGACCACCGCGTTGTCCAGCAGGAACCAGGCCTTCCTGGTCCGAAGCGTGCTGCCCGGGGCGCCGATCACCTCCATCGCGGCCACCGTGTACCGGCTGTCCAGGTCGGCCCCGCCCGCGACGGTATTCGTCGGCCGGTAGGTGGACGTACCGGCGCCGGTACCGAGATTCTCGCGCCGGCGGGTGTCGACCGTGGTGCCGGGGAGCCGGTACGGATCGACGGTCGGCCAGAAGCCGTCGTTGTACTGCCCGAGGTCGTCGCCGTCGTACAGATAGGTCATGCCGTCGCCGGTGTACCAGCCGTGCAGGTTCTCGCCGTTGCCCGCCTCGTACGCGGAGATCCGCTTCGACGACAGCGACAGTGCGCAGGCCCAGCCGGGGCGGCGGTGCACCACGCGGTCCATGTCGGCGAGGACGAAACTGCCCGTCGTGCGTGCCCCGGCGTGGATGTCCCGGTCGTCGAGCACGGCCCTGGCCAGGGCCAGTTGGGGCAGTGTGGCGAGATCGGCGAACGGGGTGGTGCGGTTGCGGGTCAGCCAGCCCTTGGCCAGTGCCCGCCAGCGGTCCGCGTAGGAGGCGGGTGCTCCGGACGCGAGCAGCAGGATCGCCGCGACGGCCGCGGCGCCGTCCCGGTGGTCACCCGCGCGCTCCCGTGAGACGGCCCGCCCGCGCACCGCGTCCATCATCAGCCCGTCGAAGACCACCGGTGCGAAGCTCCGCTCCACGGCCTCGTACATCACCGATACCTTCGGGTCGGCGACGGCCCACGGCGAATCCGCCAGGAGCGAGATCAGCCAGGCCGCGCCGCCGAGCAGCACGGTGCCGTACGAGCCGGTGTAGGCGACCACGTCGTGCTGGACGAACGAGCCGTCCTCGTAGAACCCGTCACCCGAACTCGTGTACCGGAAAAGGCTGTTGCGGCCCGAGTCGCGCACGTCGGAGAGCGCGTCACGGGCGGACGCCACCTTGTCCCCGTCCTTGCCGAGCAGTCCGCGCAGCGCCACGATCACGGCCTTGTCGGTGCGGTTGGCACCTGTCTCGGACAGCGTGGGGGAGTCGGTCCGGCGGTCCGCGTCGGGGCAGAACCGGTCGACGACGCTCAGATAGTCCGTGAGATCACCGGTGGACAGCAGCCCGCGCAGCAGGACGCAGCAGTCCATCAGCGCACGGGGAGCGCCGATCTCCCAGAACCACCAGTTGCCGCTCTCGCCCGCCTGCGGATGGTAGGCGGTGTCGAAGGTGAAGCGCAGCGCGCCGAGCAGGGCGTCCGCGGTCTCGCTGTCACCCGCCGGTGCGGCGCCGGGCGTGGCCCACGCGGTGGCGAGGGTGCGCAGCCGGGTGTAGGTCTGCCCGAAGTTGCCCGGATCGGTGACGGGCGAGAGGTCGGCCCACAGCGCGGTGCGTCCGGTGCTGCGGTCCAGGGTGTCCCACAGCTCCCGCGCCTCGCTCTTCAGGGCCGCGAGGGCGGCGGCGAGGCCGGGGTCGGACGGGTCGAACCGGCCTCCGGTGATCAGGGTCTCCGCCCGCAGGAGAAGCCCGTCGAAGTCCTGGTCCGCATCCGGTGCGCTGTCCGGTGCCGTGCCTGCCGCCGGCTCCGCGGCCGCTGCCTGTGCGGCGCCCGCCGCGGGGGCGAGTGCCGCTCCGACGGCCGTGGCGCCACTCGTGGCGAGAAGGGTCCTTCTGCTCAGTCGCACGATGACTCCCTGTCCTGTGCGTGCTCTGCTTTCACTGTGTCCGCTGCGTTTCGCTGCGTTCAGTCGGAGAGCGTGCTCGGGTCGACGGGCGGCTGGGGCAGGTGCAGGGCGGCGAGTTCGGCCCGCCCGGCGGCGTCGATCGGGAAGGCCCAGGTGTTGACGAAGAAGTCCGTGAGGTCGTGGCCCGCGACGCGGCTGGAGTAGGTGGCCAGTGCCCGGTAGCGTTTGTCGTTCTCCGTGGAGTCGGACTGCGGGTTCTCCTCGCGCACCAGCTTGTGCAGGCGGGGCCAGAAGTCGTCCCCGAAGGCCAGCTCCAGCTGACGCAGCGGCACGAGCTTCTCGTACGCGCCGAAGGACTTCTCGTACGTCAGCCCGGTCGTGCCGAACTTGGCCCGTGAGGTCTGGAAGGCGGTGAGGCCGGTCGCCGGATCGACCGTGAGCAGGTTGGACGGCTGCTCAAGGGTGCGCTGCGCCGCCAGCGAGTAGATGTTCACCGTGACCTCGGTCAGACCGCCCGGCTTGTAGGCCATCTGCTGATGCAGGTGACCGAGTTCGTGGTAGAGCCCCCAGCCGCGGGTCCGCAGCCCCTCGACGGTCGTGGCCCGGTCGAGGTAGGCGCGTGGGAAGCCGTTGTAGCCGTGCGTGGCGTACGCGCCGACCCCGGTCGGCACCTTGCTGACCTCGGTGAAGTGGTACGGCCCCGCCTTGCGCCGGTGCACCGGCCGGGAGCCGTCCAGCCCGCTGATCCGGGCGTGCGAGTCGATGATCGTGCCGACCAGCCGGAGCAGAGCGGCGTGGTCCTCGCCCCGGTACTGGAGCGCGCCGTCACGGGTCAGCGTCATGATCGTGTCCGGGCCGTGGAGTTCGACCCAGGGCGATGCGGTCAGCGTGTCGAGCTGCCGCTGGAAGTCGGCCTCGGCGGTGCGGCCCAGCGTGAAGACCGGCATGGGGACGGCCCCGGAGCGGATGAGCACCTGCGCCCGCTCGCCGTGCCCGGCGAGCGTCAGGTAGACCGGGCCGCCGTGCGGGTCGGTCACCGTGTTGGCGCCGGCGGTCAGCGGGTAGGAGCGCGGTTCGGTGATCTCGCCGTAGTAGTCCCAGGCGCCGATCCAGAGCGTGGGCAGCAGGCCGTCGTGGGGCCTGACGGTCAGCGAGAGGGGGGCGCCGGCGGGAACGTGGAGGCCGGTCGGCTGGAACTCCGAGCCGCGCAGGGCCTGTGCGAGCCGCAGCCGCTCGGCCTCGGCGGCGGGACGGGCGGTGAGGGTCAGGGCGACCGGGCGGGCGAGCGGCCGGCCGGGGGCGGCCTGCGCCGAGGGGACGGGTCCGCCGAGCGCGGCCACCGCCCCGGCGCCGGCCGCGGCGGCGAGGACGGAGCGGCGGCCGACCGGGGTGGAGGACATGGCGGAGGGGCTGTGCTGACGCATGCGGAACTCTCCCTGCAGAAACGAACGAGGGGCGGAAGCGTGCGGAACGGGGTGAGGCGTGCCGTCAGCATGTAAGCGGTTGCTGTCGAGCCGCAAGAGGAGTCGGGAAGTTACTGTGATTTTCTATGGCCAACTGCGGATTTCTAAGGCCAACTGCGGACAGGCGGGAAGTAACCGGTCACTTGCGCGACGGTCGGCCGGCCCGGGGCCCGACGGAATCGCGTACCACGATGTGGGTGCCGAGCCGCAGCGCACCCGTGGTCGGCTCCCGCCAGTCGTCCTCGTCGCCGCCGGAGACGGCCAGCCGCACCGCCTGGCGCCCCATCTCCTCCAGTGGCACATGGACCGTGGTCAGCCGGGGACGCAGCTCCTGGGCGACCGGGATGTCGTCGTACCCCACCAGTGAGACGTCCTTCGGCACCCGCAGCCCGGCCTCCTCCAGCGCCTGCGCCGCACCGGCGGCGACCACGTCGTTGGCCCCGAAGACGGCGGTGAACTCCAGTCCGTCCCGGATCAGTTCGCTCATCCGCCGGTAGCCGAAGTTACGGCTGAAGGCGCCCGGCTGCACCAGTTCGGGATCTGCGGGCAGTCCGCGCAGCTCCAGGGCCCGCCGGTGCCCGGCCAGCCGGTCGCGGGTGGTGGAGAGCTTGGGCGGGCCGCCGAGGTAGAGGATGCGTTCGTGGCCCTGCATCAGCAGGTGGTCGGTGATGGCGAAGGCGCCGCCCTCGTTGTCGTACTCGACCGCCACGGTCGGGGCCGCCTCGCCCAGCGGCGGCCTGCCGCACAGCACCAGCTTGGAGCCGCCCGCGTCCAGCTCACGTGCCCGGCGGGCCAGTTCGGAGGTGTAGCCGCGGTCGGCGATGGAGCCGCCGACCACCACCACCGCGTCGGCCCTGCGCTCGTGCATCAGGTCGATGAAGGCCAGCTCGCGCTGAGGGTCGCCCTGGGTGCAGCACACCAGGCAGAGCCGTCCGCCGAGCGCGGCCTCGCGCTCCACACCCCGCGCGATATAGGCGTAGAAGGGGTCGATGACCTCGTTGACGATGATGCCGACGGTGCGGTTGGAGACCCCGGCCAGCGCGCGGGCGTGCGCGTTGACCACGTAGCCCAGCTCGCGCATGGCCGACTCGACGCGTTCCCTGGTCGCTTCTGCGACGGGGTAGTTGCGGTTCAGTACGCGGGAGACGGTGGCCGTCGAGACGCTTGCGCGCCGCGCGACATCGGTGACCGTCGCCCGTCGCTGTCCGTCCGCGGCCGTGCTCTGCCGGCCCATCCGGCTCACCCCCTGGTGGCTGTTGTGTGACGCTGAGCCTAGAGCCTGTGGCGGGACCTGGTTCATGCGATTCTCCCCAGGTCGGCCCGGTGCACCGGGTGGCCGAAGGGCTCGCCCCGCGCGTACCGGGCCAGCTCGTCGACGGCGAGCTCGCCCAGCCGGCCCACCTCGTTGCCCTGGGCGCCCGCGAGATGCGGGGTCAGGAAGACGTTGGGCAGGTCCCACAGCGGGTGGCCGGCCGGCAGCGGCTCGGGCGAGGTCACGTCCAGGACCGCGTCGAGCCGCCCGCTGACCAGGTGGGCGGTCAGCGCCTCGGTGTCCACCAGCGGACCGCGGGCCGTGTTGACGACAAGGGTGCCGGGGCGCATCAGGCCGATCCGGCGGGCGTCGATGATCCCCCGGGTCTCGGGTGTGTCCGGGGCGTGCACGGTCACCACGTCGCTGGTCGCCACGAGCGTGTCCAGATCGGCCGGGGTGACGCCCATGAGCTCCGCCTCGGCCGCGCCCACGTACGGGTCGTACAGCAGCACCTCCACGTCCAGGACCCGCAGCAGCTCGATGACCCGGCGGCCGATACGGGAGGCGCCGACGACGCCGACGGTCAGCCCGTGCGTGCCGAGCCAGTGCTGCCGGTCGAGGTCGGCGCCGGTGCGGTGGGTGCGACGGGCGCGGTAGAGCCCCGCCAGCGGGAACACCCGCTTCGCGCCCATGATGATCGCGGCCAGGGTGAACTCCGCCACCGGTACGGCGTTGGCGGAGGCAGCCGAGGAGACGGTGATCCCGCGGTCGAAGGCGTCCGGGGACAGAAACGTCTTCACCGTGCCGGCCGCGTGGATCACGGCCCGCAGCCCGGGTGCCCTGTCGAGCAGTGCGGCGTCCACGGGCGGGCAGCCCCAGCCGGTGAGCAGTACCTCGGCGCCGGACAGTGCCGCGGTGGCGGCGGGGGAGTCGAACTCGCTGATCACGGACGGGTCGAGGAGGTCCGCCGTCTCCTCCAGCCGGGACCGGACGGGAGGCGGGAAGACCTCGTCCAGCAGTCCGGGGCTCATGACCAGAACCGTGCGCGGCCGCCTCCCGGGCGGGGTCGCGGCATCGGTACCGGATCGAGCCGGTGCCTCTTCGGTGGTTCGCACCCTGCCTCCGGACAGTAATCGCGTTCTATGGAATGACCGGCACGCTAGGGAGCGTGATGGCCGACCGTCAAGCTCTCTCCACATGCAACTATCCATCTCTGTCCATGTATCAGGCGATTTTCTGGCCTGGATTTCCTTCGAAGAGCACTGCGAAACAAAGACGTTCGCCTGAATCTCTTGACGCTTGGGTTAACCGCTTACTAACTTGCGGCCGCAGAAGGCTCACTACGCGCCACCCGGCCGGACAGGACGCACCATGGCTGACACAGCACCCCCGTTGCCGCGGGAAAAGCGGCGGCAGCGGGCCGATGAACCCGCCCCGCCCGATGCCCGTGCCGCTGCCGCGCCACACCGGCTGACGCTCGGGCAGCGGATCAAGCGCGACCGGGTGATGCTGCTGCTCACGCTGCCCGGCCTGCTCTACTTCGTCGTCTTCCACTACGTGCCGCTGCTCGGGTACGTGGTGGCGTTCCAGGACTATCAGCCGTACCTCGGATACATGCACAGCGTCTGGGTCGGCTTCGCCAACTTCTCCGCGGCGTTCGGCGAACCGGCCTTCTGGAGCGCGACGTTCAACACCCTGGAGATCGCCCTCGTCCAGCTGGTGTTCTTCTTCCCGATCCCGGTCGCCCTCGCCCTGCTCCTCAACAGCATCGCGAGCGACCGCATCAGGCGCTTCGTGCAGAGCGTCGTCTATCTTCCGCACTTCATCGGCTGGGTCATCATCGTCTCGATCTTCCAGCAGATCCTGGGCGGCGCCGGACTGCTGCCCGATGTCCTGGGAGGCCTGGGGCTGCCGCGCTACGACATGATGAGCGACCCCGACGCCTTCCCCTGGCTGCTGACCCTCCAGGTGGCCTGGAAGGACGCCGGCTGGGGCACGATCATCATCCTGGCCGCGCTCCTGAACATCGACCGGCAACAGTACGAGGCCGCCGCGATCGACGGCGCGGGACCCAGGCGCCGGCTCTGGCACGTGACCCTGCCGGGCATCGCCCCCGTACTCATCCTGCTGCTGATCCTCAACCTCGGGCAGATCCTCTCCGTCGGCTTCGAGCAGATCCTGCTCCAGCGCGACGCGGTCGGCCCGGACGCCGGTGAGGTCCTCGACACCTACGTCTACTACCACGGCATCAAGGACAACGACTGGGGCGTCGCCGCCGCCGTCGGACTCGTCAAGGCCGTCATCGGCACCGTACTCGTGCTGGGCGCGAACAAGCTCGCCCACCGGCTCGGCCACGAAGGGGTGTACCGCGGTGCTGACCGCTGAGAAGACTCGCGCCACGTCCGCGACCACCGCGACCGCGCCCCGGCCCGCGCGCAGGAGCAGGACCGACGGCAGACCGCCGTGGATGGAGCGCCCGACCCGCATGGGGCAGACCGCCAAGGCGGTGGCCGTCGTCGTGGTCGTCCTCGCGGTGGCCTATCCGCTGGTCGGCGTCATCGGCACGAGCTTCGCCTCGCAGACCGACATCATCAAGGTCTCCGGCCTCGTCCTGTGGCCCGACCACCCCAACCTGGACGCCTACCGCACGATCTTCACCGGCGGCGTCGTTACCCGGGCACTGATCGTCTCCGTCGGCATCACCGTCCTCGGCACCCTCGCCAGCCTGCTCGTCACCGTGGGCATGGCGTACGGACTCTCCCGCCGCGAGGTGACCGGCTCCCGCGTCATCCTGATGATCGCCCTGTTCACCATGCTGTTCAACGCGGGCATCATCCCGAACTTCCTGCTGGTCAAGGGGCTCGGCCTGTACGACACCTACGCGGCGCTCGTCATGCCCACCCTGGTCAGCGCCTTCAACCTGGTCGTCCTGCGGTCCTTCTTCATGAACCTGCCGGACGAGCTCTACGACGCGGCGAAGGTCGACGGCGCCGGCGACTTCCGCATCCTGCTGCGGATCGTCCTGCCGCTGTCCAAGGCCGTCCTCGCCGTGATCAGCCTCTTCTACGCGGTGACGTACTGGAACGCCTTCTTCAACTCGCTCCTGTACCTCAACGACTCCGACAAATGGCCGCTGCCCATGGTGCTGCGGACTTACGTCCTCCAGGGCCAGAGCCTGAACTCCGCCTCGGCCGGCGAGGTACTCGCCCCACAGCAGGCCGTTCAGATGGCGGTCCTGGTGATCGCCGTCGTACCGATCCTCTGCGTCTATCCGTTCCTCCAGCGCTACTTCACCAAGGGCGTGCTCACCGGCGCCGTCAAGGGCTGAGCGCAACCACCGCCCCCCACTCCTCCCTTCCCCCTCTCCCAAGGAGACTCAGGTGCCGAGCTCAACCCCCGTCAACCGCAGAGCGCTCTTCCGCATGGGTGCGGGCATCGGTCTGGGACTGGCCGCCGCCCCGCTGCTCGCCGCCTGCGGCGACGGCGGCACGACCGCCAAGGCCGAGGCCAAGAGCGCCTCGCTGCTTCCGGACACCGCGATCCGCAACATCGGCCTCAAGCCCGATCTCGCCGGTACCGCGGCCGGCGTTCCGCAGGGCTTCTTCAGCTATCCGGCCAAGCCGCTGAGGGCCACCAGGGGCACACCGCTCAAGGGCGCCGAGCCGGTCAGCGCGACGATGGAGACCTTCTCGCCGCCGCCACCCTCGCGCGGCGGGAACGCCGCCTGGCAGGCGATCGAGAAGCTGCTCGGCGGCCGGGTCGACATCACCGCCGTCCCGGCGGACGACTACGGCACCAAGTTCTCCACCATGATCGCCAGCGACAGCCTGCCGGACCTCTTCATGTACCCCGAGGTCGGCGGCGTCGACAACAAAGCGGCCTTCCTGCGGGCCAAGTGCGCCGACCTGACCCCGTACCTCGCCGGCGACAAGGTCAAGGACTACCCCAACCTGGCCGCGATACCGCAGGGCGCCTGGCAGTCCGCCATCTTCGGCGGAAGGCTCTACGGCATCCCGATCGCGCGCACCGGCACCGGTGGTGCGGGCTTCTACCGGCACGACCTGTTCGAGGAGATCGGCATCACGAGCCTCGACCAGATCACCGGCCTCGACCGGTTCGTCGAGGCGTGCAAGGAGCTGACCCGCCCCAAGAAGGACCAGTACGCGATCATCGCGGGCGCCACCAACGTCCTCGCCATGTCGGCCGGTGCGCCGTACGCCTGGCGGATGGATCCCAGGACCGGCAAGTTCACCACCGACCTGGAGACACCGGAGTTCCGCCGGGCGGTGGAGACCGCCCGGTCGCTGTACAAGGCGGGCTGCTACTACCCGGGCACCCTCCAGATGTCCGGGGCGCAGAAGGCGCAGTACACCGACATGTTCAAGAACGGCAAGGGCGCCTACGTTTACGACGGCATGCCCACCTATCTGGCGCCCGGGGTCGGCTACATCGCCGCGATGAAGGCGATCGACAAGAAGTACGACCCCAGGCCCTTCGTGCCGTTCGGCTCCGCGCCCGTCGCCTGGATGGACAACGTCAAGCTGGAGAACACCTATGTGAAGAGCGGGTCCGAGGAGCGGGTGCGGCAGATCCTGGCGCTGGCCGACTTCGCCGCGTCACCGTTCGGCAGCGAGGAATACACGCTCATCAACTACGGCGTCGAGGGCAAGGACTTCACCCGCGACGCGAAGGGCAACCCGGCGCTCACCAAGCAGGGCACCCAGGACGTCACCGTGCCCTGGAAGTTCATCTCCTCCGCCGTCCCGGCCGTCTTCAGTGCCGACTCGGAGCAGGGCGTCCGCCATGTGCACGAGGCGTTCACCAGGATGATCCCGATCATGGAGCAGGACCCGACGCTCCAGTACTCCTCACCCACCTGGGACTCCAAGGGCTACGGCAGCCTCTACACGTTCAAGCTGGACGCCCTCAAGGACATCATCGCCGGCCGCAAGCCCATGTCGGCCTACGACCGGCTGGTCAAGGACTACCTGGCCAAGGGTGCCGAGCAGGCCCGCGGCGAATTCGAGGAAGCGGCCCAGAAGGGGAAGAAGTGACGACACGACGCACGGCTCTCGGACTCGGCGGGGCGGCGGTCGCCGCAGCCGTCGCCATACCGGCCCTCGGCCGGACCGCCGCCGCGCAGCCGCACCGCTTCGACCCGAAGCCCGGTTCGAACGGCGTTGGCGACCCGCTCTTCCCGACGCTCGGCAACGGCGGCTACCAGGTCCTCCACTACGACCTGACCTTCGACTTCACCCCGGTGACATACGACTTCACCGCGAGGGTGAAGATCAACGCCAGGGCCACCCAGGACCTCTCCGCGTTCAACCTGGACACCGACGGCCACACCATCGACGCGGTCACCGTCTCCGGCCGCCCGGCCGTCTGGGCGCTCACCCCCGGCCAGAGCGGCCAGGAGTTCACGATCACCCCGGCCCGGCCGCTCCACGACGGACAGGGATTCACCGTCGAGGTCCGCTACCGGGGCAACGGCAGGGCGCCCCGACTCGGCCTCACCGGCTGGAACTTCGGCACCGACGGCGGGTTCGCCTCGGCCGCCCAGTCCTCGCGCGCCGACACCTTCCTGCCGTGCAACGACACGCCGTCCGACAAGGCGACCTGGACCTTCCACATCAGCGCCCCCAAGGGCTTCGTCGCCACCGCCAACGGTGAACTCACCCACAGGTCCCGGCGTTCCGACGGCTCCACGGTCTGGCACTTCGCGCTGCGCGAGCGGATGGCGACCGAACTCATCGGCATCGCCGTCGTCAAGGGCACGTACCTGTACGGCACCAGCCGCCGAGGCCTGCCCCTGCGGCACATCGTCCCCCAGGGCCAGGAGGAGAAGTACGGCCCGGTCGTGGCCCGCACCCCGGACCATCTGGACTGGCTGGAGGCGAAGTTCGGCCGCTACCCGTTCTCCGTCTACGGCGTCCACATCTACGACGGCTACACCGACGCCCTGGAGAACCAGACCCTGTCGCTGTTCTCCACCAACTGGTTCAAGCCCGACGCCAACGGCCGGCCCGGCTACGAGACCACCATGGTGCACGAGCTCGTCCACCAGTGGTTCGGCGACTCCGTCACCCCGCACGACTGGCAGCAGGCCTGGCTGAACGAGGGCCCCGCCGTGTACTACGCCGGTCTGTACGGCGAGGAGCGCGGCTGGTCCGTCCTCGAGGACAAGATGCGGGCGACGTACGAGAAGCTCGACGCGGTCCGCGCGGCCGACGGCCCGCCCGGACTGCCGAAGGCGCTCGGCGGCACCAACATCTACGACGGCGGCGCGCTCGTGCTCTACGCCCTGAGTCTGCGCGCCGGGCAGCGGAAGTTCGACAAGGTCATGCGCGAGTGGGTCCGGCGTTTCAAGGACTCCACGTACACCAGCGAACAGTTCATCCGGCACACCGTCGACGTCACCGGCGACCGGACCCTCGACCCGTTCCTGCGCGACTGGCTCTTCGGGGCCGTCAACCCGCCGATGCCCGGCCACCCCGACTGGAAGGCCACTGCGTGAACCTCCCCATGAACGCAGTACGGGCAACCGCCGCTGTCGCCACCACCGCGTTCCTGACCGCGCTCCTCGCCGCCCCCGGCGCCCAAGCGACCCCCGGCGCACGCTCGTTGTACGTCTCTCCGGACGGCCGGGGCTCCTCCTGCACCGCCGCCCGGCCCTGCGCCCCGGAAGCCGCCCGGGGCCTGGCCCGCACCGAGACCGGGCGCGACGTCCGCGTACTCCTCAAGGACGGTACGTACAACCGCGACGAGCCGCTGAGGCTGGGCGCCGCCGACTCGGGGAAGAACGGCCACACCATCACCTGGACCGCCGCCCCGGGCGCCCACCCCGTCCTCTCCGGCGGACAGGACATCACCGGCTGGCACCGTGAGGACGACGGCACCTGGACCGCCCACGTCCCCGCCGGCGTCACCCCGCGCCAGCTCTTCGTCGACGGCAGCCGCGCCACCCGCGCCCGCGGCGAGGCCTGCGCGGCGAGCACCTGCGACGCCACCGCGACCGGCATGACCGGCGCCACCGCGACCGGAATCGACCGGTGGCAGCGCCCCACCGACGCCGAAGCCGTCATCCGGGTCCGCTGGCGCGACTACCACTGCCGGATCGCGGGCGTCAGCGGCGACACCATGACGTTCGTCCAGCCCTGCTGGACCAACTCCGCGAGCGGCACCGACCGCACCGGACCCGCCTGGGACTCCACCGCGGTCGACTCCACCCGCTACAGCGGCGTCGCCTTCTTCGAGAACGCCACCGAACTCCTGGACCAGCCGGGAGAGTTCGTATGGGAGTCGAAGAGCCGCACCGTCACCTACCTGCCGCGCAAGGGCGAGAACATGCGCCGCGCGCGGACCGTCACCCCGCACACCGAACAACTCCTCGTCGTCGACGGCGCCCACGACGTCACCGTCAGCGGGATCGGCTTCGCGTACGCGGCGTACCGGCAGCCCGGCACCGATGAGGGCTACGCGGGCATGCAGGCCGGTCTCACCCTGACCGGAGCCACCGGCCCCGTCGACCATGCCGGCCGCTACTACACGAAGCCGTCCGCCGCGGTCACCGTCCGCGGCGGACGGCGGGTCTCCATCGAGAGCAGCCGGTTCAGCCACCTCGGCGGGGCCGGTGCGATCCTGGAGGCCGGTACCAAGGACAGTTCCCTGACCCGGTCGTCCTTCACCGACCTGTCCTCGGGCGCCGTGTACGTCGGCGACACCGAACCGATGCCGGACGCGTCGCTCGCGGGGGAGCGGAACACCGTCGCGTACAACACCATCACCCGCTCCGGCGTCGAGTACACCGACTCGGTGGGCATCTGGGCCGGATACGAGGCCGGGCTGACCGTCGACCACAACAGCCTGGACCACCTCCCGTACTCCGCGATCTCGGTCGGCTGGGGCTGGAACCAGCCCGAGGCCCGGAAGTCCGTGCTGCGCGACAACAAGGTGACGGACAACCGCATCACCGACGTCATGGAGGTCGCACAGCAGCAGCACGACGGCGGCGCGATCTACACCCAGGGCGCGCAGCCCGGCACGGTCCTCAGCGGCAACTACATCAACCGCTCCGCGTACGGCAACACCGAACGCGACGGCAACGGCATCTACCTCGACGAGCAGTCCTCGCACATCACCGTCGAGCGGAACGTCATCACCCGCATCGGCTACAAGTGGGTCTCGAACTGGGCGGACTACGGAATCCAGAACACCGCACACGGCAACTGGACCGACACCGCGGCCCCCGCGCTCGGCGGTTCCGGCTCGGTCATGACGGACAACCTCACCGGCCTTGACCGGTTGCCCGCCGAAGCCCTTGCCGTCGCCGCACGGGCGGGCGCCCGGGGCGGCCAGGTCGAGCAACTGCGCACCGACCTGGCCCGCACCGGCACCGCCACCCAGTCCTCGACCGAGGGAACGGCGACGGCGGCACTCGCCCTGGACGCCGACACCAACACGGACACCCGCACGCTCTCCGAGGCGGGTGCCTGGTGGCAGGTGGACCTCGGCGCCGTCCGGCACGTCCGGCAGATCGAGGTCTGGAACGACGCCTCCTCCACCACGGCCGGCTTCGACGTCGTCACGGACGACGGGACGGTGCACGTCAGCGGGAAGGCGCTGCGTCCCACGCTGGTGAACCTGGACAGCCACACCCGTACGGTGAAGATCGTGACCTCCGGAACGGGCCGGGTGGCACTCTCCCAGGTCCTCGTCCACCCCTGACACACCGCACACGCCACACCCGCACGCGCGACACACGGATCGCCGGACCGGCCCCCGGGCCCGTCCGGCGATCCGCGTTGCCCGCGGGAACCTGCGCGGGCTCCCGCCGGCGGCCACTGGACAGGCGCTCACTCCAGCCCGAAGGCGTCCGCCAGCATGCCGATCTGCGCGTCCAGCAGGGTGTCCACGCTGTGCCCCATTCCGGCGAACTGCCCAGCCGTCTCCAGACCCACCGATCCGTGCAACTGCGCCCATGCGAGCAGCGCGCCCGCCAGCGCCCGTGCGGAGGCCGCGGTGTCGGCGGCGGTGTCCGCCGCGTACTCGGCAACCCAGCCGCCCACGGCCGGGTCCGAGCCCAGCCAGGCCGTCATCTGCTCCACCACCGGGGCCACCCCCGCTCCGGGCGCCCCGCCCGCGAACACCGGAAGGAACGGCCCGAGCACCGCGCGGGCCCGGTCCAGCGTGTCGGCGGGCGCGACATATCCGGGCACCGGAGAGCCCTGGATCAGGAGATAGCGGTGCGGTTCCCCGACCGCCCAGTCCCGGTACGCGGCGGCGAGGGAGCGCAGCCGCTCGCGCGGGCTCGCCGCAGCCGCCGATGACCGGGCCGCCGCCCCCCCGATGGCCGTCGCGGCATCGTCGTACGTGTCCCTGATCAGCGCGTTCAGCAGGTCATCGCGGCTGGCGAAGTAGCGGTAGAGCGCCGGCCCGGACAGCCCCATGTCCTTGGCGATCCGGGTGAGGGCGAGCGCTGCCACACCCCCGTCGGCCAGCTGTCGCAGGGCCGTCTCCTTGATCTCCGCCCGGGTCTGCTCCCGGTACCGGGCCCGTGGACCCGATTGCACCTCGGCCATTCCCGGCCCCTTTCGTTAGGCAAGATCACGTCAGTTACGGAGTCTAACGGTCGCGCTTGCGATGGCCAATCGCAAGAGTTACTGTCCATAACAGAAGTGACGATGTGTAGCGCCGGTCGCAGGGTCGGGCCGTGGCGCCAAGTCGTGACGTCAGGTCGTAGCGATCACTCCGAGTCGTTCCGAGTCACTCCGAATCACAGGGAGCACCCATGGCCGCAGCACGTGATCTTCAGACAGTTCTGGGCGCCGGTCCCGCCGGCACGGCACTCGCCGTCGCGCTCGCCCGGCGCGGCCACCCGGTCCGGCTCGTCGACCGGGCGGGCAGCGGACCGGCGCTCGAAGGCGTCGACCGGTTCGCCGCCGATGTCGCCACCGCGGGGGGCGCCCGTGCGGCGGTCGACGGCGCGGCCGTCGTGTACCACTGCGTGAACGTGGCCTACCACCTCCAGGTCGAGGTCATGCCGCGGATCCAGCAGGCCGTAGTGGCGGCGGCCGAGGCCGAGGGGGCTCGTCTCGTCGTGCTCGACACGCTCTATCCGTACGGCGAGACGCACGGCGCGGTCATGACCGAGGACACCCCGTGGAACGCGACCACCCGCAAGGGCCTGATGCGTGCCGAGCTCGACGCCCGCTACCTCGCCGCTCATGCCGAGGGCCGGCTGCGGGTCGTGCTGGGCCGGTCGGCCGACTTCGTGGGGCCCGGTGTCCTCAACTCCACGCTCGGCGGCGCGGTGTTCCCGGCCGCGCTGACCGGGGGAGAGGTCCCGGCGTTCGGTGACATCGACCTGCCGCACAGCTACACGTACATCGGTGATGTCGCGGCGGGCCTGGCGACACTGGGTGCGAACCCGGACGGTGACGGCCGGGTCTGGCACCTGCCCACGGCCCCGGCGCTCACCACCCGTCAGATCCTGGCCATGGTCGAGGAGCGCGTCGGCCGTCCGCTGTCCCTGACCGTCGTCGCGGAGCCGCGGCCGTTCGGACCGTTCGACGAGGTGTTCATGGCGGAGTACGCCGAGATGTTCTACCAGCACACGGAGGCGCAGACCGTCGACTCCTCCGCCATCGAGAAGGCGTTCGGCCTCGTGCCGAACCCGCTCTCCGCCACCGTCGACGCCACGCTGGCGTGGTACCGGGAACTGCTGGCCGCGCAGCCGCAGTGAGCGCGCGTCTGCCCTCAGGTCACCGATGCCGGTCCGGCGGCCCGGGAGCATCATCCGGTCGCCGCGGGCTGCCGCCGGCACCCGGGCCGTTGAAGCGGAGCCAGTCCAGCGCGAACAGGTCAGCCGTATCCGCACTCCACGCCGGATTGCTGAACACGGCGAAGAGGCGCACGCCGTGTCCCGGACCGGACAGCGCGGCCGTCGGTGACACGGGCCGGTCCCAGCCGCCGGTGAACGGGATGACGACCTCTCCGAGGAGCGGCCCGGCCGGGGAGCCGGACCGCAGTTCGAGGGTGCCGCCGATGCCGCCGGAGGCCGCGCGGACCGTCATCGAGGCGATGTTCTCCAGGGACACCGTACCGAGGCCGATCCAGTCGCCGTCCTCGATCTCCACGGCCCGCCGTCCGCCGGAGTCACCGGAGTGGCTTCCCGTCGCCGCGCCCCCATGCGTACCGCCGGTCGCCGTGAACCACTCCGCCTCGCAGAAGGCCGCTCGGAGCGTCACCGAGGCGGACCCGGTGAGCGCGGGCGCGCCCGGGGCCCCGTCGTCCTCGTACCGGGCGGAAAGGCCGAACGCGACACCGCCCGACACCGCGCGACCGGTCACCAGGGTGCCCGTGCAGCCGGAGCGGCCGCCGAGCCGGCGCAGTGCCGGGACGCGGCCGAGCGGTGACTCCACGACCACCCGCGAACAGTCGACGGACCCGCCCCGTCCGGCCTCCGCGTCCGCCACGCCCACGGTGAGCGAAAGCGTGTCCCCCATCCCGAACACGCTGTGGTCCAGGGGCTGTTCGATCGACACGACCGGCCTGCTGTTACCCACCACGATCCTGCGCACCGCCCGGGTCGTGATCCCGCCGGGCCCGGTGACGGCCAGCCGGGCGGAGTGCGAACCGTTGCTGCGGTACGTGTGCGAGGGGTTCGCCTCCGTCGAGTCGGTGCTGCCGTCGCCGTCGAAGTCCCATGCGTACGCGAGGTGCCGGGCGGGGTGCGCAACAGCGTCGGCGTCAACGCCGCCCTCGGCTGCGCTGCCTTCGATGCCTCTGTCGCCTTCGACGCCTCCGTCGCCTTCGTCGGCGGAGAATCTGACGGTCAGGGGCGCCGGACCACTGTCCCGGCCGACGGATATGTGGACGTCGCGCGGCTGCCGCTGGGGCCCGTGCAGTCGGCAGGGACCACGCCCGGCCCGACCTCGCCGAGCAAGTGTCTGCGGGAGAGCTGGGAGGAGTGGGCGAGCCGGGAGGGTCTCTCCCCGGATTCGACGGGTGCCCGGCCGCCGGCTGCCGGGCACCCGTCGGTGAATTCCCCGTCCCGGACCGGGTTCCGCTCGTCGGCCGCGGGAGCCCGGTCCGGCGAGGGTAACGACACCGCCGCCGGCCCGGTGGGCTGCGGGTGGACGGCCGCGTGCGCCCGGGGCGGCGAGGTCACCAGGAGGGCGAGGATCAGGACCGGGCCGGACGCGAGGGCGGCGAGCGGCAGCAGGCCGCGCGCCGGGCGTGGACGCCCCGAGGCATGGCGGATCGACGGTCGGCGACTCATGGGCGCTCCCTGTGCGGTAGATGCCGACGTGGGGGTTGGAAAGCGCTTTCTGAAGTGCGCCGTTCAGATTAGGTTCACGTCTTCCGTGCGGTCAATGGGCCGGTGCCGCCCGGCCGCCCTGCCGTCGCCTCAGTGGCCGAGAAAGTCGCTGATCCGCTGCCGCAGGCCCCTCGGGTCCAGACCGTGGGCGGTGAGATGCTCGTCCATCCGCCCGTACCGGCGCAGTTCCTCGCGGGCGACGCCGAGTCCCAGGATCCGGTGCGGGAGTGCGGTGAGCGCGTCGTTGGCCGCGGCCGTGGACGTGCCCGCCAGATACGGCTCGACGAGCACGACATCGGCGGCCGGCCGGTCGCCCACCGCCCGGCGCAGGCCGTCCCCGTCGAACGGCCGCACCGTCGTCGCGTACAGCACGGTTGTGTCGAGCCCCTCGGTCGCGGCCAGGACGTTGTCGAGCATCGGCCCGACGGCGATCACCACGCCGCCCTTCCCCTCGCGCACGGTGGTGAACCCGCCCGCCCCGCCGACCGGGCGCGCCCGGTCGTTGGACTGCAGCGACAGCCGCACATAGACCCGGTCGTCCCCGGCGGCGGCTTCCCGCAGCAGCGCCTCGGCCTCGTCGGGGTGTCCCGGAACGTGCACCGTCCAGCCGTCCAGGGTGTCCAGGAGTGCGACGTCCCCGGGCGCCATGTGGGTGAAACCGCCGGCCGGCCAGTCGTACGAGGCTCCGGCACTGACCAGCACCCCACCCACGCCCTGATGGCCGAAATCCAGCTTCACCTGTTCGAAGGGGCGCTCCACCAGGAAGCTGGCGAAGGTGTGCACGATCGGCCGCAGTCCGGTGAGCGCCATCCCGGCACCGGCCCCGATGAGCAGCTGCTCCCGGATGCCGACGTTGACGACGCGGTGGGGATGGGCCTGCTCGGCCCGGTCGAAGCCGTCCCGGCTGATCTCCGCCAGCACGAGTGCCAGCCGGGGGTCCTCGTCGAGCAGGCGCGAGGTGGTGGCGATGAATCGGTCGCGCATCGTGTCCATGTGAGGTGTTCCTCTTCTTCCGTCCGTCGTTGCGGTGGGTTGCAGAAGCGGGGGCTCAGCGCTTGGGGGCGACCCGGGCGACCACGGCCCGCGGCTGCCCGGGATGCGGTGCGGTGAAGGCGTTGTGCAGCGCCTCGTGGTCCCGCCCGTCCACGGAGTCCACCGACCAGCCCGCGGTCGCGAACCGGTCGGCGATGCCGCCGGGACGGCCGTACGACGCCGAAGCGTTGTCGATCACCACGGTGTGCAGCTGATCGATACCCGCCGGGCCCGCGTAGGCGATCGCCTCGTGGTTGCTGCCCTCGTCCAGCTCGGCGTCCCCGGTCAGGACCCACACGCGAGGACCGTGCAGCCCCTGCGCCCGCAGTCCCAGCGCGGTGCCTACGGTCAGCGGCAGCCCGTGCCCCAGCGAGCCGCTGCCGATCTCGGCGCCGGGCACCAGCAGCCGGTCGGGGTGGTGGCCGAGCGGTGAGTCGTACGAGCCGAAGCCCGCCAGCAGCTCCTCGTCGAAGAACCCGTGCGCGGCGAGGACGGCGTAGTACGCCATCGGCCCGTGCCCCTTCGACAGCAGGAAGCGGTCGCGGTCGGGAGCGTCCACTGTTTCCGGTGTGACCCGCAGCACCCGGTCGTACAGCACCCACAGGGCGTCGAGCGTCGAGGTGGCGGCGGGGCCGTGCTTCTCGTCGCCGGTCATCAGGCTCATCAGCCGGTGCAGATCGCGGTATGCGGGCGTGGGGGAGGCGGTCGATTTCGTCATGTGCCACAGCGTTCAACATCAACCATGGTTGAGGTCAAGCACCCAAAGGCGTTCGTAACCACCCGTTGAAGTGCGGTATTGTTCTCATGCACGTTCGGCCACGGGGAAACCCCAGGTCAGACGGGTATCGGGACGTGGCGCAGCTTGGTAGCGCACTTGACTGGGGGTCAAGGGGTCGCAGGTTCAAATCCTGTCGTCCCGACTGGAGACAGTCGTAGATCAGGGCCGGTTTCGGAGCAATCCGAAACCGGCCCTGATCATTTTTGGGGACCAGTTGGGGACCAGCGTCCTTGACCGGGTCAGCGGGTCATGACGATCGGGCTCGGCAGCGAGCGTGGTGCGCGCAGCACGCTGAAGTGAGCCGAGAGCGCCGCCGCGGCCGCCGTGATCTTGTGTACGTCGGGGTGCAGGTAGCGCTGGGTGGTGGTCAGGGAACCGTGGCCGGCGATCCTGCGAAGGACGCGTGTAATGGGCGTCGGGATTGGGGCCGGCGAACAGGATGTGCTGGGCGATGAGGGGGCGGATCTCCTCGACGATGGAAACCTTGCGGGCCCGCTCGCCGTTGGTGCCCTTGTCGGTCAGTCCGCCGGGCGCGGGTGTGGTCCGACGCCGCACGGTCCGGATCCACTGGGTGGTGTCGATGTCTCCGACGCGGCATCCTGAGATCTCTCCGATCCGTGCGGCGGTGCACGCGGCGTAGATGACCGCGTCTCCCCAGCCCCGGTACTCGTCGTGGGAGGCGGCCACGAGCGCGTCGGCCAGTGCGACGAGTGTCGCGCTCGGGTGACCTGCACCCGCGGCGGAGACCGCGGGCTGATTTCCCGGCCAGGAGGAAACGCGGACGGCCGGTATCTCGCCCCCGAGGTACCGGCCGCTCCCGAACTGCTCACAGCCTGGAGGCTGCCTGTTTCTTCAGTGACGTCAGGTGGGCGAAGACGACGACGTTGGCCGAGTAGCCGTTCTTCTTGTTGAAGCGCCCGCCGCACGTAATGAGTCTCAGTTCCGGACGGTTGCTGGCCTCGTATACCTTGTCGTCCGGGAACTTGTCCTTCGTGTACGTCTTGACCTCATCGATGGTGAAGAGCGCGGTGAGCCGGTCGGCCCGGCTGACCTTCACCGTGTCGCCCCGGTGCAGCGCGTTGAGGTTGAGGAAGATCGCCGGCCCTGTTTCGGTGTCGCGGTGACCGACGATCAGAGAGGTTCCCGCGTCACCGGGTGATGGGCCGTTCCGATACCAGCCCACCACCCTCGGTTTGCTCAGCGGCGGGGCGCCGAGGTGCCCTTCGGCGTCGAGCCCGAGACCAATGACCGGGGCCTCGATGAAGATCCCGGGCACCGTGATCTTCATCGGCCGTGCGGGCGACAGGGGTACGTGCGAGACCCGCTGGGTCGGGAGGTCTCCGCCGCCCGCGGCGTCGCCGCCGTGGGCGGCGGAGACCGACGGGTCGTCGGACGAGTCCGAACTCGCTGAGACGATGCCCGCCACCAGCGAGGAGAGCACGCACAGTGTCATCGTGAGACGGCACGCCCGACTCGGCCCCCGTCGCCGTCGCCGTCGGCTGTGCGCGCGAGGGCGTGTTTCGAAAGTCCCGCCTGCCCGGTGGCGTCTGGCACGCACGCTCGCCGCGTTGTCGGGATCGCCCCGGTACAACCAGTATCGGGGCGATCCTCCGCCTTGCGATCGCACGCACCAGACACCGCCGGGCCCGCCCTTCGGGCGGACGGCGCTACTTTCGAAATACGCCCTAGGCCTCGTTGCGGGCACGACGGCGTGCGGCTCGACGGACCACGATCAGCCCTGCGGCCCCGACCGCTCCTGCAGCCAGCGCGGCAGTGGTCCCCATGTTCCCGTCGCTCTCGGCACTGAGGTTGGTCATGTCGGGGACGCCGCCGCCGCCGGCCGGCACCGCACCGGACGGCCGGTCGTAATTCGATTCGACACCCGACGCGGACGAGTCCCGGCCGCCGTTCTCGGCACGGCCGCCGTTGGTCGCCGGCTTGGAGCAGTCGACTCGGAAGCTCTTCTGCTTCGGACCCGCCGGGGCGATCCACACCAGCTGGTACGTGCCCTCCGGGAGGAGGTACTCCTGGCTGCGCGCCGAGCCGTTCACGAGCGGCAGGGTGCTCTGCAGCGTGTCGCCCGGGGGAACGGTCGGGGGCTGCGCGGTAATCGTCCAAGGAACGGCCGGGAAGGACTCGAAGTTGCTGGCGGCGAGGACGAACTTGCATACTTCGACCCCGGCACCGCCGCGTGAGTTCCAGCCGACCGAGCGGATGTCGATGTCACCGCTGTCGCCGGGGACGGCGTAGGCGGCGGACGCGCCGGCCAGCGTCGCTCCGGCGATGACGACCGCGGCAGCCACGGAGCCGCCCACACGGACACTGCGGGCGCAGACGGAAGCGGAAATGCGCATGCTGAACTCCCTCAAGCCGAGATGATTGTCGTACTGATCGATTGATCGCCTAAGAAATGGCATGGATCGGCGGAGAAACATGTCGTAACACTCTAAAAAAGCTGACAAATACCCTGAGTAGCCGATAACGGGCCAGGACGGGGCAGGGGTGGCGAGCCGACCGATCCGCGGCTGCCCTGTGTGCCACGTGACCGACGAACCCCGCGATGGATTGCCTGACGGGGCCCCGTGCGAACGGTGCGCAGACGCGTCGGTCCCGGATGCGGGCTGGGGGAAGAATCCGCTCGGTGAGATCACTGAGCGGCGGATGGCGTGCAGGCCCGGTTGAACGAGGTCCGTGGCACCTTCGAGCAGGGCGATGAGGCGGACGCGCCGCCATCTGAAGGCCATGAGCTCCCAGTGGCGGGCGTTGCCGCCCGTGAGGATCGCGGTGATCGTCCTCGCCGTGCTCCGGCATGACCAGTGCCTGGCCGACGTGGCCGGTGGCAACGACGTCTCCGCCACCACAGTCCGCCGCCGGCGGGACGAGCTGATCGCCCTCCTCGACGCGAGGGCCCCGCGTCTGGCCCGCGCCTTGAAGAAGATCGCCAAGCGGGGGATGGGGAGGTCGTCCTGATCGACGGCACCCTGATCCCCACCCAGCGCCGTACCGGAGAGGCGAACCGCCGGAACTACTCCGACAAGCATCGCCGCCACAGCCTGCACGTTCTCGCGCCGACCGACGAGCGGGGCCGTCTGGTGTGGACATCGGCCGCCCGGCCCGGCCGCACCCACGACGTCACCGCCGCCCGCCGCGACCATGTCCTGGCCCTCCTGCGTGCTGCCGGCCCCGGCGCCCTGGCGGACCTGGGCTCTGTCGGCCTGGACGACGACGGGGACGATCCCGTGGTCGTCACCGGCTTCAAGGTCACCCGTGTCCGCAGGCTCGCATCCGCCGAGCAGGAGGCCACCCGGGTCCTGGCAGCCGGACGCGCCCCGGTCGAACGCGGCTTCACCCATCTGAAGAACTGGCGGGTCCTCACCAAGCTCCGCACTGACCCCGCTCGCGCCACCCACTTGTTTCGCGCGCTGCTCGTCCTGACGAACATCGGGGCCGTTACAGGCAATTGATCTCTACCGCAGGCAGCCCACGACCAGCACATGCCCGGGAACAGCGTCACCGGGCCGGGATCGGCTGTGTGAGGTTCACCGGGTTGCCGTCGGGGTCCTGGACGAGGTCGTGCCGCCCCGCTGACCAGCCACTTCAAGATGGCGGAGCTTCAGTGGTGCAGCAGTGATTCCTGGCAATGGCATGACACCATCCGCGAGCTCAGGCGCAAGGTTGCCAGGTTTCACGCCGTGACAAGCCCTGGCGAGCCAGCCACTTGACGTGGCGGCAGCCCTTGGACGCGCGCGTCAGGGACATGCGTCGTGGGGGCCAGACGGTATCCGCGCACTTGAACGGCATGCATGGCACCGCACGCTGTATACCATTATTTCTGTCTTTATATGCGGACAAAAGGGATGGTTGCTACTTCTGGGGTCACAGGGTCGCAGGTTCAAATCCTGTCGTCCCGACTGGAGACAGTCGTAGATCAGGGCCGGTTTCGGGGGTATCCGAAAGCGGCCCTTGGTCGTGAACGGGTCTTCCGTCTCCGGCTGGTGGGAGGCCGCCCCGGCAGGAGGCACGACCCGGCGCTTGTGTCGATCCCCTCCGGGAGCGACAGCGCTTCCGGCCGGAATGCTCCAGGCCGAGCCGCTCCCGTACCAACGCCGCAAGGAGATAGCGATCCAAACGCTGATTTACTGGCTTGTTTCATGCAAGAACAAGTATTCACCCCCTGTATCGGCTCGTCGGACCACCGAGAATGGCAGCCAACACCGGTTCGACGAAGGGGATTTGGTCATGGCGGATTGGGTGAAGGTCGCGGGAAGTCTCACTGCGGTCTCGGCGGGCTCCAGGACGACGGTATGGGGCGTGAACGGGGCAAGCGCCATCTACCGGTACACGAACTACGACGCCAACCCGTGGATCAACATCCCGGGCGCACTGAGTGACATCGGTGCCGCGGCCGACGGCACGGTATGGGGCGTCAACGGTGGCAACCAGATCTTCCGGTACGCCGGGGACCAGGGGGCCGCGAACCCGTGGACGAGCATCACCGGCAGCCTGGTCCGCATCGACGCGGGCTCCAGGACGAACGTGTGGGGGGTCGACTCCGCCAACGCCATCTACCGGTACACCAACCATGACGCCAACCCGTGGATCAAGATCCAGGGGGCGCTGAGTGACATCGGCGCGGGCGCCGACGGCACCGTGTGGGGTGTCAACGGTGGAAACCAGGTCTTCCGGTACACCGGGGACCAGGACAGCTCGAATCCGTGGAAGAGCGTCTCCGGGAGCCTCAAGCGCATCGCGGTGGGATCCCGGACGAACGTGTGGGGTGTCGATCCCGCCGGCAGCATCTACCGGTACACCAACAACGACGCCAGTGGCGCCAACCCGTGGATCAGGATCCCCGGCACCGCCACCGACATCGCCGCCGGCGCCGACGGCACCGTATGGCACATCAACAGCGGCGCCGAGATCTACCGGTACACCGGGGACCAGCCGAGCTGATCGCCGTCGGCCGGGCCCGGCAGCGCTGTACCGGCCTACGACATGACGACATGGGGACATCCACAGCGTCCGTCCTGCTTCTCCTTTCGTCTCGTTCGCGAGGCGTGCGGGACAGTGCGAGAGGCCGTCGATTCCCGAATGGCCGTACTCGGCGGCCCTGCTGAAGCAGGTCTGAAGGACGCCTGCCGCGGACCGCGGCGGTGCGCGTGGGTCAGCGGCCGGCGGGCGGCCGCAACCCGTCGAAGACGACGCTGAGGGTCTTGGCCTGTACGGGCGTTTCCCACCCGGCGCAGGCGGGGGCGCGCGACGCTCCCACCAGCAGTGCCAGCAGTGTGGTGACGCCGATGTCACCGCGTACGGCGCCGGTCTCCTGCGCACGGGCGAGAAGGATCTGCGGCGCGTGACGCAGGCTGGCGCCGATCTCGGCGGTGGCCGTCTTGGTGTCGGTTCCGGCGTCTGCCAGGGCGTCCGCGTCGCACACGCGGCGCAGTACGTGCTGACCGAAGGCGTCCGGAGTGCCTTCACCGCGGTGGTGTTCCTCGTCGGATGCGCCCTGCTCGTCGCCCTGTTCGTGGTCAAGGACAAACGCCGGTCCGCACCGTCCTGATCCGGCGGGACGCGAGGCGGCGGCGTCCCGCACCCGACGCCGCGGCACTGTCATCGCCCGTCAGCCCCGACGGCGACGGGCGGCACCGGGGGTCTCACAGCGTCGAACCGCCGCACCAGGCGCTGGGGTCCCTGGTCGGTGCCGAGTGCTGCGGCACTCCTCACGAGGGTGCCGCAGTACCTCTTGAGCCGACGGGTCCGTCGGCGGCGGTGCGGGCCGCCGCGGGGGACCCCATCAGCCTGGCGGTCTCAGCGATCAGTCCGGCGCGGTCGATGGCGTCGCTCCCGGTGGCCGGGACGGTGCAGGCGTACGCGCCTGCCACCGAGCCGTAGAGGGCGCAGCGGCCCAGGTCCTCGCCCGTCAGCCGGCCGAAGAGGAAGCCGGACGCGAAGGCGTCGCCCGCCCCGTTGGAGTCGACCACCGGCTTTCGCGGCTCGACCGCCGGAACGTGGGCCGGCCCGTCGGCGGTCAGCAGGTACGCGCCCTCGGCCCCCGCGGTGGCGATCACGGCCTCGGCCCGCCCCCGCTCCAGGATCCGGTGCATGGTCTTCTCCTTGTCGGCCAGGGCGGCCGTGGACACGAAGACGATGTCCGCGCCGTAGGCGAACGGCTCGTGATACGGGTTCTCGCCGTCCCAGTCGTGGAGGTCGGTGGAGACGGTGAGACCCGCTTCGCGCAGTTGGGGGAGGGCGAAGGCGCACGGATGCGTGATGGCGACGTGTGCGTGGCGGCTGGCCGACGCCAGGGAGCGGACCAGTTCCTCGGGCAGGCGGTCGGACTCCTGGGAGCGGCTGTCGTCGTAGAGGGAGAGCCGCCGCCCGTCGGGGCCCACGAGATTGACGGCCCGCTTCGTCCCGCCGGGCAGGGGCACTTCGGTGAACCCGATGCCGTGGTCCCGGTGGAAGGCCCGGACAAGATCGCCGCAGGGGTCGTCCCCGATCATGTCGAGGTGATGCGTACGCAGGCCCAGCGCGCTCAGGCCCAGCGCCACGAAGTCGCCGGTCTGTCCGGCGCGGGTCTCGATGCCCGGCCGGATCATGTAGCTGTCGGCGTACGGAAGCGGCAGCTCGGGGACGTACACGATCGTGTCGACGCCCGACCCTCCTAGGACGAGGACGTCGTATTCGCTGCTCATCGCTGTTCCTCTCGCACAGGGGGGGCGGGCCGGTAACCACCGTTGATCGCAGGTGAGTCAAGCAGCCGACCGCGATCGGGGCAAGAAGTTGCAGGGTTTTTCAGCAAAGACTTGCGGCCGGGCCGGGACGCAGTCGTCGTCGGGACACAGCCGCCGTTCCGTCTCTCCGGACCCCGCGCGCGAGGCCTTCTCGTGATTCAGTTGGCCGGAAACCGCTGATCTCAGCCCATGAGAGCCAGAGAAATCGGCCGGCGATGTCGAGAACCCGCGACCGGCTCCGTCCCCGCAGTGAACGCGACCGCAAAGACGGTTCGCACCGGCGCCGAGGAGAACACCATGGCCAAGTACCTGCTTCTCAAGCACTATCGCGGCGCCCCGGCCGCGGTCAACGACGTCCCCATGGACCAGTGGACGCCGGAGGAGATCTCGGCCCACATGCGGTACATGAACGACTTCGCGGCCCGGCTGGAGGGGACCGGCGAGTTCGTCGACGGCCAGGCGCTCGCCCCCGAGGGGACGTTCGTCCGGTACGACGGCGAGGGCCGCCCGCCGGTCACCGACGGGCCGTTCGCGGAGACCAAGGACCTCATCGCCGGCTGGATGGTGATCGACGTCGACAGCTACGAGCGCGCGCTCGAGCTGGCCGGGGAACTGTCGGCCGCCCCCGGGGCAGGCGGGAAACCCATCCACGAGTGGCTTGAGCTGCGCCCGTTCCTGACCGCGCGGCCCACCGTCACGGAGTGACCTCGTCGATGAACGAAGCCCTGCTCCGGAGCCTCACGCCGAGTGTGCTCGGGATCCTCGTCCGCCGCGGAGCCGACTTCGCAGCGGCCGAGGACGCCGTGCAGGACGCGCTGGCCGAGGCCGTCCGCGTCTGGCCGGCCGACCGGCCGCGGGACCCGAAGGGCTGGCTGGTCACCGTGGCCTGGCGCCGGTTCCTCGACGCGGCGCGGGCGGACACCGCCCGCCGACGGCGTGAGGATCTCCTCGGCGAGGAGCCGGCGCCCGGACTCGCCTCCGCGGTGGATGACACGCTCCAGCTCTACTTCCTGTGCGCGCACCCGTCGCTGACGCCGTCGTCCGCCGTCGCGCTCACGCTGCGTGCCGTCGGGGGGCTGACCACCCGCCAGATCGCCCAGGCCTACCTGGTGCCCGAGGCGACCATGGCGCAGCGCATCAGCCGGGCCAAGCGCACCGTCTCCGGTGTGTCGTTCGACCGGCCCGGTGACGTCGCCACCGTGCTGCGTGTCCTCTACCTGGTCTTCAACGAGGGCTACTCCGGCGACGTCGACCTCGCCGCCGAGGCCATCCGGCTCACCCGGCAGCTCGCGGCCGCGATCGACCACCCCGAGGTGGCGGGGCTGCTCGCACTCATGCTGCTCCACCAGGCCCGGCGCGCCGCCCGGACCGCGCCCGACGGCAGCCTGGTCCCACTGGCCGAGCAGGATCGCGGCCGGTGGGACACCGAGCTGATCGCCGAGGGTGTCGAGATCCTCCAGGCGGCCCTCGCCCGTGACCGGCTGGGCGAGTTCCAGGCCCAGGCAGCCGTCGCGGCGCTCCACGCCGACGCGCCCACCGCCGAGGAGACCGACTGGGTGCAGATCGTCGAGTGGTACGACGAACTCGTCCGGCTGACCGACAGCCCGGTCGCCCGGCTCAACCGTGCCGTGGCCGTCGGCCAGGCGGACGGACCGCGCGCAGGCCTGGCGGCGCTCGCGGCGCTGGACGACTCACTGCCCCGGTACGCCGCGGTGGCCGCGTACCTCCATGAGCGCGACGGCGACCACGCGACGGCGGCACGGCTGTACGCCGAGGCTGCCCGGAAGGCGACCGATCTCGCCGAGCGCGACCACCTGACGTACCAGGCCGCCCGGCTCAACGCCCGGAGCCCCGGCTGCTGACGCGAGGGCGGTCGCCGATGCCCGGCAGCACGGTTCAGTGCGCGATCAGCGTCATCTCGAACGAATAGCGGGACGCCCGGTAGAGGTGCGAGCCGAACTCCACCGGCCGCCCCGCGTCTCCGAGGACCGTGCGCTCCATGGTGAGCAGGGTGCCGCCGCGGGACTCGCCCAGCAGCCGGGACTCCGCCGCGGTGGCCCGGCGTGCCCCGATGGTCTGGTCGGCGGTCCGCAGGGCGATACCGGCCCGCCTGAGCAGTTCGTAGAGGCCGTGCCCGGTGAGTTCCTCCTCGGTCAGACCCAGGAGGCCCGCCGGCAGGTGGTTCTCCATGACCGCTATGGGCTCGTCGTCCGCGTAACGCAGCCTGCGCAGCGCCACGGTGTCGGCGCCGGGATCGAGCTTGAGGGCGGCCGCGACCTCGGCGGAGGCGGGCACGGTCCGCATCGACAGCAATTCGGTGCGCGGCCGCCGGCCGTCGCGCCTGAGGTCCTCGAACAGACTGGTCAGCTCGATCTGCCTGCGTACCCGGTTGTTGACGACCTGGGTGCCCACGCCCCGCTTGCGTGCGAGCAGCCCTTTGTCCACCAGGTGCTGCATGGCCTGGCGCATGGTCGGGCGGGAGAGTCCGAACTGGTCCGCGAGAGAGATTTCGTTCTCCAGCCGCGTCCCCGGCGCCAGCGTGCCGGACTCGATGAGTTGTTGAAGCTGCTGTGCGACCTGGAAGTACAGCGGCACCGGGCTGCTTCGGTCGATGGTGATCAGCCTGGCGATCGACTCCATGTGGGCTCCTCAAGACGTTGTGCCACGCGTTCATTATGCCGCACATTCGACTCAAGCTCTGTACGTGTATATGTCAGAACAAGTGCTTGGCGGAACCCACCCCGCCCCGGTGACGCCGTCAGCCGGCCAGGTCCGTCCCCGGGAACACCACCTCATGTCTGCCCGTGTGTACGCGATCCAGGGCGGCGGACGGCCGTGGGTGACACCGTTTGGATGATCGAAACAACAGCGGGTTACCATATGAGCGCCCCCTAGCTCGAAAGATAAACCTGTGACTGTCAATGACGACTCGTTCACCAACTGGAAGAACCGCGAGGAGATCGCGGAGTCGATGATCCCGATCATCGGGAAGCTGCACCGGGAGCGGGACGTCACCGTCCTGCTGCACAGCCGCTCCCTGGTGAACAAGTCGGTGGTCAGCATCCTCAAGACCCACCGGTTCGCCCGGCAGATCGCCGGTGAGGAACTCTCGGTCACCGAGACGCTGCCGTTCCTGAAGGCACTCACCACCCTGGATCTAGGCCCTTCCCAGATCGACATCGGGATGCTCGCCGCGATGTACCGGACCGACGACCGCGGTCTCTCCGAGGCGGAGTTCACCGCCGGAGCCGTCGCCGGCGCCACGGGGGCCGACAAGATCGAGCGCCGCGAGCCGCGCGATGTCGTCCTCTACGGATTCGGCCGCATCGGCCGCCTTCTCGCCCGGCTGCTCATCGAGAAGGCCGGCTCCGGCAACGGCCTGCGACTGCGTGCCATCGTCGTCCGCAAGGCGGCCGGCCAGGACATCGTCAAGCGCGCCTCACTGCTGCGCCGTGACTCGATCCACGGCCAGTTCCAGGGCACGATCACCGTCGACGAGGCGAACAACAAGATCATCGCCAACGGCAACGAGATCAAGGTCATCTACTCCGACGACCCGACGACGGTGGACTACACGGCGTACGGGATCAAGGACGCCGTCCTCATCGACAACACCGGCAGGTGGCGCGACCGCGAGGGACTGTCGCAGCACCTGCGCCCCGGCGTCGCCAAGGTCGTCCTCACCGCGCCGGGCAAGGGCGACGTCCCCAACGTCGTCCATGGCGTCAACCACGACATGATCAAGCCGGACGAGCAGATCATCTCCTGCGCCTCCTGCACCACCAACGCGATCGTCCCGCCGTTGAAGGCGATGGCGGACGAGTACGGCGTCCTGCGCGGTCACGTGGAGACGATCCACTCGTTCACCAACGACCAGAACCTGCTGGACAACTACCACAGCTCCGACCGTCGCGGCCGCTCGGCGCCGCTCAACATGGTCATCACCGAGACCGGTGCGGCATCCGCCGTGGCCAAGGCGCTGCCCGACCTCGACGCGACGATCACCGGAAGCTCGATCCGGGTCCCGGTGCCGGACGTCTCGATCGCGATCCTCAGCCTGAAGCTGGGGCGCGAGACCACCCGCGCCGAGGTCCTCGACCACCTCCGCGAGGTGTCGCTCACGTCGCCGCTCAAGCGCCAGATCGACTTCACCACCGCCCCGGACGCGGTCTCCAGCGACTTCATCGGCTCGCGCCACGCCTCGATCGTCGACGCCGGCCCCACCCAGGTCGACGGCGACAACGCGATCCTCTACCTCTGGTACGACAACGAGTTCGGCTACTCCTGCCAGGTGGTCCGGGTCGTCCAGCACGTCTCCGGGGTGGAGTACCCGACCTTCCCCGTCCCCGTGATCTGACCCGGCCGTCCCACCCCGTGTGCGGGCAGCCCTGGAGGTGCCCGCACACAGGACCGGTCGCGCGGACTACCGTGCCGGCGCCGTGCTCGGTGCCGTCTTCGGCGCCGGGGCGTAGCCCGTGGCCCGGGTGGTGAACGTCCCGCGTCCCTGGGTCCGGCTGCGCAGCCGGGTCGCGTAACCGAACAGTTCGGCCAGCGGCACGGTCGCCGTGATCACTGCCGTACCGGGCCGCGCGGTGGAGCCGGACACCTGGCCACGCCGTGCGGCCAGGTCGCCGAGCACCCCGCCGACGGCGTCGTCGGGCACGGTGACCGTGACCTCGGCCACCGGTTCCAGCAGCACCATCGCGCAGGCACGCAGCGCCTCCCGGAGCGCGAACCGCCCGGCGGTGCGGAAGGCCGGCTCCGAGGAGTCCTTGGGGTGGGTGGCGCCATCGGTCAGCGTCACCCGCACCCCGGTCACCGGATGCCCGCCCACCGGACCCTCGACCAGGGCGTCCCGGCAGCCGGCCGCCACCGCCCGGACGTACTCCTGTGGCACCCCGCCGCCGACGACGGCCGAGCGGAACACGAACTCCGCCCCGCCCTCGCCGTCCTGACCATCGGCGGACCCCAACGGCTCGACGTCGAGGACGACATGGGCGAACTGCCCAGCGCCGCCGTCCTGCTTGACGTGCCGGTACGCCAGACCCGACACACCGCGCACGACCGTCTCCCGGAAGGCGACCTGCGGCCGGCCGACCCGGACCTCCAGCCCATGGGCGCGGCGGATCTTCTCCGCCGCCACCTCCAGATGGAGTTCACCCATGCCCGAGAGCACCGTCTGCCCCGTCTCGGGGTCCGTCCGCACCGCCAGCGACGGGTCCTCCTCGGCCAGCCGCGCCAGTGCCGACATCAGCCGCTCCGTGTCGGTGCTCCGGCCGGCCTCGACCGCGACCGACACGACCGGATCGGCCACGCCGGGCGGCTCGAGGACCAACGGGGCATCCGGCGCGCACAGGGTGGCGCCGGCGCGGGCGGCCTTGAGACCGACCACCGCGACGATGTCCCCGGCCACCGCCTCCTCCACATCGACATGCCGGTCCGCCTGGACCCGCAGAATCCGGCCGACGCGCTCGCTGCGCCGCGCACCCGCGTCCAGCACTGTGTCCCCCTTCCTGAGCGTGCCCGAGTACACCCGCAGACTGGTCAGCCGTCCCGTCGCGGTCGCGGTCACCTTGAACGCCAGCGCGGCGAACGGAGCCGCCGGATCAGCGGCCCGCTCCCGCACCTCGTCGCCGAGTGTGCCGCGTACGGGCGGCACGTCCAGCGGAGAAGGCAGATAGGCCACGACCGCCTCCAGCAGCGGCTCGATACCGCGGTTGCGGTAGGCGGAACCGCACAGCACGACGACCCCCTCACCGCTGTGGGTCAGATCGCGCAACGCCGCGGCCAGCGTCCCTGCGGAGAGTGTGGACCGCGCGCAGAACTCCTCCAGGGCGACCGGATGGAGCTCCGCCACCGTCTCCTCCAGCAGCCGCCGGCGCCGTTGGGCTTCCTCCCGCAGCGCATCGGGCACCTCCCCCTCCTCGTACGTGTCACAGCCGTCGGCCCAGACCAGTGCCCGCATGTGCAGCAGATCCACCACTCCGGTGAACCGCTCCTCGTCCCCGATCGGAAGCTGGACCACCAACGGGACCGTGTGCAGCCGTTCCCGGATCGACGCGACCGCCGCGTCGAGATCGGCGCCCACACGGTCGAGCTTGTTGACGAAGGCGATGCGCGGCACGGCGTGCCGGTCGGCCTGACGCCACACCGACTCGCTCTGCGGCTCCACACCCGCGACCGCGTCGAACACCGCGATCGCACCGTCGAGCACCCGCAGCGAACGCTCGACCTCGTCGGCGAAGTCGACGTGCCCCGGGGTGTCGATCAGGTTGATCCGGTGGTCCGCCCACGTACAACTCACCGCAGCGGCGAAGATGGTGATGCCCCGGTCGCGTTCCTGCGAGTCGAAGTCGGTGATGGTCGTGCCGTCATGGACCTCGCCGCGCTTGTGGGTGGTGCCGGTGGCGTAGAGGATGCGTTCGGTGACGGTCGTCTTGCCGGCATCGACGTGGGCGAGGATGCCCAGGTTGCGAACGCCGTTCAGTGCGCTGGTGAGATGACGGTTCAGTTCGGTACGCACGGTCCGTGGCCCTTCGGGATGATCCGGAAGAAGACGGCGCGATCACCGGACGAAGAGGCCTGTGTCCAGGCCCGCGGAACCCTTGGGCGCGGCGCGCCGCACGGGGCGTCGCCGCAATGACGGTCCGTCAGAAAACGGACAGGGTTCAGGTGTTCGTCACGGGTGTCCGGGGCCGGCCGCGCAGCCGGCGCCGGGCCGGGGTAGACACCAGGATCACCTCGTACCGCGACAGGGGAACGACGACAGCGGTGCGGTAGCGCACGGCGGGTCTCCCCTCACTGGTCACGGTGCGCGCCGGGACGTGATGAACGGCGCGCGATTTCACGGCGAGTCTAGTGAAGCGGGTACGGGTGAGGGAACCGCTTTTCCGGGGGAGGCCGGTGCTGTCGCCGGGCCGTAGCCGTCCGGGGACGGATCCGTGTCACAGCGGAGCGAACTGGGAGGCGTCGTCTGCTGTGCCGCAGCGAAGGGCACCGGGAGGCGTTCGGGGCTTCCGGGTCCTGCGGCACCGCCGGAGCGCGCGCCGGCCGCAGCCGCGCCACTCGGCGGGCGAGATGCCCGCGCCCCGGCCGCCCCGGGTGATCAGCGCGTTCACGGGCGTATGGGGGTCCAGGGCCATCGTCCGGGCCAGCAGGACCCCGATCACCAGCGGAGCCAGGGTGACTGCCAGCGTGGTGCCGGCACTGGTGACGTGCTGCATGCGGGGGCGCGGTGCGTCGGGAGCCATGGTCCCATTCGAGCAGCGACGGACCGGTGCCGGATCGGTCGGCGTACTCAGTCCGGGCGGCCCGGGTACTCACCCGGGCCGTTCGGCGCCCCCGCGGGAGTGACTATGCCGTGGTGCCGGGGCCGGAACCCGTGCCCGAAGCGGCCTTGATGCCCTTGGTGATGTCGTCCAGGACGGACAGGGCGGGCGCCTTGGTGTTGATGTCGAAGCCCGAACGGACGACGATCAGCATGTTATCGGCGTGCGGGGAGGGGAAGGCCAGCGACTCGACGTACCCGTCGTCGCCGTCCTTCGTCACGACCTTCCAGCGCACCCGGTAGCCCTGCTGACCGGCAACCGTGACCGCCTCGGACTTCAGCTCCTGGTGCGAGGTGATGCCGCCGTAGACCTTCTCGCCGTACGATTCCTTCGCGTTGGCGGCGATGTCCTTCTCGGCCGTGGCCTTCGCGGTCTTGGTGGTCAGCTTCAGCGCCTCGGCCGGTACGGAGAACACTCCGCCGCGGACGCACTTCTGCTCGGTGTCCCCTGGGCAGGCGTACGAACCCGTGGTCACCCCCGCGCCCATGCCCGACTCGCCCTTCCAGCCGTCAGGGACCGGGATGCTGATCCCGCTCGCCAGGTCCGTCGCGTAACCGTCCTCGATCTGCGGCTGCTGCTCGGGGCTCTCGTTCCCGCCGCCGTTGCTGCCACCGCTGCCGCCCGGTGCGCCGGGCTGACGGCTGGGCGCGGGGGAGGGCGAGGTGGACGGTGAGGTGGCCGTGTTCTCCGTCTTCTTGCCGGAGTCGTCGGTCAGCAGGTACACGCCGCCGCCGATGGCGGCGAGTACCACCACGCCGGCGGTTATGCCGGCACCGATGCGTATCCGGCGGCTGCGGACGGTCGCCGGCGGCACGCGGAGGTGATCGGTCCACTGACTGCCGTCCCACCAGCGTTCCTGGATGGGGCCAAATCCTGTGTACCCGGGGTCTGGATGCCAGCCGGGCGGGCTCGTCTGCGTCACGGCAGCCACCGTAGCCGGGTTGCGTGAGAATCCGATGAACCAGGTGAACCGGATGAATTGGATGAGCGGTTCCGGCCCGACCGACCCCGCTCCGGACCTGATTATGGTCTAGACAATTGATGGCGAAGCTCGCTAGCATCCGCGACGGAGCGAGGTGGACCTGAGGCAGTGATTCGCCCGGTCCGTCGGCCACGCCAGGATTGAGGGCACATGGAAGCGACTGCTCCAGACCGTCGGTTCGCCGAGGAGTACCGGACCGCCCGGGAGGTACCGCGCGACGGACTCACCGCATGGCGCGCGGCCGTCGCGACGGAGGTGCCACTGGCGCCGGGGGCGGTCGTCCTGGACGTCGGGGCCGGCACGGGGGCCTTTTCGGCCGCGTTCGCCGACTGGTTCGGGGTGCGGGTGCTGGCGGTGGAGCCGGCCGCCGCCATGCGCGCGCTGATCCCGCGGACCGCGGACATCGAGGTGCTGGACGGCCGGGCCGAGGCGCTGCCGGTGCCGGACGGATGCGCGGACGCGGCCTGGCTCGGATCGGTCGTCCACCACATCGACGATCTGCCCGCCGCGGCACGGGAGATACGCAGGGTAGTGAAGCCGGGGGCGCCGGTGCTGATCCGCAACTCGTTCCCCGGCCGGTGCACGCGGGACTTGCGAGTGCGGTTCTTCCCCGGGACCGCGCGCATCGTCGACGGCTATCCGACCGTCGAGCAGACCTGCGCGGCGTTCGCCGCCGCCGGCTTCACCCGGGTCGCGCTGCACGCGGTGCCGCAGGAGAGCGCGCCGAGCCTGTCCGTCTTCGCGGACCGGATCCGGCGCGACATCGACACGAAACTCCGAGCCCTGACGGACGAGGAGTTCGAGTGCGGGATGCGGCGGCTGAGGCGGGCCGCGGCGCAGGAGCCGGACCGGCCGGCCGTCAGCTGGATGGACCTGCTGGTGCTGGCCTGACCGCAGGGGGAATCGGCCGTGCGGGCCCAGGGGATCGGGACGAAAGGCCCTAGGGTTTCCGTATGAGCGGAAACGATGAGGAGGAGCGGTCCGTGCGGGCCGCGATCGAGGGGGAGCTGCGGCTGCTCGATCCGCGGGTGCGGGCCCGGCCCGACGCGGTGACCGAACTCCTCGACCCGGAGTTCACCGAGTTCGGCGCGTCCGGGCGGCGGTACGACAGGGTGTCGATCCTCGTCGTCACCTCCGCCGACGCCGACGCCGACGCCGACGCCGACGCCGACGCCGACGCCGACGCCGACGCCGACGCCGACGCCGAGGGCGTTCCCGTCCCGGCCGCCGCCACCGGCATGTCCGGTGTGCTGCTGGCCCCCGGCCTCGTCCATCTGACGTTCACGACGGAGCGTGACGGCCGCAGGGTGCGGCGCAATTCGATCTGGCGGCGGACGGGGTCGCGCTGGCGGCTCTACTTCCACCAGGGCACGCCGATCAACTCCCCTTAGCGCACAGGGAAATTCGGCGGACGATCGTCGGCTCGCCGTCTACGTTCCGCGAATGAGGACCCCTGACTATCCCGCCAAGCCCCGGCCGGGTGACCGCGTCGCCGTGCTGTCCCCCTCGTCCGGGCTTCCCGGCATCCTCCCGCTCCCGCACGAGCTGGGACTGCGCAGACTCCGCGAGGAGTTCGGGCTGGAACCGGTGGAGTACCCGTGCACCCGGAAGATGGGCTCCTCGCCCCAGGAGCGGGCCGCCGACATCCACGCGGCCTTCGCCGACCCCGGGATCAAGGCGGTCATCTCCAGCATCGGCGGCGATGACCAGATCACCGTGCTGCCGTACCTGGACCGGGAACTGCTGCGGGCCAACCCCAAGCCGTTCTTCGGCTACAGCGACTGCACCAATCTGCTGGTGTTCCTGGAGGACCTGGGCATCGTCGGCTACCACGGCGGATCGGTGATGGCCGAGCTGGGACGCCCCGGCGCGATGCACCCGCTGACGGCCGACTCGCTGCGGGCGGCGCTCTTCACCCACGAGGACCGTGAGCTCACCCCGGCGAAGGAGACCGGCAGCGTCAACGGCCGCTGGGAGAACCCGCGGACCTTCGACCGCGAACCCGGCATGCTGCCCGCCGACGACTGGATCTGGCACAACGCCGGCCGGGTGGTCGAGGGGGCGAGCTGGGGCGGCAATCCGGAGATCCTGTCCTGGCTGCTGATGGCGGGCCGGGTGCTGTTCCTCGAGACGTCGGAGGAGATGCCGGGTGCTGACGTGGTGTACCGGATCCTGCGGAACATGGGGGAGCGGGGACTCCTGAAGCAGTTCCCCGCGCTGCTGATGGCGCGGGCGAAGAACTGGTCCTTCGAGAGCCCGCTGGGAGCCGAGAAGGGGGCGGAGTACCGCGCACTGCAACGGCAGTCGGTCCTGCGGGCGTTGGCGGAGTACGCCCCCGAGACCATGGCCGTCCTCGATGTCGACCTGGGCCACACGGACCCTCAGCTGATCATTCCCTACGGCGGCCGGGTGCGGGTGGACGGTGTGGCCCGCCGCATCGTCGTGACGTACTGAGGGACGCCCGGAGGGGGGCGGTACTCGTTCTGGTCCGACCACATGTCCTGTGTGACATAGTTGGAGATTCGGACAAGAGCGGCCGGCCCGGTGAACGGCTCCGGCCGCGGCAGGGGGTGACGGATGCCCGTCGAATGGCAGCCCGTACGGCAGGCGCGCACGCATGAGCTGGTGCTCCAGAGCATCGAGCAGCGGGTGTTCGCCGGCGAGCTCAAGGCCGGCGACCGGCTGCCGCCCGAGCGGGAGCTCGCCCCGGTCCTCGGCGTGAGCCGGTCCGCGCTGCGAGAGGCGCTGCGGGTGCTGGAGACCATCGGTGTCCTGGTGGCCCAGCCGGGCCGGGGTCCGGACGCCGGGGCGCGGATCGTCCGTAACCCCGAAGGCGCCCTCGGCCGGCTGCTCAGGCTCCACTTCGCCCTGGGCAGCTACAGCCTGGAGGACGTGTTGGAGGCGCGCGTGGTCCTGGAGCGGTCCAGCTTCGAGGCCGCCGCGCGGCACGCCTCCGCGGCCGATCTGGACGAGGCCGAGGCGCTGGTCGTGCGGATGGGGGAGCCGGATGTCGACGTGCCGGAGTTCAACGACCTGGACACCCGGTTCCACGTCAGGATCGCCCGCGGCTCCGGCAACGAGCTGACCTCCACGCTCACCTCCGCGGTGCGGGAGTCGGTCCGGCCGCTGATCCTGCGTGCCCTGGAGGCGGCGGAGGACTGGCCGGCCACGGCCGCCGCGCTCAACGCCGACCACATCGAGCTGCTGCGCCTGGTGCGCGCGGGCGAGGGGGCGCGGGCGGCCGATGTCGTCGAGGCGCACATCCGCGGGCTGCACGGCACGCTGGTCGACGAGAAGCCCGCCGACTGACCCCTGACTCCCTGGCCCCTGACCCGAGCCGTCACTCCCTGACCCCTGACCCGAGCCGTCGCGATGCCCCCTGGGGGCGCCGCGGCGGCTTCTGCGTGGGCCGGCGCGAGCGGAGACCAGCCGTCCGCGCGGGTTGACCTCTTATCCGTTCCGGCTTGAGGATAGTATGGTCGGACCATAAAGCAAGCGGTACGTCATGCACCGCGTCACGCGACAAACGCCACGCACTCAGCGCCACGCACCGCACATCACGCCGAGAAACGATCGGGGAGACCCATGCGCATCGGACTCTTCGCCACCTGTCTGGGAGACACGCTCTTCCCCGAGGCGGTGAAATCCACCGCGGTGCTGCTGGCCCGCCTGGGGCACGACGTGGTGTTCCCGCCGGGGCAGACCTGCTGCGGCCAGATGCACGTCAACACCGGCTACCAGCGCGAACCCGTCCCGCTCGTCCGTAATTTCGCCGAGCAGTTCGGTGACGCCTCCATCGAGGCCGTCGTCATGCCGTCCGGATCGTGTGCCGGCTCGGTCCGCCATCAGCACGAGATCATCGCCGAACGGTACGGTGACGCGGCGCTGCGCTCGGGTGTCGCCACCGTCAAGGCGAAGACGTACGAGCTGTCGGAGTTCCTCGTCGACGTGCTGGACGCCACCGACGTCGGCGCGTACTTCCCGCACCGGGTCACGTACCACCCCACCTGTCACTCCCTGCGCATGCTCAGGGTCGGTGACAAGCCGCTGCGGCTGCTGCGGGCCGTCGACTCGATCGATCTGGTCGAGCTGCCGGAGGCCGACGCCTGCTGCGGATTCGGCGGCACCTTCGCCCTGAAGAACGCCGACACGTCGACCGCGATGCTCCAGGACAAGATGCGCAACATCGCCACCACCGGGGCCGGCGTGTGCACGGCCGGCGACTCGTCCTGTCTGATGCACATCGGCGGCGGACTCTCCCGGATCAGCTCCGGCACCCGCACCCTGCACCTGGCGCAGATCCTCTCCGCCACCCGCACCTCGCCGCATCTCCCGATGGAGGCCGCCCGATGAGCAGCACCTTTCTCGGCATGCCCGCGACACCGCCCCGCTCCCCGTACGGGACGGGCAATCTCCGCGGCGACCGCACGTTCCCCGCGGCGGCCCACGACGACCTGGGCAACGAACAGCTGCGCCGCAACCTCGGCCGCGCCACCCACACCATCCGCGCCAAACGCCTCAACGTCACCGGCGAACTACCCGACTGGGAGGAGCTGCGCGACGCGGGATCGGCTATCAAGACCGACACCATGAACCGGCTCCCCGAACTCCTTGAGGAGCTGGAGCGCAAGGTCACCGAACGCGGCGGCACCGTCCACTGGGCACGGGACGGCGCCGAGGCCAACGAGATCGTCGCGCGGCTGGTCAAGGAGACCGGGAGCGAGGAGGTCATCAAGGTCAAGTCGATGGCCACCCAGGAGATCGGTCTCAACGAGCACCTCGAATCCATCGGCATCACCCCGTACGAGACGGACCTCGCCGAGCTCATCGTGCAGCTCGCCCACGACAAGCCCTCGCACATCCTGGTGCCCGCGATCCACCGCAACCGGGACGAGATCCGGGAGATCTTCCTCAAGGAGATCCCGGGCGTCGACCCGTCCCTGGACAACGTGCCCGCGCATCTCGCCGCCGCGGCCCGCGCCTATCTGCGCGAGAAGTTCATGACGACGAAGGTGGCCGTCTCCGGAGCCAACTTCGGTATCGCCGAGACCGGCACCCTGTCCGTCGTCGAGTCGGAGGGCAACGGGCGGATGTGCCTGACCCTGCCCGACACCCTGATCACCGTGATGGGCATCGAGAAGGTGCTGCCGCGCTATCAGGACCTGGAGGTCTTCCTGCAACTGCTGCCGCGCTCCTCCACCGGCGAGCGGATGAACCCGTACACCTCGATGTGGACCGGGGTCACCCCCGGCGACGGGCCGCAGACCTTCCATCTGGTGCTCCTCGACAACGGGCGCACCGCCGCTCTCGCGGACCGGATCGGCCGCGAGGCGCTCAACTGCATCCGCTGCTCGGCCTGTCTCAACGTGTGCCCGGTGTACGAACGCGCCGGCGGCCACGCCTATGGATCGACCTACCCCGGGCCGATCGGCGCCGTCCTCACTCCGCAGCTCGCCGGTATGCACGCCGCCAAGGACGACCCCAACAGCTCGCTGCCGTACGCCTCCAGCCTCTGCGGGGCCTGTTTCGACGCCTGCCCGGTCAAGATCGACATCCCGTCGCTGCTGGTCGAGCTGCGCCACCAGCACACCGAGCAGTCCGGCACCACGGCCGAGAAGCTCGCCATGAAGGCGGCGGCCGGGGTGATGAGCAAGCCGAAGCTCTTCACCGCCGCGCAGAAGGCGTCGGGGCTCGGCCGCGTCATCGCCGGGCGGGACAGGAAGATCTCCCACCTGCCGCCGCCGTTCAACGGGTGGAGCGACAGCCGGGACACCCCGGCCCCGCCCAAGCAGACCTTCCGCTCCTGGCTGGCCTCGGCCGAGGGCACGGCGGCGATGCGGGCGGCCGCCGATGAACACACGCGTAACCACCAGCAGGAGGAGGAGAAGTGACGACCGCCCGCGAAACGGTGCTCGGCCGCGTCCGGGACGCCCTGGCCCTCGCGCCCGCCACCGACACCCCGGTCCCGCGTGCCTACCGCACCGGCCGGACCCTGCCCGACGCGGAGCGCCTGGCCCTGTTCACCGACCGGCTCGTCGACTACAAGGCCCAGGTCCACCCCTGCACCGCCGACCGGACCGCCGAGGTCGTCGCCGAGGTGCTCCGGGAGCGGGGCGCCCGCCGGATCGGGGTGCCCGCCGGGCTCGACCCGCGGTGGCTGACCGCCCACGACGGCGAGGTCCAGCAGGACTCCGCCGATATCCCGGCGCCGCGGCTCGACGCCCTCGACGGTGTCGTCACGGCCTCGGCCGTCAGCTGCGCCGAGACCGGCACGATCTTCCTGGACGGATCGCCCGACCAGGGGCGCCGCGCGCTGTCCCTGGTGCCCGACCTCCATGTCTGCGTCGTCGATCTGTCGACCGTGCAGGTGGGCGTCCCGGAGGCGGTGGCCCGGCTGGTGCCCGAGCGGCCGACGACGCTGATCAGCGGACCGTCGGCCACCTCGGACATCGAGCTGGAACGGGTGGAGGGCGTACACGGCCCCCGCACCCTGGCGGTCGTCATCCGCACGGACGTATGAGGAGGCGGGGGTGCGCCGCCGCGTCCCCCCGCCCCGGTCCGGCCTCAGCCGTGCTCGACCGTCACCGTCACCGGCCCGAATCCGATACGGGTCGTCGCCGCGTCCTCGGCCCAGCACACCTCGACCGTGTCCCCGTCGACGCTCACCCCGCTCACCACCGCGTCGAGCGCGGCCGCGCCGGGCTCCGCGGTGAGCGAGGCGAGCGCGACCAGCACCACCGTGCCCTCCGCGTCCGCGCCCAGCCGGGGCAGCACCGCCCAGGGCGTGTACGCCGTGCCCTGCGGGGCCCGCACCTCGTCCCGTGACTCCCAGCCGTGCAGACCGAGCAGGGCCGACGAGACCGCGGACCCGGGACCGGTCGCCCAGCCCGTCTGCTCCACCCGGGCGCCGGACGGAGCGCCCAGCACCCGGTGCACCCGCAGTTCGTACCGGCCGCGGACCACGGTCACGCTCTCCACCCGCAGCCCCGGCACCATCGGCGCACCGCCGGTGAACACCGGCCGGTGCCAGGAGGCGGCCCAGCCCCAGCCGTCGCCGCCGCCCGCGCCGAGCGGACGGATGGCACGGCGGCCGCTGCGGGCCCCGCCGACGACGACGGCGAAATGGTTGTCGGCGGCGTTCCCCCGCGCGGTCGGGCCGGTGACCGTCGAGTACGACTGACGGCTGTACAGCGGATCGTCCTGCACCGCCGACTCGCCCTCGTGCGGCCGGACATGGTCGCTGCCGTGGTTGTGCAGCCGCACGATCCCGTCCGCCCGGGTGGACTGGACGAGCAGTCCCGGCGCGGGCAGCGCGAGGACCCGGTCGGGCCCCTCGCTCGGGGCGGGCTCCTCGGTGGCCGTCCACAGCGGGTGGTCCGCCGGGGCGAGCAGCGAGACGAAGGCCTTGGACGCCCAGTAGGGGGAGGCCGGGCCCGAGTAGGGCTGGAGCGTCGCGTCGTGCGGCCCGTGCCAGCCCAGGCTCAGCAGTCCGTCGGTGCCGGTCGCGCCGCGGTCCAGGAAGTAGCGCAGCGCCCCGCTGATCACCCGCCGGGACGCGCCCGGCGCCAGCGGGGTGTGCCCGGTCAGCGCGCCGAGCCCGACCGCCGAACCGGCCGCGAACCGGTAGGACAGCGAACGGCCGAAGTGGATCGGCGCACCGTCCCCGCCGAACAGCAGCGAGAGGCTCTCCAGATGCTCGCGCAGCCGCGCCCCGTAGTGCGCGGACAGCTCCGGGTCACCCGACAGATGGGCGTCCAGCACCGGGTAGAGGTGCAGCGCCCAGCCGTTGTAGTGGTCGAAGGCCCGGCCGTCGCCGTCCGCGTACCAGCCCTGGCCGCGATACCAGCCCTCCAGCAGATCGAGTGCCCGCTCCCTGGCACGGGCCGTCTCCGCGTCGCCGCGCCCCACCGACTCCAGGAAACCGGCCACCGAGTAGGGGAACAGGTACCAGTTGTTCGGTGCGGGGGTGTGCCGCAGGGCGCCGCGCAGCCACTCCTCGGCACGGTCCTGCACCGCCGGGTCCAGCCGGTCCCAGAGCCACGGCCGGGTGAGCCGCAGCCCGATGGCGACCGAGGCGGACTCCACCATGGGCTGGCCGAACACGGAGTGGTCGCGGATCAGCGGCCAGGACTCGGCGTCGTCCCGGCCCGGCGTACGGGTACCGGCCGCGAGCCCGTCCGCGTACCGGTCGAGCCAGCCGTGCGGGTCCTTGCCGTCCGCGCCGGCGACCCGGAACGCGGCGGCGAGGAAGGTGCGCGCGTAGCCCTCCAGGCCGTCGGAGCGGACCCCGGACGCGGAGGGGCGTCCCGGCAGGTCGAGCAGTGCGCTGCCGGGGGTGGCCCACTGCCAGGCGGCCTTCAGGAGTCCGTCCGCCGCCGCCTCCCAGTGCGCGCGGGTGCAGCCGGTGACCGGGCTCGTCGACCGGTCGTCGGCGGGGAGCTCCAGGGGGGAGTTCGGGTGCGGTCGGTTCATGCGAGGAATGCCAGCCTTTCGCGTCGTACGGGATGGGCGAATCCGTCGCCCGCGGCCCAGCGTTCGCTCTCGCCCACGGCCAGGTCGACGAGCCGCCGCCACTCGTTGCCCTGGGAGCCCGCGAGATGCGGGGTGATCAAGGCGTTCTCGCACTCCCACAGGGGGTGGCCGGCCGGCAGCGTGTCGGGGTCGGTGACGTCGAGGACCGCCCGGATGCGGTTGCGCTGCAGGACGTCGGTCAGCGCGTCCTGGTCGACGACGGCGCCGCGCGAGGTGTTGAGGAGCACGCCGTCCGGGCGCATGGACATCAGCAGCTCACGGCTGACGAGTCCGTGGGTGGCGGGCAGCAGGGGGGTGTGGACGCTCACCACGTCGCTCCGCGCGAACAGTTCACCGAGCCCCACCGGCCGGACACCGAGCGACTCCGCCTCCGCGTCGCAGACGTACGGGTCGTGCAGCAGCACCCGCAGGTCGTAGGGGCGCAGCAGTTCGATGACCCGCCGGCCGATGAGCGAGGCGGACAGGATGCCCACGGTCCGGCCGTAGTTGCCCACCTCCGGGGAGGTGGCCAGCCAGTTGCCGCGGTGGCGTTCGGCCCGGTAGTCGCGGGCCCGTTCCAGGGCCCGTTTTCCGGAGAGCAGGATCATCGCGACGGTGTACTCGGCGACCGGCAGGGCGTTGGCGGTGGCGGCCGACGACACCTCGATGCCGCGCTCCCAGCAGGCCTCGGTGATGTGCCCGCGGATGCTTCCGGCCGTGTGCACGACGGCGCGCAGCCGGGGCGCGGCGGCCAGTGCCGCTCCGTCCAGGGGCGGGCAGCCCCAGCCGGTGACCAGCAGCTCCGCGTCCGCGAGCACGGTGCGGGCCCGGTCGGTGGTGAAGTCGTCGAGCACGGGCAGCGGCGCGAGGTCGCACACCGCCGAGAGCGCGTCCAGCGACGGGGCGTCCAGCAGGGCGGCCGCGGCATCCGGCTTCATCGCGACGGCGGCGCGCGGCCGGCGCCGCGCAACAGGGGTGGTGGGGGTGGTGCTGGGCATCTTTCTCCTGGTACGGGGACGGGGGTGCGGGTGGTCCGGCTACTTGACGGCGCCCGCGGTGAGCCCTGACTTCCAGAAGCGCTGGAGCAGCGCGAAGGCGAGGATCAGCGGCAGGACCGCGAGCAGCGAACCCATGATCACCACGGGGTAGTACTCGGGCGAGACGGTGGCGGAGCTGTTCCAGGTGTACAGACCGAGGCTGACCGGATACAGATGCTGGTCGGAGAGCATCACCATGGGCAGGAAGAAGTTGTTCCAGATGGCCGTGAGCTGGAAGAGGAACACGGTGACCAGACCCGGCCCGAGCATCCGCAGCGCGACCCGGAAGTACGTGGTCAGTTCGCCGGCTCCGTCCACCCGGGCCGCTTCGAGCACCTCGTTCGGTACGTAGCCCTGGCTGAATATCCGGCCGAGGTACACGCCGAAGGGGTTGAAGAGCACCGGGATGAACACCGACCAGAAGGTGTTCACCAGACCGGTGCCGGACGCCATCAGATAGAGCGGCAGTGCCAGTACGGTCTGCGGCACCATCACCGCCGCGAGGACCAGGCCGAACAGCTTCTCCTTGTGCGCGAAGCGGTACTTGTCGAAGGCGTACCCGCAGGCGATGCTGATCAGCGCCCCGAGCGCCGCGCCGAGGACCGCGTACAGCAGGCTGTTGCCGTACCACCGCGTGTACAGCCCGCCGTCCATCGCGAACAGGTCCTTGAGGTTCTGCGCGAAGGAGAAGTGGTCGAGCGAGAGCACATTGCTGCCGAACAGCGCGTCCCGGTCCTTCGACGCGGCGAGCACCAGCCACAGCACCGGCAGCAGTGTGTACAGCACGGAGACGCCGACGACCAGGTTGACGACGGAGCGGCCCAGGAGGCGGGGCCGCAGGGTGGCGGCGGTGCGGGCGGGACTCGTCGCGCTCATCGGGCGTCCTCCTCGGGGGCGTTGGCACGGTTGGTCCAGCGGGTCACGCCGTAGGAGAGCGCGATCGTGCAGACCAGCAGGACGACGGAGGCGGCGGCGGCCAGTCCGTAGTTGTTACGGGTGAACGCGGCGTCGTAGATGTACATGCTGGGCGAGAAGCGCGAGCTGATCATCGGCGTCGCCTGGCTCAGCAGCATCGGTTCGGTGAACAGCTGCAGCGCGAAGATCAGGGTGAACATCGCGACCATCACGACCGAGGAACGCACCAGGGGCGTCTTGATCTGGAGGGCGGTGCGGACCGGTCCGGCGCCGTCGACGACGGATGCCTCGATGACCTCGCGCGGCACGGCCTGCAGAGCCGCGTAGAAGACCACCATGTTGTAGCCGAGGTTGCTCCACAGCGCGATGTTCACGATCGAGGGCACCACTGTGTGCACCCCGAGGAAGTTGATCGTGATGTCCGCCTTGCCGAGCAGGTCGATCACCGGGCTCAGCCCCGGTGTGTAGAGGTAGAGCCAGATGACGGCGGCGATGATGCCGGGCACGGCGTGCGGCAGGAAGAGCGCGAGCTGGGCCCAGGAGCGCAGCCGCACCACTCCGGAGTCCAGCAACAGCGCCAGCGCTAGCGCGCCGATCACCATCAGCGGTATGTAGATCAGGCAGTACAGGACGACGGTGCCCAGACCGCTGAGGAAGGTCGGGTCGGTCAGTACGGCGGTGTAGCTGCGCAGTCCGACGAAGACGGTGCGCTCCGGGCCGAAGCCGAGCCCCGGCTGGTCGTCACTGAAGAAGCTGAGCCGGACGGCGGTGGCGACCGGGATCAGGAAGACCGTCACCAGGAGGATGAAGAAGGGCGTCATCAGGGCGCCGGCCGCGCCGAGTTCGCGGCGCCTGGCGGACTTGCGGGGGGTGCCCGGGGGTGTGGTGGGTTTCGGCGACGCGGCGGAACCGGTCGCGTCCACGGGGGCGGAAGCCGGCGTCGTGAGCGGGCTGGTCATCGGTGTCACCTGCCTCTCTGCTGCTGGGAACGGGGACGCACTGCGGCTCAGCTGCTGTGCTCGGTGGTGGACAGGCCCAGCGCCCTGAGGTCGGGCATGGTGCCCTGCTGGGCCGCGCGCACGGATTCGAGCAACGAGCCCTGGCCGCCGCTGACCCGGGCGAAGCCGTCCTGCATGACCTTCAGCGTGGCGGTCATCCGGGGCCCCCAGGTCCAGCCGTCCCGGATCTTGTGCGCCTCCTGCTCGAACAGGGTGTAGATGTCCTGGCCGCTGTAGTAGCTGCGGTCGAAGGCCTTGCGGCCGACGGCGACGAGGCCGGGAGCGGCCGGGTACTGACTGCTGGCCCCGCTGGAGAGCCTGGCGCGCAACGCGTCGGGGTGCGAGACCTGCCACTCGATGAACTCCAGCGCGGCCTCCGGGTGCCTGCTGCTCCTGGTGACCGCGAAGGTGGATCCGCCGTGGGTGCCGAGCGCGGTACCGGCCGGGTCCCACTGGGGGAGCGGCGCGATGGCCCACTTGCCCTTCTGGCCGGGCCGGGCGTTCATCTGCGCCCCGGCGTCCCAGGCGCCGCTGAGCCGGACCAGCACCTGGCCGTTGCTGACCTGGGCGTCGTACTGCCTGCTGTCCACGGGCGTCATGAAGACCAGGTCCTGGTCGATCAGCCGCTGCCAGTACGCCGCCACGCGGCGGCTCGGCTCGTCGGTGAGCGAGACGTTCCAGGCGCCGTCGCCGGTGTCGAACCACTGGCCACCGGCCTGCCAGGCGAAACCGGCGAACTGGGGCGCGCCGTCCGTGGCGAAGGCCGCCAGCCGCCGGCCTGGCGCCTTGCCGCGCACGGTACGGGCCGTTTCCTCGAACTCGTCCCAGGTGCACGGGACTTCGATGCCGTACTCGTCGAAGAGGTCGGTGCGGTAGTGCATCACCATCGGTTCGACGTCGAGCGGAATGCTGAAGACGCGCTTCTCGAAGGTGGTCAGCCCCAGGGCCTGCGGCAGCAGTTCGGCCCGCAGACCGTCGCTCATCAGGTCTGTGAGTTCCAGGGTGACCCCGTCGATGGCGAAGCCGGGGATCTGGGGGTACTCGATCGTCGCGACGTCGGGTGCGTTGTCGGCCCGGGAGGCGTTGCTGAGTTTCGCGTATCCGCCCTGGCCCCCGGTGGGGATCTGCTGGAAGTCGACCTGGACGGTGCTGTGCGTCCGGTTGAACGCGTCCACCACTTCCTGGCTCCCGCGCAGGGCGGACCAGAAGGTGATGTGCGTGGCGTTGCGGCCCTTGTTGCTGACGGTGCTGGTCCTGCTCGTGCTCCCCGATCCCGATGTCCCGCCGCCGCAGGCGCTCAGTGCGCCCGTCAGCGGAAGTGCGGCGATCGTGGCGAGCACGGATCGACGGCTGTGTCGACCGGGCATGGGTGCCTCCCGCGGCTCCTGAATGAAGACACGGGGAATCCTGATCGGCTGATCGGAGGCGGTCAATAGATCGCTCAGAAGAAAATCGAAGCGGTCAAACGATCAGTCTGTGGTGAGGGTGATCGCCCGCGCCGATCCACGTACCTTCAACTCGGGCAGCAGTTGCGTCCGGCGCACCGGGCCGGACGCCCCGGCCGCTCCGGAGAGCCGGTGGAGCAGCAGTTCGGCGGCCGCCCTGCCGATCTCCGCCTTCGGCGGCGCCACCGCGGTCAGCGGGGTGCTGCCCAGTGCCGCGACCACATCGTCGTACGCCACCACCGAGCAGTCCCGGGGCACCTGCACACCGCGCTCGGCCAGGCGTTGCACCAGCATCAGCGCATCGACATCGCCATGCAGCACCGCGGCCGTGGCGCCGCGCTCGCGCAGCAGCGCGGCGAGGTCGAGATCCGGCGCGTGGGCACTGCTCAGGGGCGGGGCGGGCGCCGGCCCCGACTCGTCCGGGCCCGGTCCTGGTCCCGGCACCGCGTCCGGCGAACTCAGCACCACCGTCCAGTCCTCCACCTCGGGCCGGCCGGCCGCGATCCCGGCGAACGCGGCACGTACGGTGCGCGCCGTCGGGCTGTCGTCACGGGCGGCCAGCACGATCCGGCGGTGGCCCAGCGCCACCAGGTGCTCCACGGCGAGGTGCGTCCCGTACCAGTGGTCCGAGCAGACGGAGTCCAGGGCGTGCAGGGCGCTGCCCGGCCGGGGCCGCCGCTCCATCAGCACGGTCGGCACCGCCACGTCGGCCAGCCAGCCGTAGTCCAGTTCCTCGGAGAGCGCGTTGCGCCATCGCGGGGCGATCAGCAGCCCGCGCGCCCCGTCCGCCAGGGCCCGCTCCACCAGCGGCCGCTCGGCACCTGCCGACTGCGGTGCGATGTGCAGCGCGATACGGATCCCGGCCTCCTCCAGCACGCTCCGGGCGCCGTGCAGCGTCTCGTACAGGTACGAATGCCGCTCCGGCACGACCAGGGCGACCGCGCCGCCCTCACCGGCCGGCTCACCTCCCCGCGCGGCCGGCACGGCGGCGGTTCCGGCCGGCTCCCGCAGCGGCCTGGCCACGCCGTGACCCCGCCGCAGCCGCCCGGCCCGGGTCAGCTCCTCGACGTCGCGCCGCACCGTGACCACCGAGACGTCCAGTTCGGCGGCGAGCACACTGACCTTGACCGCGCCCCGCGACTCCACCACCGCCATGATCCGCTGACGCCTGAGTCCAACCGGCTCCCGCATGCTGCTGGTCCCCTCGCCGTACCGCTGCGCGTTGTGCGTTTGAACGCTTCGTGTGAGCGCTTGGAGCGCAGCATAGCCATACGGGTTCTCCGGCTGGGTGAAGGCGGGAAATCATGGCAGATTACGATCTGTTCCTGGCATGGACACTCTCACTCTCTGGCAACTGGCGGCACTGGCCGCGGCATCCGCGCTCGTCGGCTTCTCCAAGACGGCCGTCAGCGGTGCCAATACGATCAGCCTCGCGGTCTTCGCGGCGGTGCTCCCCGCCCGCGAGTCCACCGGAGTGCTGCTCCCGATCCTCATCGCCGGTGATGTGCTCGCCGTACTCACCTACCGCCGCCACGCGCACTGGCCGACGCTGCTGCGGCTCTTTCCCGCCGTCGCCGTCGGCGTGGTGGCGGGCACCCTGTTCATGCTGTGGGCCGGCGACGCCGCCGTACGGACCTCGATCGGCGCGATCCTCCTCTTCATGGCGGGCGTCACACTCTGGCGGCGTCGCACCGCGGCCGGGAGCGCGGAGCCGTCGGCGGACGCGGGCCCGCCGGCCGCGGCCGAACGGCTCAAGGCCCGCTCGTACGGGGTGCTCGGCGGCTTCACCACCATGGTCGCCAACGCGGGCGGCCCCGTCATGTCGCTTTATCTGCTCTCCGCCGGGTTCCGCAAGCTCGGCTTCCTCGGCACCTCGGCGTGGTTCTTCCTGATCGTCAACACGTCCAAGGTGCCGTTCAGTGTGGGCCTCGGGCTGATCGACGCGCGGTCGCTGCTGCTCGACGCCTGCATGCTGCTGTTCGTGCTCCCCGGCGCCTGGATCGGCCGCAAGTGCGTGGACCGCATCAACCAGACGCTCTTCGAGCGCCTCGTCATCGGGGCGACCGTGCTGGGCGGCCTCCAACTGCTGCTGAACTGAGGGCGGCCCTCCCGGATCGCGGTGATCCGGAAGGGCCGGCGGCCGGCGGCGGCCAGCGGATCAGATGATGCCTTCCTCGATCTCCGCCTGCTCACGGGCGTTGCCGTACGCCGACGGCGTGCTGTACGAACTCCGCGCGACGAACCACCACACGGTGGCCAGCACCAGCACGGCGACCAGCGCGATCGACGCGTAGTTCATCGAGTCGATCGTCACCGGCGACGACTGCGGCAGCAGGAACAGCACGGTCACGATGGAGACCCACACCACGGCGATCCAGCCGACCGGCTTCGACCAGCGGCCCAGGTGCCACGGCCCGCGCTCGAAACGGTCACCGGCACGCAGCTTCAGGAAGATCGGGATCGCGTAGGCGGGCGTGATGCCGATGACGTTGATCGCGGTCACCGCACCGTACGCGGTCGCGGAGTACAGCGACGGAACGGCGAGCAGTCCGGCGACGACGACCGACAGCCACACCGCGTTGACCGGCGTCTGCGTACGGGCGCTCACCTTGCGCCACAGCGCGGAGCCCGGCAGCGCGTTGTCCCGGCTGAAGGCGAACACCATCCGGCTGGCGGCGGCGACCTCGGCGTTGCCGCAGAACAGCTGCGCCGCGATCACGATGAGCAGCATGGCCGTGGCGCCCGAGGTGCCCAGAGCGTCGATCAGGATCTGGGCCGGCGGCACTCCGGTGGCGCTGTCCTGGGTGCCCGCGTAGTCCTGGATCGCGAACGTCAGCCCGGCGAGCAGTACGAAGCCGGCCACCCAGGAGACCCAGATGGCACGGACGATGCCACGGGGCGCCGAGACCGAGGCGTCCGAGGTCTCCTCCGACAGGTGGGCGGAGGCGTCGTAGCCGCAGAACGTGTACTGGGCCAGCAGCAGACCGATCGCGGCCACGTAGAGCGGGTTCTCCCAGCCGGTGTCATTGACGAACTCGGTGAAGACGAACGACGGCGACTGGTGGTGCGCGGGGACGATGGCCAGCACGGAGACGATCACCGCGACGCCGGCCAGGTGCCACCACACGCTGACCGAGTTCAGCACGCTGACGAGCCGGACACCGAAGAGGTTCAACACGGCGTGCAGCAGCAGGATGCAGAGGAAGATGACCATGGTCTTGCCCGGGGTGGGGGTGAATCCCCACTGCAGATTCATCAGGGCACCGGTGAACAGCGCGGCGCCGTAGTCAATACCGGCGATCGCACCGAGCAGCCCGAGCAGATTCAGCCAGCCGGTGTACCAGCCCCACTTGCGGCCGCCGAGCCGGTCCGCCATGTAGTAGAGCGCCCCGGACGTCGGGTACGCGCTGGTGACCTCGGCGAGCGCCATGCCCACGCACAGCACGAACAGGCCGACGCCGGCCCAGCCCCACAGCATCACCGCGGGCCCGCCGGTCGACATGCCGAATCCGTACAGGGTCATGCAGCCGGAGAGGATCGAGATGACGGAGAAACTGATGGCGAAGTTGCCGAAACCGCCCATCCGCCGCGCGAGCACCGGCTGGTAGCCGAGCTCGCGAAGCCGCTGCTCCTCGTCCCTCGGCGCGTTGGCCTCGGAACCCGTGTGGGTCGAGGTGGATATGGACATGGGGGACCTCCGTGAGCGGTGTTCTTGCTGGGGACAGAGACAAGGACAGGACGGGCGGCGCGAGGAGAGGGCGGTGCGGGTTCCGGCTCAGCCGTGCGGTCCCCTGCCGGGGTCGCGGGCCGCGGCCAGGGCGCGGCTGCGGGCGCGCAGGAACACTTCCTCGGCGCCACCGGGTTCCTTGGGCGTACGGGTGCGGTACGCCCAGGGCAGCGAGGTGAAATAGGGGCCGAGCTCCTTGAACACCGGGGCCGCGTCGGCGAACTGGAGCGCGCCCCACAGCGCGTGCGCCAGATGGTTGAGGTCGAGCAGGGTGTGGCTGGGCGCGGACGTGCGAAGGAACCAGATGTTCAGAGCGCGGACGGCGTCGCGCTCTGCGTCCTCGGTGACCCAGTGCAGGTCCAGAGCCTTCTCATGGCCGCGTTCGCGGCGGTAGCGCTCGACCCGCACGTACAGCGGAAGCACGTGCAGGGCGGACCCTTCGGGTGCCGATGAGGCCGCCCACTGAACGAAGTTGACCGCTTCGGAGAGGGCGCCACCGGCCTTGCGCGCATAGACGAACTGCAGCATCCGGTGGTATGCCTCGCGGTTGAACGGATCGCGCTTGTCGGCCTCCGCCAGCAGACCCCACGGCCCCGGGAAGAGCATGGGCCCCGGCGGATGCAGCCGGTGCTCCTCCAGCCGCTGGCGTTCGTCCAGCTGGGAGAGGGCCAGCAGGCACACCCAGGGCACCGGGTCCGTGGGCGAGGCGTGGGCGGCCGAGCGGCACGCCTCCCAAGCCTGCTGCCACAGTTCCTGCGCCCGGCGGTGCCCCTCGCGGTGGGCGCGGACGGCCCGCTCCACGACGACCCGGGCGTGCATCACGGCGGCCGCGACGCTCCGGGGCTCCTCGGTCAGCCAGGCCTGTACCGCGTCCGAACCCGCGGCGACCGCTCCGAGCACCTGGGTGCGCTGGGTCCACCGGGCCCAGTCCGGGGTGCTCTCCAGCAGATTGCGCATGGAGAGCCAGCGGCCTGTCCGTAGGTCCTGTAACGCGGATCGGAGTTCGTTGTCGTGGCCGGCCGGATGATAAACCGGCCGGAAATCACTGTTGGCCATGGATGCCCTCTGGGCATGGTGTCGGTCTCATCGATCCTCAAGGACGTGGGGGGTGAAGTAGCTGTTGAAATATGAACTGCTGTAAAGCGTCCGGTTGTTGCTCGGCGGTGAGTGTAGAGCCCGTTGCGTCGAACCCCCGAATGATTCGTGGATCTTATTCAAGTCGCTTGAGCAAACGGGAGGTTGAGCGTTGAAGGAGGGTTCCGGAGATAGGCTTTACGGGTGCTTGACGTAGCCGCTGGGCTGCACCACTCTGGGTTTCCGCAACCGAAGATCACCATTCCGTTCAAGTGCCCGAGCTTGCGTATCACTGGGGAGCCGATGACAGGTCCGGTACTCGCTGTGGACCAGGGGACATCCGGCACCAAGGCGCTGGTGATCTGCCCGGAGCGCGGCGTGATCGGTTCCGGTTCGGCTCCGGTACGCCCCCGGTTCGCTCCCGGCGGGGTGGTCGAGGCCGACCCCGCCGAGCTGTACGGGTCGGTCGTCGACGCCGGGAGGCGGGCCCTGGCCCAGGCGGGCGAACCGGTGGCCGCCGTCGGTCTCGCCAATCAGGGCGAGACCGTGCTCGCCTGGGATCCGGACACCGGAAGACCGCTCACCGACGCAATCGTCTGGCAGGACCGGCGGTCCGCCGGGTTGTGTGCCGAACTCGCCGTACACGAAGAAGAGTTGAAACAACTCACGGGACTGCCCGTCGACCCCTATTTCGCCGCCCCGAAAATGGCCTGGATCCGCCGCGAACTGACCCGCGAGGGAGTCGTCACCACCAGCGACTCCTGGCTGGTCCACCGGCTCACCGGTGCGTTCGTCACGGACGCGGCGACGGCCGGGCGCACCCAGCTGCTCGATCTCGACCGGGTCGGCTGGTCACCCGCCGCCCTGGACATCTTCGGCCTGGGCGGCGAACGCCTGCCGTCGGTGGTCGACGCCGCCGGAGTGTTCGGAACGACGACCGCGTTCGGGGGCGAGCTCCCGCTGACCGGCCTCCTCGTCGACCAGCAGGCCGCCCTGCTGGCACAGAGCGCGCTGGAGCCGGGCACCGCCAAGTGCACCTACGGCACGGGTGCGTTCCTGCTGGCCCAGACGGGCCCGGCGCCGCGCCGCAGCTCCACCGGACTCGTCAGCTGCGTGGCCTGGCGGCTCGGCGGACGGACCAGCTACTGCCTGGACGGACAGGTCTACACGGCGGCCTCCGCGGTGCGCTGGCTCACCGACCTCAAGGTGATCTCCGGAGCCGCCGACCTCGACCCGGTCGGCGGCTCCGTCCCCGACTCCGGGGGCGTCACCTTCGTACCGGCGCTCGCCGGCCTCGCCGCCCCCTGGTGGCGCGGCGACCTGCGCGGTTCGGTGACCGGGCTGAGCCTGGACACCACCGCGGGCCATCTGGTCCGGGCCCTGTGCGAGGGCATCGCCGCACAGGTCGTCGAGCTGGCCGAAGCGGTGGCGGCCGATCTGGGAGCCCGGCCCGGCGTGCTGCGCGTCGACGGCGGGCTGACCCGCTCCGCGCTGCTCATGCAGACCCAGGCCGACCTGCTGCAACGGCCCGTCGAGGTGTCCGCGCTGCCCGACGTCACCGCGCTCGGCGTGGGCGCCGTGGCCCGGCTCGGCCTCGACCCGGGTCTCACGCTCCGGCAGGCCGTGCCCCACTGGGAACCGGCCGCGGTGTACGAGCCGAGGATCGGCCCCGACGAGGCGGCCGAGCGCCTCGCCGGATTCCGCGCGGCCGTCGGCACCCTCCTGGAGCGGTCGTGACCACTGCCGGGACCGGCCGGTGACCCGCACCGTCACGACGGCCGGGCAGCCGCTGCCCGGCGGCCCGCCCTACGACGTCACGGTCATCGGCGCCGGAGTCGTCGGCACCGCGATCGCCCGCGAACTGGCCCGCTACCGCGTCCGCACCGCCCTCGTCGAGGCCTCGGGCGACATCGGCAACGGCACGTCCAAGGCCAACACCGCGATCCTGCACACCGGGTTCGACGCCGTGCCCGGTTCGCTGGAGGCCCGGCTGGTACGCGAGGGACAGCGCAGACTCGCCGGGTACGCCGCCGAGACGGGCATCCCCGTCGAGCGTGTCGGCGCCCTCCTCGTGGCCTGGGACATCGACCAACTCGACGCGCTTCCCGCCCTGTTGGCGAAGGCCGAGGCCAACGGCTACCACGCGGCACGGCTCCTGGACGCGGACCGCCTCGCCGAGCTCGAACCGCACCTGGGACCGGGCGCCCTCGGCGCACTGGAGATTCCCGACGAGTCCGTCATCTGTCCCTGGACCACCCCGCTCGCCTTCGCCACCCAGGCAGTCCTGGCCGGCGTCCATCTGCACCTGGACTGCCGCGTCACGGGCATCGACCCCGGCACCGGCATCCACACGCTGACCACCACCCGCGGCCCCCTTCACACCCGCCGGCTGATCAACGCCGCCGGACTGCACGCCGACGAGATCGACCGGCTCCTCGGGCACGACGCCTTCACCGTCACACCCCGCCGGGGACAGCTCGTCGTGTACGACAAACTCGCCCGCGATCTCGTCCGCCACATCCTGCTCCCCGTGCCCACCGCGGCGGGCAAGGGCGTCCTGGTGGCGCCCACCGTCTTCGGCAACGTGCTGCTCGGCCCGACCGCCGAGGACCTCGACGACAAGGCCGCCACCGAGTCGACCGAGGACGCGATCGCGCTGCTGCGGGAGAAGGGCCGCAGGATCCTGCCGCGGCTGATCGACGAGGAGGTCACCGCCGTCTACGCGGGGCTGCGGGCGGCCACCGGACACGAGGACTACCGCATCAAGGAGTACCCGGACCGGCGCTACATCGCCGTGGGCGGCATCCGGTCCACCGGGCTGACCGCCTCCATGGCCATCGCCGCACACGTGACCGCCCTTCTCGCTCGGACCGGACCCGACCTGGGCGACCCGGCCGAACTGCCGCCCGTCACCATGCCGGGCCTCGGCGAGACGAGCGACCGCCCCTACCTGAACGCCGGGCTCATCGCCGGGGACCCCGCCTACGGCACCGTGGTCTGCCACTGCGAACGCGTCACCGCGGGCGAGATCCGCGACGCACTGGACTCCGTGCTGCCGCCGCGCTCGGCCGAAGGACTGGCGCGCAGGACGCGGGCCGGCAACGGGCGCTGCCAGGGCTTCCACTGCGGGGCCGGGCTCCGCGCGCTGATCGAGGGGACGCGGACATGACCCGCCGCGAGCGTACGGTCGACGTGCTGGTCGTCGGCGCGGGCCCCGCCGGACTCGGCGCGGCGGCCGGACTCGCCGCCTCCGGGGCGCGGGTGGAGGTCCTGGAGCGCGAGCAGAGCGCCGGCGGCATCCCGCGCCACTGCCACCACGGTGGCTTCGGCGGGCGCCGCGGCACCGGCGGCACGAGCGGGCCCGAGTACGCGCTGCGGTGCACAGCCGCCGCCGAACGGGCCGGCGCCACCCTGCGCCTCGGCATCACCGTCACGGGCTGGGCCGGACCGCGCACCCTCGACGCCACCGGACCGGGCGGACTCGAACGGATCACCGCCCGCGCCGTCCTCCTCGCCACCGGCGCCCGGGAACGCCCCCGCAGCGCCCGGCTCGTCCCCGGCACCCGCCCAGCCGGCGTCTACACCACCGGGGAACTCCAGCAGGCCGTCCACCTCCACCACCAGCACATCGGTACGCGGGCGGTGGTCGTCGGCGCCGAACCCGTCGCCCACGCGGCGGCCGACACCCTGCGCGCCGCCGGAGCCGAGGTGGCCGCCCTGGTCACCGGCGATCCGCCCGAACCCCTCGCCGTGCTGCGCCGGGGCCCCGGCGCCCCGGTGCTCAGCCGCACCACAGTGACCGGCCTGACCGGGCGCGGGCGGCTCACCGGCGTCACGGTGCGCCATAACGACGGCCGGACCGCGACGCTGCGCTGCGACACCGTGGTCTTCACGGGTGACTGGATCCCCGAACACGAACTTGCCCGGCGAGGCGGGGTCGCCCTGGACCCCGGCACCCGCGGCCCCGCCCACGACGCCTCGTACCGCACCGGCGAGCAGGGCGTCTTCGCCATCGGCAATCTCCTGCACGCCGTGGAGAGCGCGGGCACCGCGGCCGCCGAGGGACGCGCCGTCGCCGCCCCCGTACTGCGCCACCTCGCCACCGGGTCCTGGCCCGCCGGCCGTACGGCGCTCACGGTCGAGGCCCCGCTGACGTGGATCGCGCCCAACCTCATCGCCCCCGACGCCGACCGGCCACTGAACAACCGCTTCGTCCTGCGCACCGAGCGGCGGCTGACCGCCCCGCTGCTCGTGGTCCGTCAGAACGGGCGCCTGCTGCACCGGCAACGGCTGCTGCTGCCCGTCCGGCCCGGCCTCCCCCTCCAGCTGTCCGCCGACTGGCTGGACCGGGCGGATCCGCACGGCGACACCGTACTGATCTCCGTGCGCTGACCGCGCGGGGCCGGCGCCGGTCGCGTCAGGGAATCAGCAGCCAGTCCGAACCGATCGCCGCCACCAGTCCGACGCCCAGCAGCCAACTTCCCAGCCTGGTCCGGCCGTTCCTGCTCAGCTCGATCACGATCCCGCACAGGATCAGCGCCAGCCCGTACACCCCGACCACCAGCACGGAGGACCGGCTCGCGATCCGCAGCCCCAGGACGACCGCCATCGCGGCCATACCGACGGAGGACAGGACGATGCGCAGCCGTCTCGCCTGGCGCGGCGTCAGCCGTCGCTCCTCGGCTTCGGGTGCGGGTATCGGGGCGTCCACGGCCTGGTCCTGGTCAGAAGTGCTCATGACGCGGGATGGTAATGGCTTCGCGCGGCCCTGTTCACCGCTCTCGGTCAACGGGAGGGAAAGGGACGCGGGTCCGCCGCCCGCCACCGTCCGGGCTACCGGCGCCCGGCCCGCAGGCGCGGCGCCTCGGCAGCGGCGTCGACGGGCTCCGCGCCCGGCTCCTCCACCCGCCCCGCCAGCTCCCGCGCCCAGCCGACCAGCGCACCGACACCGATCCCGTGCGCCGGGGAGCCGCCGGACACTCCCGACGGGACGGCGTCGGACGGGCTCGCGTCCCCGGACGCCCCGGCACCACCGTGCTCGGCGAACTCCGCGAGCGCCGCCGCGCCCCGCCGCAGCAGCCGCGCCCCGCCCGTCACATTGCCCCGGGCGGCATGGGTCAGCCCGACGGCCAGCTGGGCCAGCCCGCGCCACAAATCCCGTTCCGCCGGAGGGCCCGACTTCCACGCGTCCTCGAAGACTTCATGGGCATGGAACGGCATCCCGGCGTCCAGCAGCCGCTGCGCCTCCCGGACGGTCTCCTCCGGGGCACGGACCACACCCTCGGGCTGCCGCTCCACCCCCGGCGAGCCGTACGGCAAGGGGCGCCCCAGCCCGTCACGGGGGCGCGCGTTGTGCGCCCGGCCTTCGGTGTCGCGGTCCCTACGAGTCTCGTCCACCCCTCGATTGTGCCCCGCACCTGCGGTGAACTCCTTGAACCACTGTTGGTGAGCACCCGCGCACGACTATTCTCGACAGTTGTCCGTACCACTTTGGGGGAGGGTAGGCATGAAACCGTCCCGGCCGCTGTACGAGCGCGAACCGGAACTGGCCGCCGCCGCGCAAGCCGTCGACGCACTCTGCGGCGCGCAGGCATCCGGCGGGTTACTGATCTTCAGCGGTGAAGCAGGCATCGGCAAGACAGCACTGCTGGCCGAGATCCAGGCCATGGCTGCAGACCGGTGCACCGTCTGGTCCGCACGTGGCGGCGAGACCGTCACCTCCGTACCGTTCCACGTCGTACGCCAACTGCTGCAGCCCGCACTGGAACAACTCCCCACCGACGACGTACGTGCCCTGTTCGGCTCCTGGTACGAGATCGCCGCACCCGCCCTGGGACTCGCCGAACCGACCGGCCCGCAGCCCGATCCGCAGGGTGTGCGCGACGGTCTCGACTGGGTCGTCTCACGGCTCGCCTCCCGGCTGAGCCACCGCCCGCTGCTGCTCCTCATCGACGACGCGCACTGGGCCGACGGCGAATCCCTCGCCTGGCTGGCCTCGTTCACCGCCCGACTCGGTGAACTGCGGGTCCTGGTCGTCCAGGCGCACCGCCCGGAGGAGCTCGCCGCCCGGGAAGCGGCGCGCACCGCCGCGGGCGGCCATCCGGCACAGGTGCGGGTCGCCCTGCGGGCCCTCACCCCGGACGCCACCGCGGAACTGGTCCGCGCGGGCCTCGGTGAACACGCCGACGACCCGTTCTGCCGCGAGGTCTGGGCCGTCACCGGCGGCAACCCGTACGAGGCGGTCGAACTCGTCGCCAAGGTCCAGGACCGCGAGCTGGGCCCGCTGGAGGAGTCGGCCGGGCTGCTGCGCGAACTCGGTGCGTCGGCCCGCGGCAGCGGACTCGTCGCCCGGCTCGAACGGCTCGGCACCAATGCCAACCGCTTCGCCTGGGCCGCCGCCGTGCTCGGCACCGACATCTCCCAGGACCTCGCCGCCACCCTGGCCGGTATGAGTCCCGCGGAGGCGGCGGACTGCACGGCCCGGCTGCGCGAGGCCCGTATCGTCAGTGGTTTCGACCCGCTGGAGTTCGTGCACCCGCTGATCGCCACCGCCGTGTACCGCTCGATTCCGCCGGCCACCCGCACCGCCATGCACGGCAGGGCCGCCTGGGCGATCACCCGGGCCGGTCTCGGCCCCGCCGCGGCCTCCCGGCATCTGCTCGAAGTCCATCCGGACGACGACCACGAGCTGGTCGAGCAACTCCGGGCGGCGGCCAACCAGCACCTCGCGGTCGGTGCTCCCGAGGCGGCCCGACGCTGTCTGGAACGGGCCCTTCAGGAACCGCCGCGCCACGACGTGCGCGCCACCCTGCTCTACGAACTGGGCTGTGCCACGCTGCTCAGCTCGCCGCCCACCACGGTGCAGCATCTGCGGGCCGCGCTCGGCCTTCCCGGTCTCGCCGACGACCTGCGGGTCGACGCCACCTTCCGGCTCGCCGCAGCGCTGTCCCACAACAATCAGCTGAAGGAGGCGGCGCTCGCCCTCGCGGCCGAGGCCGAGCGCACCGCGCCGGGCCCCGGTCTGATGCGACTGCAGGCCGCTCACTTCCTCTGGGAGGGCATGCAGGCGGCCGAGGAGGACGGTCCGGGCCGCTCCCGCAGGCTCGCCGCGAACGCCGATCACCTCACCGGCCGGGACAACGCCGAGCGGGCCCTGCTCACCCTGCGCGCCTTCGACGCCATGCTGCGCGGCGAGAACTCCCAGCTGATCGTGGACCTCTGCGAACGCGCCCTGGTCAACGGCCGTCCCGCCCGCGGTCTCGGCTGGACCGATACGGAATGGGGCTTCGAACTCCCCGCTCTGCTGGGCATCACCTACGCCTTCACCGACCGGCTCGACCGCGCCGAGGAACTCTTCGGTGAAGCGGTGCGCGCCTTCGAGATCTCCGGCTGGAGCGGCGCCCACCTGGCCTTCGCCCATACGCTCCTCGGCCTGGTCAACCGCCGTCGCGGCCGCCTCGCGGAGGCGGAGGGCTTCCTGCGCGAGGGCCTGCGCCTCGCCGACCGGGTCGGCAGCGGACTGCCCGTCCACTGGGACGCCGCCTGTCTGCTCATCGACACACTGCTGGCCCGCGGCCGTGTCACCGAGGCCCGCAAGATCGCCGACCAGTACGACTTCGGGCTGCCCTACCCCAGCGCCATGGTCCTCCCCGACGCCCCGTGCGTCCGGGGCCGCCTGCTGCTCGCCGAAGGCCGTATGAAGGAAGCCGTCACCGAGCTGGAAGCCGCCGGCCAGGCCCTCGAACCGCGCGGCAGGTTCAACGGCATCTGGGGCCCCTGGGCCGGCGACCTGGCACGCGCGCTGGCCGACGAGGACCCGGCCCGCGCCGCCCGGATCGCCAACTCGGCCCGGGTGCGCGCCGAGCGCTTCGGAACGGAGACCGCGATCGGTGAGGCACTGCGCTGCGTCTCGCTCTTCGCCCCTCCGGAGGAGGCCGAACGCCTGCTCGGCGAGGCGGTCCGTCATCTGGAGGCATCCCCCTCCGGCTACGAGTTCGCGGTCGCCCTCGTCGAGCACGGCATCGCGACCCGCTCCCCGAGAGAGCTCGCGCGGGCGCACAAGCTGGCCACGGCCTGTGGTGCGGAATCCCTGGCGACCCGCGCCCAGCAGGCACGGGCGTCGATCCGGTCCACCGAGTGAGGTAATGTTTGTCCTGCGCAGCCACCCGGGGACACCGGGGGATTCGCAGCGGGACGTGGCGCAGCTTGGTAGCGCACTTGACTGGGGGTCAAGGGGTCGCAGGTTCAAATCCTGTCGTCCCGACTGGAGACAGTCGCAGGTCAGGGCCGGTTTCGGAGAAATCCGAAACCGGCCTTTGGCAGTTCTTGGGCAGACAGCGGCCACCACCGCCGGACGAGGAAGAAGGAGACCGGCATGGCTGTTCAGCGGATGGACAACGTCGGCATCGTCGTCGAGGACATGGACGCCGCCATCGCGTTCTTCGTGGAACTCGGTATGGAGCTGGAGGGCAGGGCGGAGGTCGAGGGCCCCTTCGCCGACCGGTGCACCGGACTCGACGGCGTCCGCTGTGACATCGCGATGGTCCGGACCCCGGACGGTCACAGCCGGCTCGAGCTGGCGAAGTACCGCAGCCCCGCGGTGATCAGCGCCGGCCCGCGCAACCGGCCGCACAACATTCTGGGCACCCACCGCGTCATGTTCGCCGTCGACGACATCGAGGACACCGTTGCCCGCCTGCGCCCTCACGGTGCCGAACTCGTCGGTGAGATCGCCCGGTTCGAGGACAGCTACCTGCTCTGCTACGTCCGCGGCCCGGAGGGCATCATCGTCGGACTGGCCGAGCAGTTGCGCTGAGAAGGAGGAACCGAACCATGCGGCCGAACGAGAGCAGCGAGGTTCTGAACCGCCCCGATCAGCCAGGAGCTGCCGGCCCGTGACGTGACCCGCCCGGTCTGCGTCGCCGAGGATGCGGGGCTTCTTCCCGTGGCCGGTCAGGGCTGGTCAGGTGTGTCCGGGTGGGCGTCTGTCCTCAGCACCCATGTACTGCCTGGGCAGCCTGCGGGGAACGGAGGGAAGCGGTGGCCCTTCACGTCGGTGCTCCAGTGGTGGGCCGCACCGCAGTCACATTCGTAGATCCCGCTCTCGGGCACGATCTCGCCCGGGTGCCATGTCGTCTGCGCGTCGCTCATACCTTCTGGTGTACGTCGCTCTGCCCGCTCTCGCGACTCAGGCGGGGCGTGGGCCCTGCGGGCGGCGGGTGCGTTTCTGTGCGTGCGGCCGCGGATCCTTGACCGACAGCGCGGTTCCTCATACCGGCCGGGCTTATGCCACGCCGAGCTCGGTGAGGATGTCGGCAACGGCCCTGTCCTGCTCCGTCAGGTAGCTGGAGAACTCGAAGCCCGTCATGAACGCGTCGGTCCAGCCGTGCTTGGTCAGTTCGGCCTTCCACTCCTCGGAGTCGTGCATCGTGGTCAGAGAGTCGATCCAGACCTTCCTTTCGGCGCCGCTGATACCGGGAGGTGCGACGATTCCGCGCCAGTTGGTGAAGACCAGGTTGATGCCCGAGGACTTCAGCGTCGGGGTGCCCTTGAGGACAGCGATCGGCTTCTCGCTGGTCACCGCGAGCACCCGTACCTGCCCCGCCTCGATCTGGTCGATGAATTCACCGAAACCGCTGGCGCCGAAGGCGATCTTGTTGCCGAGGATCGCCGGGAGCAGCTCACCACCGCCGTCGTAACTGAGGTAGTGGACCTTCTTCGGGTCGATGCCGACCGTCTTGGCGAGCTGCACCGAAAGGAGGTGGTCCGGTCCGCCGACCGATGAGCCGCCCCCGACAGCGATGGCCTTGGGGTTCGCCTTCCAGGCGGTGACGAGATCGCTGATCGACTTGTACGGGGAGTCCTTGGGCACGACGATCGCGCCGGCCTCCTCCATCATCTTGGCGATCGGCGTGGTGTCGGCCAGCGTCGCGCTCGACTTCGAGGTGTACGAGGCGCCGACGACTCCCAGCCCCATCTGCATGGCGAGGTTGCCGTTGCCCCGTTCGTGCACGGTGCGCTGCAGGCCGACCGTGCCGCCGGCGCCCGGAAGGTTGAACACTTGGACACCGGAGGCGATCTTGGTGTCCTCCAGCACCTTGGCCGCCGCACGGGCCGCGGTGTCGTACCCGCCGCCCGGAGTGTTGGGGACCATGATCCGCAGACCGGTCACGGTCCCCCCGCCCTTGCCCGTTCCGTCGTTCTCCCCGGTGGCGCCGCAGGCGCATATCACAAGCATGGACACGGCGGTCAGGGCGCTGACGACAGCGGCTCTGCGAGTTCTCATGGTTTGTCCCTTCCACTTCGGACATTCGGGCGCCATGATTATGTGACGTTTGAGACACTGCGTCTGCGTTGTGTCGGCATTGAAGATTGAGTTGATTGTGGTCACAACTTTTCGCCGTCATACCCTCGCGGGCGAGCTGCTGGTACTCCAGCTCTCCATCATCGTGGTGGTGCTGATGCCGGTCGCCGCCGTCTCGCTGACCCAGTCGGAAGAGGCCTTCGACCGGATCGAAGGCCGTCGGGTCACCGCGCTCGCCGAGCAGCTGGCGGTTCACCCCCTGGTGTCCAGTCAGCTTGGCCGGCCGTTGCCGGGTGACACGCTCGCTCCCCTCGTCCAGACCACGCTGACTCAGTCGGGCACCACCTCCGTGACGATCGCCGACAGCCGTGGCCGAATCGTCAGCTCGACGAACCCCACGGTGATCGGTACAAGGCTGCCGCTCGGCCCGGGCGTCGCCGAGGCCCGCGGCTGGTCCGGCGAGCTGGGCCCGGACGGTGACCGCGAACTGGTGGCCCAGGTGCCGGTGCTCAAAACGGCTCAACCCCACCTCGGCCGGCATCTCGGCACGGTGATGATCGGTGAGGTGTCACCGACGATATGGCAGCGGCTGCGTGGCGCGTCATCGGATCTGCTCGTCCACCTCGGCATCGCGAGCGGGCTCGGCCTGGTCGGATCGTGGCTGCTGGCCCGGCACACCAAACGCCAGACCCTCGGTCTGGAGCCACGGGAGATCGCGGGGCTCGCCGAGCACCGCGAGGCCATGCTGTACGGGATCGCGGAAGGCGTGATCGCCCTCGACCCGCAGCTGCGGCTCACCCTGGTGAACGAGGTCGGCAGGCAGCTGCTCGATCTGCCCGAGGACTGTGTGGGAATGAGCCTGGCCGATCTCCGGATCGAGGGCCGGCTGCACGACGTACTCGCCGGATCCCCCGGTGAGACCGAGCAGCGCGACGAAGTCGTCATACGCCGGAGCCGCGTGCTGGTGATGAACCGGATGGCCGTCACCAAGGACGGCCGCCGGCTCGGCTCGGTCACGACCCTGCGGGACCGTACCGAACTCGCGCGGCTGGAACGCGAGATCGGATCGTTCCGCAGCTCCGCCGAGCTGCTGCGCGCGCAGGCCCACGAGTTCGCCAATCAGCTGCACACGATTTCCGGGCTGATCCAGATCGGCAGGCACGACGATGTGGTGCAGTACGTCCGCGCGCTGAGCCGGCACCGCCAGTCGCTGGACACCACCCTGACCACACGGGTCCGTGACATGGCCGTCGGCGCTCTGCTGATGGCCAAGTCCTCGCTTGCGGCCGAACGGAAGGTCGTGCTGCGCATCTCGGAGCACACGGCGCTCGACCGGCTGGCGCCGGCGGACTCGGTGGACGTGGCGACGGTGATCGGCAACCTCGTCGACAACGCCGTCGATGCCGCGGCGGCGGGCGCCGACGATCACGATGCCTGGGTGGAGGTCGAACTGCGGCAGGACGCGTCCAGCGTGGAGATCGTGGTACGCGATTCGGGTCCGGGCGTGACGCCCGAGCTCGCCCAGGAGGTGTTCCTGCACGGCTTCACCACGAAGGCCGCCCAGGAGGGGGAGCGCGGCATCGGGCTGGCGCTCACCCGGCTAGTCTGCGAACGCCGGAGCGGCGAGGTCGCGGTGACCAACACGCCCGACGGCGCCATGTTCACCGCGAGAATGTCCGTCGACCGCCTGTCCGACGCGGTACCGGAAGGAGCTTCCCGATGATCGATGTGCTGGTCGTCGACGACGACTTCATGGTGGCGAGCATCCACCAGGCGTACGTCGACCGCGTCGAGTCCTTCCGGGTCGTCGGCACAGCGAACACCGGCGAGCAGACGATCACGGCCGTCGGCGAACTCCGGCCCGACCTGGTCCTGCTCGATCTCCATCTTCCGGACATGTTCGGTCTGGACATCATTCCCCGCCTGCGGGCCGACGGGCACGACTGCGACTTCATGGTGATCAGCGCCTCGCGCGAGGCCGACGCCGTCCGCCGCTCCGTCCGCCAGGGCGTGGTCAACTACCTGCTGAAGCCGTTCGACTTCGAGGACCTGCGTCCTCGCCTCGTGCAGTACGCCGCCCAGCGCGACAGCCTGCTCGCCACGGTCGTCAGAGGCCAGGCCGACGTGGACCGGGCACTGACCGGGGCCCACCTGCCGGCCTTGAGTGTCACGCTGCCGAAGGGTCTGAGCGTGGAGACCTCGAAGCTGATCGAACGCACCCTGTGCGGTACCGACGGAACGCTGTCCGCCACCGAGTGCGCGGCCCGGACCGGCGTCTCACGGGTCAGCGCCCGTCGTTACCTCGAATACTTCCACGACACCGGCCGCGCCGAACTGTCCCTGCGGTATGGATCCGCCGGCAGACCCGAGCGCCGCTACGGCTGGCTCGCCTGAGTTCGTCCGGGGCCGGTCCCCGGGGGACCACACGGTGCCCGCGAGGGGAACGCGACCCGCGCCCTCGAGCGGGCGAACGACCGCTTCACCGGAGCATCCGGACTGGCTGTCGACGGGGTCCGGGAATACTTGGCTCCCGTACGCGGCCGAGGGTACCTCCGACGGGTGGGATGGTCCCATGCAGAGCACAGCCGTACGCCCCGGCGGCGCCGACGACCCACTGGGTCCGGGCTGCAAGTGGTCGTGGCGGTCTGATGTTCATCCTGATCATCTGACTCCAGGGGATCTGGCTGCCCCGGCACGGCTACGGCTTCGAGCAGACCCCGCTGTGGGCCGGCATCTACATGCTGCCCCTGACGGTCGGATTCCTGATCGCGGGCCCCTTCTCCGGATGGGCCTCCGACCGCTTCGGCGCACGGCTCTTCACCACCGGCGGGATGCTCCTGGGCAGCCGCCACCTTCGTGGCGCTCAAACTGCTGCCGGTCGATTTCGACTATCCCGTCTTCGCCCTGATCCTCCTCGTCAACGGGCTGGCCACGGGACTGTTCGCCTCGCCCAACCGGGCGGCGATCATGAACAGTCTGCCGCCGGACCAGCGTGGTGTGGGCGCGGGGATCAGCACCACCTTCCAGAACTCGGCGACGGTGCTGTCGATCGGCATCTTCTTCTCGCTGATGATCGCCGGGCTGGCGAGTTCGCTGCCGCACACGCTCGCCCACGGACTCACCGAGCAGGGCGTGCCGTCCGCCGACGCGGCACGCGTCGCGGCCCTGCCGCCCGTCGGCGTGCTGTTCGCGGCGCTCCTGGGATACAACCCGGTGCGCAGGCTGCTCGGCCCGGAGACACTGGCGCAGCTGGCCACCAGCCACGCCGACTACCTCACCGGACGGGCGTTCTTCCCGACGCTGATCTCCGAACCGTTCGAGCACGGCCTCTCCGTCGCCTTCGACTTCGCCAGCGCGGCGTGCCTGGTGGCCGCGGTCGTCTCGCTGCTCCGCGGCGGCCGCTACATCCACGGCGAGACGACGACCACGAAGGCATGACCGCATCGCGACGCGGGGGACCGGTCCTGCGGGCCGGTACACCTACAGCGCGCAGCGGAAGCCGCCGTGGCCCGTCGTGCTGTCGGGGGTGTTGGAGGTGCGGGCGGCGATCCGGTAGCGGTTGCAGTAGGAGCGGTGGCACAGGTACGAGCCGCCGCGCAGCACCCGGTTCTCGCCGTGCGGCGGTCCGGCGGGATCGGTGCGGGTCTCGGGGCGGTCGGCGCGGTGCCAGTCGGCGCTGAACCGGTCGGCGCACCATTCCCAGACGTTGCCCGACGCGTTGTACAGGCCGAAGCCGTTGGGGGCGTAGGCCTTGACGGGTGCGGTGCCCGTGCAGCCGTCCACGCGCGTGTCGCGTACCGGGAAGTCGCCCTGCCAGATATTGCAGCGGTGCCGGCCGTTCGGGGTGAGGTCGTCGCCCCAGGGGAACCGGGCCCGGACGAGTCCGCCGCGGGCGGCCTTCTCCCACTCGGCCTCGGTGGGCAGCCGCTTGCCGGCCCATCGGGCGTAGGCCGTCGCGTCGTTCCACGACACATGGACCACCGGGTGGTCCCGGCGGTCGCCGATCGAGGTGCCCGGTCCCTCGGGGGCCCGCCAGTGCGCTCCGCTCACCGCGCGCCACCAGGGGGCGCCGGGTACGGCTGCGGGCAGTACGGCATGGCGTGCCGCCGGGGGCACGAAGGAGCCGAACACATAGGACCAGCCGATGAGTTCGGCCTCGGTGCGGTAGCCGGTGGCCTTGGTGAAGACGGCGAACCGGGCATTGCTGACGCAGGCCGCGTCGATGTGGAACGGCCCGGTCGTGACCTCCCGTACCGGCCCCTCGCCGTCGTCCGGGAACGCGTCTGGGTCCTCGCCGCCCATCAGGAACGGTCCGCCCGGTACGGCGACCATGCCGCGCAGGAGGTCGGCCGTGCCGCGTACGGGCACGGCGAAGTCCGCCGGGGGAGCGGCGGTCGCCGTTTGCGTGCTCTCGCGGCCGGGCCCGCAGCAGGCGTTCACCGTGCGGTCTCCGGGTCGGGCACGCCGGGTGCCGGCCGGTCGAGCAGTTCCGCCAGATCCTGGCCGGTGGTGCGCAGCAGCAGGGCGACGCCGCCGAGCGCTGCCGCCTCACCGCCGAGGGTGGAACCGCGCACCTCGATGGTGCGGGGAGCGGAGGGCAGGGAGAGCGCGGCGAGCTGTTCCCGGATGGGGGTGAGGACGAGGCCGTCCAGGGCCGCCGGTTCGCCGTAGACGACGATGCACTCCGGGTCGACCTGTGCGGCGAGGGCGGCGAGGACCCGGCCCGCGACGACGGCCGCGGTCCGGACCACGTCGGCGGCGTCCGGCTGGCCCTCGGCGGCGAGGGCGATCAGCTCCGCGGCGTCGCGCGCCCTGACCCCGCGGTCGGCGCAGGCGGCGAGCAGGGCGGGGACGGAGATGAGCCCCTCCAGGCAGCCGCGGCCACCGCAGTGGCAGGGCTTCCCCTCGGGATCGCAGCTGGTGTGGCCGATCTCGCCGGCCGCGCCATGGGCGCCGTGTACCAGCGCGCCATTGACGACGAGTCCGCCGCCGACCCCTTGCGACCAGCGCAGATAGACAGCGTTGTCGAATCCGCGGGCGGCGCCCCAGGTCACCTCGGCGAGTGCGGCGAGCCGGGAGTTGTTGTCCGTGAGCACGGGGGCGTCGAAGTGCCTGCCCAGCTCGGCGGCGACGTGGCCGGCGAACGGCGTCATCGTGCGCGGGTCGCCGGAGGCCGGGTTCTGCACGAAACCGGGGAGACCGAGGCCGATGCCCTCGACGGGCGCGAGGCTGATGCTCTCGCGCCGCACCAGATCCTCGACGGCGCGGATCGCCTGCGCGGCACGTTCGGCCGCTCCGCTCTCCGCCGGTACGGGGGCGCTGCAGCGGCCGACGATCTCGTGGGCGCAGTTGGCCACGACCACGTGGATCCGGTGGCGCTGGAGGTCGATGCCGATCAGCTCGGCCCCGCGGGAGTTGAGGGAGATCTCCAGGGCCGGCCGGCCGCGGCCACGCGGCTGCCCCGGATCGGGGGCCGGCTGTTCGATGACGGCCTTGCGCTCCAGCAGATCGGACACGATCGCGAACAGGGTGGTACGGGAGAGCCCGACCCGCTCCTTCAGCTCGCCGCGGCTCAGCGCGCCCGACCTGCGCAGTTCACCGAGTACGGCGGCTTCATTGGCCCTGCGCAGGCGCTGCAGGGCATCGGTGCGTTCCGTCATGGACGCATGGTCGATCGGTCAAGGTGTTTCTGTCAATGCACGGGACGAATTCACACAATGTTTATTCCCAAGGGTTGACGTAAAAAAGTCGACGTCCCTACAGTTCCGGTCATTCGGCTGCACCGGCACACGCCGAAGCACCGCCGGACCGGGCATCGGCCGGGTCCCGGCAGCACAGTGAGCGACCTTTCGAAAGGGCGGCCCGAGTGGCTCCGCGCAACGTCCTCTTCCTGATGACCGACCAGCACCGGGTCGACACCCTGGGCTGTTACGGCAACCCACTCGTCGACACCCCCGCCCTCGACGCCCTGGCGGCCGGGGGAACCCGCTTCGACCGCTTCTACACCCCGACCGCGATCTGCACCCCGGCCCGCGCCTCGCTGGCCACCGGCCTCCACCCGTTCCGCCACGGGATGCTGAACAACCCCGAGCGCAACGGCGGGAGCAAGGACGAACTTTCCGACGAAAGTCCCACGCTCTGGGGCCAGTTGATGGAGCAGGGCTATTCGGTGGGCCATGTCGGCAAGTGGCACATCGGCCGCGAGCGCGGCCCCGAGTTCTACGGCCTGGACGGCGAGCACCTGCCCGGCGCCCTCAACCCCGTACACCACCCCTCGTACGAGAAGTGGCTGGAGGGCAACGGCTTCCCGCCCTTCTCGGTACGCGAGCCCGTCTTCGGGACCGCCGCCAACGGCACGGGCCGCGGGCACCTCATCGCGGGCCGGCTCCAGCAGCCCGCCGAGGCCACCATCGAGGCCTTCCTCACCGACCGCACACTCGGCCTGCTGGACCGCTACGCCGGTGAATGGAAGGCGAACGGCACGCCGTTCATGCTGTCCTGCCACTGGTACGGCCCGCATCTGCCGTATCTGATCCCCGACCACTACTACGACCTGTACGACCCCGCCGACGTCCCGCTGCCCGCCTCGATGGCCGAGACCTTCGCCGGGAAGCCCGAGGTGCAGCGCCAGTACAGCGCGTACTGGTCCTCCGACGGATTCGACGCCGCCGCCTGGCGCAAGCTCATCGCCGTCTACTGGGGCTACGTCACGATGATCGACCACCAGGCCGGACGGCTGATCGAGGCACTCAGGGGGCACGGCCTGTGGGACGACACCGCGGTCGTCTTCACCGCAGACCACGGTGAGTTCACCGGCGCCCACCGGCTCAACGACAAGGGCCCGGCGATGTACGAGGACATCTACCACATCCCCGGCATCGTCCGCGTCCCCGGCGCCCCCGCTCAGGTCAGCGACGACTTCGCCAGTCTCATCGACCTCAATCCGACCATCCTCGAACTGGCCGGAGCACCCGTGCCCGCCCCGTGCGACGGCACCAGCCTGCTGCCGCTGCTGCACGGGGCCGAGGCCGGGGACACCCGCGACGAGATCGTCGCCGAATTCCACGGCCACCACTTCCCGTACTCGCAGCGCATGCTCCGCGACCGGCGCCACAAGCTGGTCCACAACCCGGAGAGCGTGCACGAGCTGTACGACTTGGAGACCGACCCGCACGAACTGCACAACGTGTACGGGGCGCCCGCCTACGCCCAGGTCCGGCGCGACCTCACCGTGCGCCTCTACCGCGAACTGCTGCGCCGCGGCGACCCGGCCTACACCTGGATGAGCTACATGGCCGACATCGGCGGCGACCGGGCGGCGGACGTCGACGGAGTCGCGGAGGAGGTGGCATGAGGACACCGGTCGACGCCCCCGTGGAACGCCGGGGCGAGCGCGCGGCCCCGGAAGACGCGACGAGCCCGAAGCGCACGGGGAACGCCGGGAAGAAGGCGCGGGGGACCGGCCGGCTCACCGCGGTGCTGCTCGCCCTCGCATCCGCCGCGCTGGGCCTGCTCGTCTGGGCCGTCCTCGCGAACAGCGGCATCAACGACTTCCCCGGACCCGTCGTCGTGGCCCGCCGCGCGGGTGAACTCATCGCCGACGGCACCCTCTTCGCCGACGCGGGCGCCAGCCTGAAGCGGGTACTCATCGGCTACGTACTCGGTGTCGTGCTGGCCGTACCGGTCGGCTTCCTCATGGGCTGGTACCCGGTCGTGCGCAGGCTGATCGACCCGTGGCTGCAGTTCTTCCGCATGGTGCCGCCCCTCGCGATCATCCCGCTCGCCATCGTCCTCATGGGCATCGACGAGACCCCGAAGATCTTCGTGATCTTCCTGGCCTCGTTCCTGTCGTCCGTCGTCTCCACCTACCAGGGCGTCGTCGCCGTCGACGTCACCCTCGTCAACGCCGCCCGGGTGCTCGGTGCCCGGGACCCCCAGGTCTTCCTCGGCGTCGTCATACCCGCGTCCACCCCCTTCATCCTGGTCGGCATGCGGATCGGGCTCGGCGCCTCCTGGGCGACCGTCGTCGCCGCCGAACTCATCGCGGCCCAGGACGGGCTGGGTCACCGGATGCAGCAGGCACAGGTATTCCTCGACCTGCCGACCATCTTCGTCCAGCTCATCGCGATCGGCGCGATCGGCCTCGCCATGGACCGGCTGCTGCTCCTCGCCGAGCGCAGGCTCACCCACTGGCAGGAACGGCGGTAACCATGCCCACCATCAACTTCCGCGAAGTCACCCGGGACTTCGCCGTCAAGGACGGCGACTTCCTGGCCCTGGACCGGGTCAGCCTCGACATCGACGACGGAGAGTTCGTAACCGTCGTCGGCCCCTCCGGCTGCGGCAAGAGCACCCTGCTGAACATCGCCGCCGGACTCCTCGACGCCACCGGCGGGGAGGTGACCGTGGACGGCGTCCCCGTCCACGGCCCCGCCCCCGAACGAGGCGTCATCTTCCAGCAGTACGCGCTCTTCCCCTGGATGACGGTCGCCGGCAACGTCGAGTACGGACTCAAGGTCGCGGGTGTCGGGAAGGCGGAGCGCCGGCGCCGGGCCCGCGAGGTCATCGAGCTCGTCGGCCTCACCGACTTCGCGGACTCCCTGCCCAAGACCCTCTCCGGAGGCATGAAGCAGCGCTGCGCCATCGCCCGTGCGTACGCGGTGGACCCGAAGGTCCTCCTGATGGACGAGCCCTTCGGCGCCCTGGACTCCCTCACCCGGGTCCGGATGCAGGAGTCGCTCCTCGACACCTGGGGCCGCGACCGGCGCACCGTCATGTTCATCACCCACGACGTGGACGAGGCGGTCTTCCTCGCCAACCGCGTCGTCGTCATGGCGGCCCGCCCCGGCCGCATCCACACGGTCATCCCCGTCACGCTGCCCTATCCGCGTACCGAGGAACAGCGGCTCTCGCCCGAGTTCGCCGAACTGCGTGCCCAGGTGTGGCACGCCGTCCACCACCAGCCGGCCCCGCTCGAAGGAATGGTGTCATGAAGTCGATCCGTGCCGTCGGCCGCCGTACGGCCGGCCTGCTCCTGGCCCTGTCGCTCGTATCCGTCGCCACCGGCTGCGGGGGCGACTCCGCCTCGGACGCCGCGGACGGCGGACCGCAGAAGGTGAAGTTCGGCTACATCGCCGACTACAGCGGCTCCGTCGCGCTCGCCGTCGCCCAGAAGCAGGGGCTGTGGAAGAAGTCGGGCGTCACCCCCGAACTGAAGGTCTTCACCAACGGGCCGCTCCAGGTCCAGGCGCTGGGATCCGGCAGTCTGGACTTCGGCTACCTCGGCCCCGGCGCACTGTGGCTGCCCGCCTCCGGGCGCGCGTCCATCGTCTCCGTCAACATGCTGGGTCTGGCCGACCGGGTCATCGCCCGGCCCGGATCCGGCATCGAGAAGCCCGCCGATCTCAAGGGCAAGAAGGTGGCCGTCGCCGAAGGCACCTCCGGCGACATGATCCTCGACCTGGCGCTGAGCGAGGCCGGTCTGAAGCCGGACGACGTCACGAAGGTCGCCATGGACGCCTCGACCGTCGTCACGGCGTTCTCGTCAGGCAAGGTCGACGCGGCGGCCACCTGGTACCCGCTGATCGACACGATGAAGAAGAACGTCCCCGGTCTCAAGGAGATCAGCCGGACCCAGGACTACTACCCCAAGCTGACCTTCCCGAACGTCTTCGTCACCCAGCCGAAGCTGGCCTCCGGGAACCCGGAACTGGTCAAGAAGGTGACCGGGGTGCTCAAGGAGGCCGGTGACTGGATCGCGGCGCATCCCGAGGAGTCGGAGACCGTCAGCGCCGACTTCCTGAAGCTGCCGGCCGGTCAGCTCAAGGGCTCCACCAAGTACGTGAAGCTCCTTCCCTCCGCCGAGCTGACGAAGCTCAGCAAGGACGGGACGGTCGACGGCTGGTTCGACGAACTGGCCGCGATGTTCGGCCGGATGGGGAAGCTGCCCAAGCCGGGCAAGGCCGAGGACTACTACCTCGGCGACCTGTACGCCGAGGCCGGAAAGGCGGACCGCTCATGAACGGCTCCAGTGACGCCACCGCACCGAGCGCCATGAGAGCGAGCGCCGTGAGACGGCGCGGATTCCTCGTGGGGGCGGCCGGCCTGACCGGCGCCACCCTGCTGCCGGCGCTCACCGCCACCGATGCCGCGGCGGACACCGTCCGGGCGGCCGGCGCCCCGCTCCGGGCGGTCTCCGGCGGCCGGGCCCGTGCCGCCGTGCTCTGGTGGGGCGCGGGCAGCGCCGAATTCGCCGCCACCGAACTGCGCGACTACGTCCGCAGGATCACCGGTGTCCGGCTGCCGCTGCGCGCCGTACCCGGCCCCTCGGCGCCCGAGGGCGTCACCGGTCTGGTGGCGCTGAGCGCGGGCACCGGGAAGTGGGGCGGGATCCCCGCGAGCGCACTGGCCGACGCCGGACGTGAACTCCACGGTGCGCCGGAGGACTCCTTCACCCTGCTCGGCGACGACACCTGCCTCCTGCTGACGGGACAGGGCGACCGGGCCCCGCTGTACGCCGTCTACGCGCTCCTGGAGCGTGCCGGTGTGCGCTTCTTCGCCCCGGCCTTCCCCGCGTACGAGGGCCACCACGAGCACATACCGAGCGCCCGCACCCTCGACCTCCCGCCCGTGCGCCTCACCGACCGGCCGGCCACGGAACTGCGGCGGCAGTACGCCGAGGAGGGGTTCAGCCACACCGCGGCGAGCCTGCCGCCGCTGCTCGACTGGATGGCCAAGAACCGGCTCAACACCTTCGTCCACCCGGCCGACTACCTCGGCCTCGGCGTCACCACGTACGACCGGGTGCGCGACGTGCTGGTCCGCGAGGCCGGCCGGCGCTCCATCCGTATCGAGACCGGCGGCCACGGCTACGACAGCTTCCTGCCGAAGGCCGACTACCCGCAGTTCTACGAGTCCGGCGGCCCGGTCTTCGACATCTACAACCCGCAGGCACTGGACGCCTACGTGTCCAAGGTCGTCGACTTCCTGCGGGAGCGCCCCGAGATCACTCTCTTCGACTGCTGGCCACCGGACGTCGGCGCCTTCCAGAAGCCCGTCCTCGACCGGTACGGCACCGCGTCCAACGCGGAGTCGGTGGTCGTCAACCAGCTCGCCCGGGTGCTGCGCGAGGAACTGCCCGGGGTCCGGGTCGAACGGATCGCGTACGCGTCCACCGTGCAGCCGCCCGGTCCGCAGTACCCCTGTGACCCCGAGGTCGTGGTGGACTTCGCCCCCTACTCCCGGAACTACGACGGGCATCTGGGTGACCCCGCGGTGGGCGCCAACACCGGCCTGGCGAACGCGTTGCGGGCCTGGCGGTCCACACACGGGGGTCCGCTCGCGATGTACGAGTACTACCGGCGCTACCGCTGGCGAAGCCTTCCGGTCCACCCGCTCACCACCATCGCGGCCGACGCCGCCTTCGAGTCGGGGCTCGGTCTCGACGGCATCGGCATGTACAGCGAGCCGGGCGACTGGATCACGTACGAGCATGTCCAGAGCCTGGTCGCCGCGCTGGCCTGGGACAGCGCTCTGGACGCGGGCGGCTTTCTCGACGGCTACCTGCGGGCCCGGTTCGGCGCGGGCGCGGCCGACGCGGCGCGGCGCTATTACGACCTGACGGGCCTGGACCCCGACACCCACGGCCCCGGCGTGCTCACCGCGAACTACGGGCAGGCACGGGCGGCGCTCCAGGAGGCGGCCGGGCGGACGGAGGAGCCCGCGCCCCGCACCCTGCTCGACCGGCTGATCCGCAACGTCGACATCGCACTGGCCGACATGAGGATCGGACTCGCACCGGCCGGCAGCACCGAACTCGACGCCGCACGCCGGGAGTACCGGGCGCTCGTGCACCGCAACCGGTTCAACGGCATCTGCCTGCCCAACATGCAGGCATGGTGGCGCTGGAACGGTCCGGACGGCCAGGCGCCGTACGACGACGCCCGGATCCGCCAGGATGTCGTCGACACCTACGCGAGCCCGGCGGCCGGGTTCGGCGATCCGGGATTCCTGGTGCTCGAACGGGACGGTGACCCCGTCGCGCTCGACGTGGAGGCCCAGGACGTCGACTTCGCCGGCCACACCGTCCACTGGACGGCCACCGCGCCCGACGGAGTCGTCCTGGAGCCGTCGGAGGGCACGCTGAAGGTGCGCGGTACCCGGGGCGCCGCCGCCCGGGTGGCCGTACGGGCCACCGCGGACGCGGCGGCCGGCGCGCACCCGGTCACCCTGGAGTTCCGGCTGGCCGACGGGACCCGGCTGGTCCCCTCCCGTGTGGAGGCCGACATCCGCTGACCGGGGCGGTACGTCCCGACCGGCTCCTCGGCATCCGTCCGACGGAGCCGGTCATCCGAAGACGCCCTGCTCGGACCCTTCCCGTGCACCCCCCGCTCAGCTGAAGAGCTTGGCCACGAACGCGGAGAGATTGGCCGTGGTGCGGGCGATCTGCTCCTCCGTCGTCAGCGACTCCTTGAAGCGTGCGCCCGAGGCCACGGCTTTCTTCCCCCGTACGTAGAGCGAGCAGGCCAGGTCGGTGCACATGTACAGGCCGACCGAATTGCCCTCGCGCCCCGCCGGTCCGGCCTTGCGGGCGGTCATCAGCGAGACCCCGGTGCCGGGATGCGTGGTCAGACAGAGCGAGCACATGCTCCGGTGCAGGAAGCCGCGCTGCTGGGACGGGAAGCGGAGCGTGATGCCCGCAGGGCGGCCGTCGTGCTCGGTGACGATGTAACTGCGCCCGGGAGCGGAGAGATCACGCCAGCCGAGGAAGTCCAGATCCTCCCACGGCAGCTCCTCAAGATCGCGGGGGAGCGGCAGACGCCCGGCTTCCCCCTTGGAGCAATTGACGAACGATGCGCGGATGTCCTGCTCGGTCACGGCCTTCATGCAGCCGACGCTAACTCTGCCTACGATCCCTAGGCAAATGAATAAATGATTTAGGGGTTCACCTTTGCATCCTCGGGCAGTACGGAGAGCCGGTGCGCGGGCGGGTGCTCGATGCCGAGATCGGGGCGCCAGGCCGCGAGGATCTGCGCGGAGGGGTCGAACAACGGCGTCGGCAGCGCTTCGGGCCGGGTCCACTGCCAGGCGCTGATGAGATGGGGTTCGGTCACCTCGGGGCTGCCCGACTCCACCGTGACCAGGGCGGCCATCGACACCCGGTTGATGCCGCCGACCACGTCGTGCAGCATCGCGAAGACGCCCATGTCGCGCTCGGTGACCGCCAGCCCCGTCTCCTCGCGGAGCTCCCGAACCGCCGCCGCCGCGATGGACTCGTGCGTCGGATCGACCTTCCCGCCGGGCAGCTCCCAGGTGCCGCTGTGGTGCCGGCCGAGCAGGATGCGTCCCTGCGTGTCCTGCACGATCACGCCCACGCCCAGCGCGGCCTGGGCCAGGGGCGGACGGGAGTTGCGGGCGGGGATCCGCGACGCCGCATCGCTGTCCATGATGCTCCTCGTGATGATCGGTGACCGGTGGTCCGGTACGGGGCGTCGAGCCTACGGCGCGCCACGGGGAGGGCTGCCCCGGCGGGGCGACGGTCACACGGTGAGCCGCAGCGACGTGGGCGAGATGCCGAGCCGCACGGACTGCCCCCACGTCAGCTCCAGCGCGTCCGCCTCCATGCCGTCACCGAAGACCACCAGCCGGTCGGACTCCACGGTCAGCCGCAGCCCCTGCCCGTGGCCCAGTTCGCCCGAGACCAGCGAGGTGCCGGTGACCGGCGACGGCCAGGCCTCCCGGACGAACCAGAGCAGCCGGGAGTCTGTGGGGCCCGGCAGGGTGAGCGGGCTGCGGCGTTCCTGCCACACGGAGCGCAGCCAGCCGGTGGCGCCCGTGCCGGTGCCGACCAGGACGCCGGAGGAGGCCTGCGGTTCGGCGGGGGAGTCCGCCGCGTCCGGGCCGAGCCGGTAGCGGGCCGTCTGGTGCCCCGGCGGGCCGAGGTAGATCTCGTTGAGGGCCAGCAGTCGCTGGGTGTCGTCGGCCACCGCCTCGACCATGGTGAGCTCGTCCGCCGCGCCGCCCGGCGTCACGGCCGCGCGCAGCAGCGCCGCCGCGTCGGCGGGCCGGTGGCGGACCAGGACTCCGGGATTGCGTCCGGGATCGGAGTCGATGCCGACGACCGGCTGGCCGGAGAGGTACTTGGCGGCGTTGGCGACCAGACCGTCCTGGCCGACCACGACCACCACGTCCTCGGGTGCGAACAGGAACCGGTCCAGATCCTGGCGCTCCACGCGGGACTGGCGCCACTGCAGCGGAACGGCCGCCGCCACATCGGCGAGCGCCTGCCGGCTCCGTTCGTGCCGCCGGGCGACCTCCTCGATGGACCGGCCCCGGCTCGTCAGGAAGAACGCGGCCTGGCCGTGGGTGCCGTGCCGGGCGAGCAACTCCTCGTACTCGGTGGTGCGGTGCACCAGAACCGCTCTCGGGGCCAGGCTCATGCCCGGGTCTCCGGGGTGGACCGGCCGAGCTTGGTGAGCAGGCCGGTGAGGACGTCGGGCGAGAGGGTGAGGCTGTCGATGCGCGGCAGGTTCTCGGCGAGCCGGGTGGCGGCCAGCGCGTGCAGGGTCGCGGCCTCCACCTCTCCGTGCACCCGCAGCCAGGCCGCCTGGGACTCGGCGCGGGCCGCGCCGACCTCGCGCGCCGATTCGGCCTCGGCGCGGGCGAGGCGAACCTTGCGCGCCGCCTCGGCCTCGGCCCGTACGCCGTCGGCTGCCGCGTTCTCCTCCGCCTCGCGCCGGGTGTTGGTGCCGCGCTGCTCGACCAACTGCTCCTCGCGGCGGGCGAGTTCGATCTGACTGGCGAGCTCGTTCTCTGCGATGGTCCGCTCGCGCTCGACGGCCACGGCCCGCCGTTCGTACGTCGCCCGGTCGGCCTCCTGCTGGATCTGCTCGCGGGCGGGGGTGCGCAGGGCCCGCTCCACCTCGGCCTCGGGCCGGATGGCGACGACGCGTACCGCCACCACCTCGATCCCGGTCGCGGGCAGCCGGGGCTCGTCGGCCAGGCCGGCGGCGACGCGTTCGCGTACGGCGGCGACGCCGTCGACCAGCGCACCGGCCAGCGGGGTACGGGCCAGCACGTCCAGGGTGTGCTGCTGGGCCGTCTCGGTGAGCAGCGTCGCGATCTGCTCCAGCGGTGCGCCGCGCCAGACGCCGGAGTCCGGGTCGACGGAGAAGTCCAGGCGCGCGGCGGCCTCGGCCGGATCGCTGATGCGGTACGTCACGGTGGCCTGCACGGTGACGTCCTGGAAGTCGGCCGTGCGGGCGTGGAACGCCATGGCCAGTTCGCGGTCGTTGACCGGCACTTCGGAGAGCGCGGCGCTGAGCGACCGGTACCAGAAGCTCAGTCCCGCCCCGTCGTGGGCGAGCCGGCCGCGCTTGTGGTGGCGGATGTGAGCGGTGGGCGCCGAGCGCAGATGGCGCCAGCCGAAGCGCCTGGTGATGTCGGCCATGAGAGGACCCCTTTGTTTTCGTCATTGAGACGATAAAGGCGGTCGAGTCATATCGTCAAGAGGACGAGAAGAAGGGGGTGGGCACGATGGCGACGGATGCCCGCCGAACGTGCCGCACGAAAACGGGCGGCCGGTGACCTCCGAAGAAGTCACCGGCCGCCCGGATGGTGCGCCGCCCCCGTCCCCACGGTGCGGCGCGGGCGGGTCGTCGTCATCCGCTGGGACGACGGCCCACGTCTGTCAGGACCCGGTCGCCGGGGCGTCCAGGCCGAGTGCGGGAAAGACCGCGCCCTCCACGAAGCGGACGAGGAAGGCCTCGTCCGCGTAGGCTCCCTCCAGCAGGGGCCGGGCACGCATCACGCCCAGCAGCTGCGCGGAGACGAACTCCGTGGCGGGGTTGTCGGCCGCCACTTCGCCTCGCTCCACGCCGCGGCTGACCATGGCGTCCAGCGCCGCCAGCTCCGGCAGGATCAGCGCTTCGCGCAGCGCGCACAGCAGCTCCGGGCTCTGGAGCGCGGCGTGACTCAGGGCCAGCATCAGCGGGGTGTCGCGTCCGGACCCCGCGCCGATGGCCTTCGCCGCCTCGCGCAGGTCTCCCGCCAGTGTGCCCGTGTCGATCCGCGGCAGCAGTCCGCGCCGGGTGCCGTGCAGTGCGGCGACGACCAGCTCCGGCTTGGAGCCCCACTGACGGTAGAGCGTCGACTTGCCGCAGCGCGACCTGGAGGCGACGCCCTCCATGGTGAGTGACTCGTAGCCGCTCTCCCTGAGCATGTCGAGGACGGCCGTGTAGAGCTCCTGCGCCCGCTCCGGCGTGATCTTCGAGCGGCGTGGCGCGCGGGCCGTCTCCTGCTCGGTTTCCTGTGACGACATGCGCGTTCCCTCTCTGCGGCTCTGCGACGAGGTCTATCGATACGCCAGTGTACCGATACGTGAGTGTTCCGATACGTTCGCGTATCGGTACACTGGCGTATCGATACGGCAGGGACCGGTCCATGCCGTAGTGACACCGCTTCGTCAGCAAAGGGGCACCGGGTGATGTTCGCCGGCAGCAGGCCCGCAGATCGGGAGCCGGACAGTTCTGCCCGACCGCCCCTCGTCCGCGAGCTACTTCTCGTCGTGGGACTCTTCGTGATCCACAAGTTCGGCCGCCGGGCGGCCGACGGTCACGTCGATGAGGCGTTCCACAACGCCGGACGGGTCGGCCTGGTCGTCGCGACCCGCTCCCGGTGGCGCCGGCTGTGGCTGCTGTACCCGGCGATCACCCTGTTCGTCCTAGTCGGCACCGCCAGCCACTACTGGCTCGACTGGATCGTGGTGGCCGCACTGCTCCCGGCGGTCCTGAGCCGTGTCCGCGAAGTCCCGTCCGGCCTGCGCCTGCCGCGCGCGGAACCGGTCCGGGCGCACATCCCCTGGCCGGCCGCCGCCACCGGTTACGCGGTTCCCGCGCAGGCCGACCGCCACTCCTCGTCCTGCGTCCCGTCCGGAGCCGGACGGTGAACGCCACCCTGATCGCCGTCGCGCTGTCCCTGGTCTCCGCCGCCGCCTACGCGTCGGCCGCGGTGGCGCAGGCACGGCTCGCCGGGCGCACCGCACCCGGTACCGGGACGCTCCGGCTGCTCGGGCGCGGCGCATGGTGGTCGGCCGTCGGGCTGAACGCCGGCGGCGCGCTGCTGCACGTCGCCGCGTTGAACTACGGCCCGCTCACCCTCGTCCAGCCGCTCGGCGCCCTCACCCTGGTGGCCGCCGTCCCGCTGGGCGCCCGCGCGGCCGGACGCCGCGTCTCCACGACCGAGTGGCGCGGCACCCTGCTCACCCTGCTCGGCCTCGGCGCCCTGCTGATGACCGCGGGCGGTTCCGCCCCGCACGAGACCCTCACCCTGGTCGAGGCCCTGGCCGTCGGCGCCGGAACCATGGCGGTCGTCGCGGGCCTCAGCCGTCCGGGCGCCCGCCCGGGGCTGCGGCACGCGGCGGCCTCCGGCATCACCTCCGGAGTCGCCTCCGCGCTCACTCAGACGCTGACCGTCGCCGTCACCGACCACACCACGGGCCCGCTGTTCAGCTGGCGTCTGGTGGTCGTCGCCGTGCTCGTATCGACCTTCGCACTGGGCGGGCTGCTGCTCTCCCAGACCGCCTACCGCGGCGGCCTCGGCGCACCGCTCGCCGTCGTCACCCTCGCCAACCCGGTCGCCGCGGCGGCCATCGGTCTGGCCCTGCTCGGGGAGCGCCTCCAGGGCGGGACGATCAGCCTGATCCCGGCGCTGCTGGGCGCGGCCGCCGCCGTACGCGGAGTGTTCCTGCTCAGCCGCGCGCAGGCC
>NZ_JBFAJY010000032.1:0-96346 GCF_040655445.1 Streptomyces sp. NPDC050423
TTGTTGTGTGTTTTTGTGGTGTTTGTATTCGGCGTCTGCTAGGCCCAGACAGACTATTTGTCGTCGGTCGCGCGCGTGGGAGTCGGTGGACCGTCACGAAACTTCGAGGTTAAGGATCGTGGCCAAGTAAATCCAGATCACCTTCGCGGTGGAGTCCCCTACACGGGACAACAACTCCGCCTTGAAGGTGTGTAGCACCGAGGCGTCGATGTCTCGAAGTGCCATGTCTCCCATGAGAGGAACGATGTGGTTCCAGATTCGGCTGCGCATTGGAGCCGCCGTGGACGGTTCATCCATTCGGCTGGGCCACCAGTGACATTCGATGTAGTCGCCCAGGGTGATCTCGCCGGCGCGCGGATCGACGAACTCTCCGCGACTCGTGTCGGTCTTGGCGGAGGAAAGCCACTGCTTAGCATCCTCGCTCGTCCCGAAGGGGCGGTCCTGGACGCCAGGTATCCCCTTGACTCGGTAGCGCTGGCCCTTCCCCCGGAGATTTGTCCGTTCACGCTTGCCGGTCTGCTTGTTCGGTCGCTTCTTGAGCCATCGGTCCTCTATATAGCCAGCCATGTGGTGGTCCTCTCGGAGGATGCTTTGGTGGTGGTGCTCGAGTTGGTTATGAGAACGCCGCTCGGATCGGGTTCTTGTCCCGGATCGAGCTGCTTCTCTGCTCGAATTCCCCTCAAACCCGGGGAACCGCCTACCTGGAGCCCCTCACCCGGCGCTGAGGCTTTTGTGCCAGGGGGTTCAGGGCGGCGTTGGACCGCGAGTCGGACACCTCTTGGTCGCGCACCCACTTGTCCAGGGCCGAGACGCGGTACATGACTCGCCGCCCATACGGAAGCTTGGGCGGCCTTGGCGGCGGTGTCGCCAGACGTAGAGGGTGTTCGGAGAGAGCCCCAGCTACATGGCGGCCTTTTGGAGATCGAGGAAGGAGGCCGCCTCCTGCCGAGGCGGGTGGTAGTGCTGGGGAATACTGATAGGGCGTCCGGCGGAGCGCATGCTCACCGTTGGGATCGGTGGGGCCCGGTGAAGTTCCCCCAAGGTCGGGTAGTTAACGTTTTCGCAGGTCAAGCAAGGGAGTTGAAGAATTCCCGACGGAGAGCAACGAAGCTCGTTGGTACAGGCAGTCGACCAAGACAGCTTGTCCCGAAGGAGTTCCGTTGCCCCGTTATGTGTTATGCCACCTGCGCTGACCGCCATCACCCGTGCGGTCACCGTGGTCACGGGCCGGTTTGCTCCCGGGCATCTGGGGGAGCTGACCGCCGTCGTGCCGTTCGAGCTCGTGGATGCGGTCCTGGCAGAGACAAGGTCGGTGCAGCGGCGGCTGCGTGATCTTCCGTCTCGGGTGGGGGTCTACTTCGTGCTGGCGATGTGCCTGTTCCCTGACCGACGGTCAGCCCGGTCGCCTTCGGCGAGCCGGGTCGCGGAAGTCGGACAGGACGCTGTGCTGGAAGCCGGGGTCTTCCAGCTCCAGCCCGAGGGCGTATTTGAAGTCGAGGCGGTCGCGGATCCACATCGCGGTGGTGCCGTGGGGGTTGCTGGCCCGGGCGACCCTCGTGGTCAGCGGCGGGATCTCGGCTCCGGAGTGAGGACGCAGGGACATGTCAGGCTCGTTGGAACGTGGGTGGAACGTTCCAACGAGCCTGACGCAACGTCACGATCGTTTACTGCCCTTCCTCAAGATTCCCGACAGAGTCGGTCATAGGACAGGAGGTGACCTGTCGCGCTGAGGCTGTCAGATAGTGAGCCGTTGACCAGCCGGGGTGCCAGGTCATTTGAGATCGAGGACGCTCGGGGTTCTCATACGACCTGGCTTTTGTGAGCGTCTCGCTCGTGGTGGAGACGTCGAGGATCAAGTGCGTCAGCACCACGGCCTCGGGGAATGCCGCGAGGTGGCTGCGGTCCTCGGCCGAGAATTTCTTGCGTGCCGAACTGGGGTGGATCAGCGGCCGGTCGAGCCGTCGATCAGTTCGCGGAGGATGTCCGCGTGCCCCGCGTGCCGGCCGGTCTCCTCGATCATGTGGGTGAGTGCCCAGCGGACGCTGGGAGCGGGGCGGTCCCGCTGTGGCCGAGGGACCGGTGCGCCGAGGTCGGTGCACCGGTCAAGTACTTTGTTCGCGCGCTCGACCGTGTCTCGGTAGCGGGCCACGACATCGGCCACGCTGTCCGTCGGCGCGGCCTGGAAGGTCGCCTTCCAGTTGGTGACATCGTCCCCGAGGAACATCGAGCGCTCGACGAAGGCCAGATGGTTGAGCAGGCCGAGCAGGTTCGTGCCCGACGGCACTGCGGCCGTACGCACCCGCGGTTCGGGAGCGCCGTCGACCTTCGCGGCAATCGAGGTCCGAAGGTAGTCGAGGAATCCGCGCAGGACCTCGGTCTCGCTGTTCGTGGTCCGGGGCGGTGGGGTGTCGCGGCGGCGATTGTGGCGCGTGGTGCTGGGCACGGGGGACTCCTTGCCTTCGGAGGGGCTGGTCGCCCGGTCAGGCAGTGCGGCGGATGAGGAGGACGTGGTCGGTGACCTCGGCGGTCTGCCCGTCCGGGCCAGTCGCGATCCGGTGGGGTGTGTCGGCCCGCTCGACCGTCCATGTGGCCGGGTCCAGATTGATACCTGCGGCGACTTCCCGGGGGCTTGGGTACCGGATGTCGGGATCCTGGTTCCACGACCACGGCGCGGCCGAGCCGTGGTCGACGACCAGTAGCCGCCCGCCTGCGCGCAGTGCGTACGCGGCCGAGCGCAGGACGGTTGCCCGGTCCAGGTCGAAGGGGGTGTGCAGGTAGTGGGCGCAGATCAGGTCGAATCCGCCCGGAGGGAAAGACTTGCGCAAGTCGTGCCGCACGGCGATGACGCGGTCGCCCAGGCCATGTGAGGAAGCGAGGGCGGCCAGCCGTTCGACCGCCACGGCCGAGATGTCGGCGGCGGTGACGTGCCACTCCTGGCCGGCGAGCCACAATGCGTCGCCGCCGTCGCCGCACCCGAGGTCCAGTGCGTCACCGGGCGGCAGGCCCGTCATCGTCTCGGTCAGGCGAGCGTTCGGCTGCGGGTAGTTGGCTTCCGGCCGCGCCGCGTAGACACCGTCCCAGAATTCGACCGCATCGGTGGTGTTCATCAAGACTCCCTTGTCGGTGTGCGCTCAGTCTTGCCGGACGCCCACGAGGTGGCACGGAATCTTGCGGTTACGGCAAGGTGGCCTCATGGATCACCCTCATGACGACGACGTGCTCGATGCGGTGGGGCCGCGGCTTCGTGCACTGCGTCGTGACCGCGGCATCACCCTTGCTCACCTCGCGGCGACGACCGGCGTGTCGGAGAGCACTCTGTCCCGGCTGGAGAGCGGGCAGCGCCGGCCCAGCCTGGAATTGCTGCTGCCGCTGTCCCGTATCTATGACGTTCCGCTGGACGACCTCGTCGGCGCCCCGCGCACCGGCGACCCTCGGATCCACCTCAAGCCGATGAAGCGGTTCGGCATGACCTTCGTGCCCTTGTCCCGGCGGCCGGGCGGGGTGCACGCGTTCAAGATGATCATCCCCGCCCAGCCGGAACGACTCGAACCGACCCTGCAGATACACGAGGGCTTCGAATGGCTCTATGTGCTCAACGGTCGCCTGCGGCTCGTGCTCGGCGAGCGCGATCTGACGTTGCCGCCTGGTGAGGCAGCAGAGTTCGACACGTCCTTGCCGCACTGGCTGGGCAGCGCCGATGGCGGCGTGGTCGAGCTTCTCATCCTGTTCGGCCTGCAAGGGGTACGTACGCACCTGCGCACGACCCCTCAGCAATCGTCGCAGGCCGGGAACCAGCGGTGAACCAGAGGATTGTTTGTTCGCGTCGGCAGCGAGCCTCCAACGCGCAATAGCTGCGGTCACAACGTCACGCCCACAACAGAAACCCACCAAGGCCGAACGCTGTTGGAGGCTGCCACCGGCGTCCCACCGGCATCGGCCTGCGCCAGCTCACCTGGTTCACGGGGACTTCCGCAGCCCACCACCGTCCTCGTCAGCCTCGGCCTCAACCAGGTCCAGGTCCATCGCCACCCCCAGCACTCACGTACATGCCGGAGGTGACCGTGACAGGTGCAGTGAGACGGAGACCACCGGAGTGAGATCAAGCCCCACGAACGAAGCAAACGCCGCCGCTCCGAGCGCACCGCAATGAGTATCTGCCAGCACGAACGAGAACGAGTGAGAATCCGACAGGTTTGATGCGACAGGACAGGAGTCCGTCTCACCGCCCTGTCCTTTGGGCCGGACAGAGGCCACGGCGAACGAGAAGGGGCCACTTGAAGTGCGAACCTCCCTCCTCCAGCATCCTTCCCATTGGCTCCTCCCTGCAGCCCGGTATGAGCGCACCGTCCCGGAAGCGCCCAGCAGACGTACTCCCGCACGGATACGGTCCCGGCCCCTTCTCGCCGCCGTCCAGGATGGCCTTCACCTGAGCGGTAACGGCTGCGGCATTTACAGACTGTGCACCGTCGGTCGAGCAGGTGGCTGAAGCGGTCCCGGCGCCGATGGCGAGGAACGGAACAGCCAGCAGCAAGGGAGCGCAGGCGGCAAGACCGACCACGGCTCCGGTGGTCGCCTTCATCGACGCCGCCGCTCACCGTGGCGGCGAATCGCGGATCTGGCCGTACTACGGGACCAGACAAGGGTGTTCGGTCCGGTTGCCGCGACACCGACGGCCTGGCGACTGCTCGCCGACACTGACGACAGGATACTGGCTGCTCTGCACTCCGCGCGTGCCCGAGCCCGGGCAGTCGCCTGGCTGCAGGCCGCCGAGCAAGGCGAGGGCATACCCGCAGTCCCAGCTGTCCCTGTTCGACCAGGACGAGGGCCTACGGCAGCAGGTCTTCCTCACCGACACCCCGTACTCCAGTGGCGGCTCCGCCCAGTTCCTGGAGGCCCGCCACCATCCTGCCCACCCTCCTCGGCAAGAGGCATCCACCAGCGGACAAATGACAGATGGCACTCTGTCCATAATCTTGGTTCGCACACGAGACCTGGCGCGGTAGGCGGGGTGTCCATGGCGCTCTACCCATTCTTGAAGCTGCCCCGGTCCCCGTCCCGATGCGCGGCAGCACGTCGGCGGCCCGCCGGACAGACGAGGTCCGAGCCTGCCTCTTCTCCGTCGTGAGCGCGCGGGAGGCTCCGGAATCCGAGGTATCGCGGCACCCGGAAGCAGGCTGAGCCAGGGACTTTGCAGGGACTTTCAGCTCTGTCAGAGGGGCTTTCGCGGGACGATCCGGCGTGCAAACGGGTAAGCCCGTGACAGAACTGAAAGAAGAATGACTCCTGGTCAGAGGTGCCGTAGCTGACGCTGGGCCGCGGTCACCCCGCCCCCGGCCCCCGCCGCCCCTTGTAGTTGATCTTCATGGTGTCCATGTCCGTCGCGGTGGAACGCAGTTCACCGTGTCCGTAGCCGGACTTCCGCAGGGCCGTCTCCGCACGGTCCTCGGCGATCGCGGACGCCATCTCCTCGCCGTCCTCGGCGTCCGACACCACCACGTACCGGAAGCTGAAGTGCTTGAGCACGCGGTCGTAGGTGAGCGACCCCTCCTCGGTGAACTGCATGGCCGCCAGACCGTGCTGCTCCACCTCCGTCAGCAGCCTCTCGCGCGCCCCGTCCGTCAGCCCCTCCCAGGTGCCGCGCACGATCACTCGGTAGGTGTGCTGCGTGGTCATCGTGTTCCACCGTCTCTGTCGCATACCGCAAACCTTCCGAGGGGCAAGCCTACGGTCGCGAGGGCGTAACGCACGCGGACTATTCGGCGGGCTCCCCGCTCACCGACCCGGTGGCCGGTGCTTTTACCGAAGACGGACGGCCGAGCCCCTGGTCCGTGCGGCGTTCAGCGTGTTCCATGGTCATCGGGGGGCGCCCGGACCTGCGGCGGCCCGCGCGAGGGAGCGAGGTTGCCTTGGCCACCACCGTACGACGTGCCGTACTGACCCTGCCCGCAGCGGCGACGGGACCGGAGAATCCGTTGCCCGCGCTGCGGCCCCTCGACGAGATGCATGTCGTCGACGACCGCGACCGGGCCGATATGCCCCGAGACATGGCCCGCCAGATCGGCCACGAGCCCCTTGCCACCGTCCTGCCCGTGGCCGTCCTCGACGGATACGGACGCGAGCGCACCCCCACCGGCCTCGATGTGATCGTGATCGAGAACGACCGGCTGCGGGCCACCGTGCTGCCCGGGTTCGGCGGCCGCATCCACTCCCTCTTCCACAAGCCCACGGGCCGGGATCTCGTCTACGTCAACCCCGTGCTCCAGCCCGCCGACTTCGCGCTCAACGGCGCCTGGTTCTCCGGCGGCATCGAGTGGAACATCGGTGCGACCGGCCACACCACCTTGTCCTGCGCACCTGTGCACGCCGCCCGGGTCCCGGCGCCCGACGGTGGCGAGATGGTCCGGCTCTGGGAATGGGAGAGGCTGCGCGACCTGCCGTTCCAGGTGGATCTGTGGCTGCCCGACGACTCCGACTTCCTCCATGTCGGCGTACGGATACGCAATCCGCACGAGCACCCCGCACCGGTCTACTGGTGGTCCAACATCGCCGTGGCGGAGGGCGAGCGCACCCGGGTGGTGGCCCCGGCCGATGAGGCCTGGCACTTCGGCTACGAGCGGACGCTGACCCGGGTTCCGGTCCCCGGGAGCGGCTCGGTCGACCGGACGTACCCGCTGCGCAGCGACTTCCCCGCCGACTACTTCTACGAGGTGCCCGACGGCGCCCGCCGCTGGATCGCCTCCCTCGACGAGGACGGCCACGGGCTCGTCCAGACCTCCACCGACCTGCTGCGCGGCCGCAAGCTCTTCCTCTGGGGCAGCGGTCCCGGCGGACGCCGCTGGCAGGAGTGGCTCACCGAGCCCGGCACCGCCGGCTACGCGGAGATCCAGGCCGGACTCGCCCGTACCCAGCTGGAACACGTGCCACTCGAACCCGGCAGCGAGTTCAGCTGGCTGGAGTCGTACGGACCCCTGTCGGCGGACGCCGCGGCCGTGCACGGGGACGACTGGGCCGCGGCCCGCGCGGAGACCGAACAGCGGCTCGCCGCCGCCCTGCCGCGCGCCGATGTGGACGCCGCGTACGAGGCCTGGCGCCGCTGCGCCGACACCGAACCGGGCGAGATCCTCGCCACCGGGTCCGGCTGGGGCGCGCTCGAAGTGCGGCGCGCCGGGTACAAGCTGCCCGGCACCCCCTTCGCCGCGTCCACGCTCGGCGAACAGCAGGCACCCTGGCTGGAGTTGCTGGAGCAGGGGACCTTCCCCGAACCGCGCGTGGTGGCGCCGCCCGGCCCCTCCCTGGTCTCCTCGCACTGGCGCGACATGCTGGAGACGGCCTCCGCCGAACCGCTCACCGAATACCACCTGGGCATCGCCCAGTGGCACGCGGACGACCGCGCGCAGGCGGTCCGCAGCTGGGAACGCGGACTGGCGCTGGCCCCGTCCCGCTGGCCGCTGCTGCGCTGCCTCGCGGTCGCCGCCCAGGAGAGCCGCCAGTGGGAGCGGGCGGCCGACCACTACACGGAGGCGTTCGACGACCTGTGCGCCGAACGCCGGGACGACGGCGGCACCTGGACGGCGGCCACCGCCGCCCTCGGCCGGGAGGCGATCGAGGCGCTGTTGACGGCGGGCCGGCCAGGACCGGCCCGCACTGTCTGGGACGGGCTGCTCCCGGAGATCCGGTGCCGCGGCCGCTTCCGGCTGTTGGAGGCCAGGCTGCTGATCGCGGAGGGTGACCGCGCGGCCGCCCGCGTCCTGTTCGACGAGGGCTTCGAGGTCGCCGATCTCCGCGAGGGCGCGGAGATCCTGGACGAGGTGTGGGCCGAGCTGACGGACGACGAGCCGCTGCCGGACGCGTACAACTACCGGATGCGGCCACGTACCTGACGGGCCGTTGACGGACAGGTGGAACCACCCTCGCTCCAGCTTTGCCTGACGGCTGCTCAGGCCGTCAGGTTCCGGTCGACGTACTCGAAGACCGAACCGTCCGGGTGGACGGCGATCAGATTGCGGCCGGCGGGCGTGTGGACGGGGCCGGCGATGACCCGGGCGCCCACCCGGGCCAGGGCGGCGTTGGCCTCGTCCACGTCCTTGACCGCGATCGTCGCCGTCACCTTGCGCAGGATCTCCAGCTCCGCCTCGGGGCCGCTCATCAGCAGGAAGCAGCTGATGGCGGCCACGGATACCCCGCCGCGCTCGAAACGCAGCGCCGAACTGCCCGTGAGGTTCTCGTAGAAGACCACCGCGGCCTCCAGGTCGTCGACGCAGATACGCAGCGTGGTTCCCAGGATTTCCATGCGGAACAGGGTAGTTGGCCGGTCAGCGGTGTGTGATCGATTCGGCCGAGGGGGCGGCCCCCCGGTCACCTGCCCCGGGGGTGGCGCGCTCACGCGCGGCAGAGCACCTCGCCGTGCGGGACCATGAACCACCCGTCGTCCTGCGCACCCCAGTTGCGCCACGCCTCGGCGATCGCGGTCAGCTGCTCGGCGGACGCGTGCCCGCCGTCGACCGCCAGCTCCGCGTAGACCGAGCCGACGGTGCGGTCCGCCCACAGGCCGCTCCACCAGTCCCGGCTCTCCGGAGTACCGAAACACCAGGCGGCGGCCGTCGGGGCGATGTCGGTGAAGCCCGCCTGCCGGGCCCAGGAGAGCAGCCGGCGGCCCGCGTCCGGTTCGCCCCCGTTGGCGCGGGCCACCCGGCGGTACAGTCCCAGCCAGTCGTCCATGACCGGCACCTCGGGGAACCAGGTCATCGCCGCGTAGTCGCTGTCGCGGGCCGCGACGACACCGCCGGGGCGGCAGACGCGCCGCATCTCGCGCAGCGCCTGTACCGGGTCCCCGACATGCTGGAGCACCTGATGGGCGTGGACCACGTCGAAGGTGTCGTCGGGGAAGTCCAGGGCGTGCACATCAGCGGTGGTGAACTCCAGGTTCTCCAGGCCGCGTTCCGCTGCCACCGCGGCCGCCTGGTCCAGGATCTCGCGGGTGGTGTCGACGGCGGTGACCCGGCCGGGAGCGACCAGTGCGGCGAGGTCCGCGGTGATGGTGCCGGGCCCGCAGCCCACGTCCAGCACGTTCATGCCGGGGCGAAGTTCACCGACGAGGTATTCCGCGGAATTGGCGGCGGTGCGCCAGCGGTGCGAGCGCAGCACCGACTCGTGGTGGCCGTGGGTGTAGACGGCGGTCTCCTTCGGCATGACCGTGGATCCTCTCTCGAAACGCGAACCGCGAGGCGCTGATCGGTACGGCCACGGTACGCCCGGATGACGAATGATGAGACGGCCATCTTACGATATGGGACAACTCTGCTCGGTGGTGCGGGGCATGCGAAGGGGCGGCCGACGTGGCGTCGGCCGCCCCTTGTTCACCCGGTCCTGGCCGGTCTCACACCTGCATGGGGCAGTACACCGTCAGTGCCTCCGGCAGCTTGTCGATCATCAACTCACGCTGGCTGTGGGCTACTTCACCGTCGTACGCATACGGTGTCCCGGGCTTCAGCCCCGAGATCCGCACCCGGTGACGGCGGACGGCGGCATGCATGGGGGAGCGGGTCAGCGGGCCGGCGACCGCCGCTGCCAGCAGCCGGAGCCCCGGGGTCCGCCCGCCGTGCACCACCCGTACGTCCAGCAGCCCGTCCGCGAGGTTGTGCCGGCGGCCGGGCGCCGGGCCCACCCGCTGGAACAGGCCGTTGCCGACGAACAGCAGCCACAGCGGCCGTCGCCGCCCCTGGAGTTCGGCCTCCAGGGGGCGCTCGCCGCGCAGCACCTGGAGCGCGGCCAGCACTCCGGCCGGCCAGCCGCCGATCCGGGGGGACCAGCGCTCGCGCGTCCGGACCAGCTCCGGATAGACGCCCATGCTGAAGGCGTTGAGGAAGTAGCCGTGGGCGCCGCCGGGTCCGTCGGGGCCCGGCCGGAAGCGGCCCAGGTCCACCCGGACCGCATCGCCCGCGCCGATCGCGGCGCAGGCGTCGGCGACGGTCTCGATGCCCAGGTCGTACGCGAAGTGGTTCAGCGTCCCGCCGGGGAACACGGCCAGCGGCAGACCGTGCACGGAGGCCACCGCCGCCGCCTGGTTGACCGTGCCGTCACCGCCGCAGACACCCAGCGCCCGGCCCCGCCCCGCGGCCTTCTCCAGCTCGGCCGAGAGCTCCTCGGGGGCACACTCGACCACCTCGGCGTTCGGCAGCGCGTCCCGGACCAGCGCGGCCGTGGCCGTGGCCGTCCCGGACGCCTCGTTCACCACGACGACCAGGTCCTGGCCGTCGGGCAGCGAGGGGGCGTGGGCGGGAGGCCTGCCAGGTGCGGGCAACTGCCCCCGGGTCGGTACGACGCCGCGCAGGGCGAACGCGGCGCCTATGCCCAGCGCCGCACCGGCCAGCACATCGCTCGGGTAGTGGACGCCGGTGTAGATACGGGAGGCGGCCACGGACAGCGCGACGGGCGCGACGACCGCTCCCCAGCCCTTCGACTCCAGGGCCACCCCGGTGGCGAAGGCGGCGGCCGACGCGGCGTGCCCGGACGGGAACGACGTGGTGAACGGCTGGCGCTTGAGCTGTCGTATCACCGGCACGGCGTCCAGTATCGGCCGCTCCCTGCGGACCGCTCCCTTGCCGATCGTGTTGATCGCGGCCGAGGCCACCGCCATCGAGGCGATCCCGCGCACTGCGGCCCGCCGGGCCCTGGCGCTGCCCCCGAACGCGGCCATGCCCGCCGCGGCGCCGGCCCACAGCAGCCCGTGATTGGCGCTGCGGCTGAGCCGGGGCAGTACGGGTGCGGCGGCAGGCCAGTGCCGTCGGGCCAGCTCCTGGAACACGGCGAGATCGCATCGGTGCAGCAGGCTCCGCAGTCCGGCGGAGCTCGGCAGGTGTGAAGGGTTGCTCGGTGACGACATGGGACACCGAATACCCTGCCCGGCCTCCCCGAATCAACAGGCGCGCCCGGACCGTATGGCCCGGACGGCACCGCCCGCCCCACACCCAGTGACATAACGGGGGAATCGTCGTGAAACCGCCCATGGTTCGAGTGCCGGACGTCACGTCGTCATTGCCCGGACAAGTGCGCCACCCTTAGCCTGTGTTCGTGATGCCGGTCACTGGCCGGAATGCCGAACGCGAGAGGGTGGTGCACGACCATGGGGCGACTTGTCCCAGCGGTGACCAGGGCGCTGGACGTACTCGAACTCTTCCTCGACGGCGACGGTACGCTCTCCGCGCCCGAGGTCACCCGCAAGCTCCAGCTCCCCCGCACCACCGTCCATGAGCTGCTCACCACGCTGGCCGCCCGCTCCTACCTGGTCACCACCCCCGACCAGCCCGGCCGCTACCGCCTCGGCGTCCGCACCTACCAGCTCGGCAGCCGGTACGCCGAGCAGCTCGACCTCGCCGCCGAGGGCCGGCAGGTGGCCCGGCAGGTCGCCGAGACGTGCGGGGAGACCGTCCATGTGGCGATCCTGGAGGAGACCGACGTCATCTACATCGCCAAGGTGGACTCCACCCACGCGGTCCGGATGGTCTCGGCGGCCGGCCGCAAGCTGCCCGCCCACTGCACGTCCGTCGGCAAGATGCTGCTCGCGGCCCTGCCCGAACGGGAACTCGACGCCCGCCTCGACGGCCTCGAACTCACCGGCATGACCCCGGACAGCATCACCGACGAAGGGGAGCTGCGTACCGCGCTCGCCGCTGTCCGGGAGCGGGGCATCGCCGTGGAGCACCGGGAGTCCAACCCCGACGTGAGCTGTGTGGCCGCGCCCGTACGGGACCGGGCGGGCCGGGTCGTCGCCGCGCTCTCCATCTCCGTCCCCATGATCCGCTGGAGCGACGAGCGCGAACAGGAGCTGGCCTCTCTCGCCGCCGACGGCGCGGAGGCGCTCTCCGGCCGGCTCGGACACCACGGGGGGCGGAAGTGAGCCGCCCGCGCCCCGACGTCGCCGTCCATGCGCACGCCGCCCTCGGCGAGGGCCCGACCTGGGACCCGGCCACCGGCCGGCTGATCTGGGTCGACATCCTCTCCGCCCGGATCCACACCTACGACCCGGCCACCGGCCGGCGTACGGTCATGGCCACCGAACAGCACGTCGGAGCGGCCAAGCCACGGGCGGGCGGCGGACTGGTCGTCAATCTGCGCGACGGCATCGGGCTGTACGACGCGGACGGCGCCTTCCGATGGCTGGTCCACGACGCCGAACCGGGACGGCGCGGCAACGACGCGGCGGTGGCGCCGGACGGGTCGCTGTGGGCGGGCACCATGCGCTACGACGACACGGAGGTGGGCGGGAGCCTCACCCGCGTCGCACCCGACGGCGCGGCCACCCGGGTGCTGCCCCTGGTGGCGTGCAGCAACGGCACCGGGTGGAGCCCGGACGGCCGGCTGATGTACTACATCGACACGCCGACCCGCCGGATCGACGTCTTCGACGTGGACGGTGAACAGGTCGTCGACCGCCGCCCGTTCGCCACCGTGGAGGAGGGGGCCGGCTTCCCCGACGGGCTGACGGTGGACGCGGAGGGCGCCGTCTGGGTCGCCCTGTGGGACGGGGCCGCGCTGCGCCGCTACACGGCGGACGGCATGCTGGAGCGCACCGTCGAACTGCCGGTACGGCGGCCGACGGCCTGCGCCTTCGGCGGCCGGGAGCTGCGCGACCTGTACATCTCCACGGCCCGTGCGGGCCTCGACGCCCCGCACCCGCTCTCCGGCTCGTTGCTGGTCCTGCCGGACGCGGGCCAGGGAATGCCCGGCACGGCGTTCGCGGGCTGAGGAACCCGGGTCGCCGGGCGGGCCCTGACACGGCCCCGCCCGGCGGCGGCTCACGGCGTCGGGAAGCGGCGCAGCGTGCCGGGCAGCCGGGAGCCCAGCGGCGACATGTTCCCGTCGGCGCCGTGCCGGGCCAGCAGGTCCAGGACCAGCCGGCCGCGCCGGACCCGCTCACGGGCCGTGTCCAGGGCGGCATCGCGCAGATGGGCGCCGTACGGATAGAGGCCGGGGGCCCTGGACAGGCCGAACTTCAGATAGAGCGGGGCGCCGCGCCGGATCAGCTCGGCCGCCTCGTACATCCGCACATAGCCGCCGAGGTCGTCCGGAGCCTCGATGTACAGATCCATCGGCGCGGCCGACACCCGCCTGATCTCGCTGAAGTGAGCGAGTGTCAGATCGGAAGGGATGTTGACCGAGTCCGCGCCGAGCTGTTCGTGGACGGCGTAGGAGGCCGGGTTCACCGGACCGATCAGGGCCGACACCTTGAATGTCGTGTCGGCGGGCAACGCCCCCTGGGCGCGCAGCCGGTGCAAGGTCCAGAGCACCCCTTCGTCGGCCACGAGCAGGCACTTCACGCCCAGCTCCGATGCCCGCAGGGCGTCTTCGACGCAGCCGGCCAGGGCGTCATGGCCGCGGGCGCGCAGCCCGGCCCCGCCCGAGTCGGTGCGGAACGAGGCGCCGGTGTCCCAGCTGCCGCGCGGACCGGTGAACAGGCAGAGTTCGATGCCGCGTTCGGCGCAGCCCCCGGCCATCTCGGTGATCTCGGCGTCGCTGAGCATCCAGATCCCGCTGCCCTGGCTGACCCGGTGGACGGGGACATCGAGCCGCGCGCTCTCCTTCAGTACGACGGAGAGCGCCTCGGGCCCCTCCACCGACGGGATCTCGGTCCGCCAGGTGCCGCCGTCGGGGAAGGTGTGCGGGGAGGCGTCGGCCGGGTCCGCGGCCGGGGCGCCGAGCCCGAGCGCGGTGAGCGCGGGCTCGCCCGGACGCCGGACGCCGGGGCGGGATCCGGACGGGGCGGGGGATGCGGAGGTCATGAGCGACCTTTCGTGTTCGGTGGGTCGGGCGAGGTTCGGGACATGGGGGATGCGGGGGCCGGCCGCCCGCCGGGGATCACGCGACAGCCCTCAGGGACGCATCAGCACCTTGCCCGTCCCCGGGGCGCCGCCCCCGACCAGCGCGACGGCGTCCGCGAACCGCTCCAGCGGGAACTCGTGCGTGATCAGCGCGGCCGGATCGAGCAGCCCCGCGGTGAACGCCCGTACCGCGTAGGACCAGGACGCCGAGGACGCGCCGAACACGCTGCGCACGGTGAGCTGGCTCAGCGACAGATGCACCGGGTCGATGCCGGTGGCCCCGGCGGCGAACATCCCGGTGAGCACCACCCGGCCGCCGCGCCGCGCGAGGAGGCAGGCGTCGGCGGCGGTGGTCGGGGCCCCCGCCGTCTCCACGACCAGGTCGTAGCGGCCGCGCCTCTCCGCGGCCTCCCCGGGGCCCAGGGCCTCGCTTGCCCCGAACTCCAGTGCCTGGCCCGCCCGTTCTTCCCTCGGGTCGATCACCGTCAGCTCACCGGGCGACACCGCGGCCAGCAGCTGCACCGCGAGCAGCCCGAGCGTCCCGGCGCCCACCACCGCGATCCGTTCGCCCGGTTCGGGCGTGCCCGCCCGCACCGCCGCCGCGACCACGGCCGCGGGCTCCAGCAGCGCGGCCGCCCGCAGGTCGGCGTCCTTGGCCAGCGGGTGGAGGAGCCGCGCGGGCACCACGACATGATCGGCGAACGCTCCGGGCCGGGTGAACCCCGTCTCGTCGTACCCGGCCGTGCACAGCGAGGTCTCGCCGCCGCGGCACCGCTCGCAGCCTCCGCAGGAGCGGAACCCCTCGGCGACCGTGCCGCGGCCGGTCAGGGCCGGATCGACGCCCGCGCCCACGGCCTCGACCACTCCGGACCACTCGTGTCCCGGCACCACCGGGTAGCGCACGTAGCGGGGGTCGCGGTGACCGTCGTACACCTCCCGGTCGCTCATGCAGATCCCGGCCGCGGCGACCCGTACCCGGACCTCGCCCCGGCCGGGCTCCGGAACCGGGCCGTCGGTCAGCCGGTGTTCGCCCGGCCGGTCGACCGTGATCGCCCGCGAGCGGGCGGGTTCGCCGCTCACTTGGGCTGCCTCTTCTCCCAGCCGTCGGCCCAGAGGTCGAACCGTGCCCGCTGCTGCGGGAATTCGGCGGCGGCGTCCACATCGAGCTCCACCCCGAGTCCGGGGGCGTCGGAGAGTTCGAAGCAGCCGGTCGCGGGGTCGACCTGCGGGGCGCCCCGCACGACACTCTTGATGTCGGCGTCGGCGAAGTCATTGAAGTGCTCAAGGATCTTGAAGTTGGGGGTGCAGCCCGCGACCTGGAGGCTGGCCGCCGTCAGCACCGAGCCGCCCACGTTGTGCGGGGCGATCAGCGTGTAGTGGGTCTCGGCGGTCGCGGCGAGCTTCCGCGTCTCCAGGATGCCGCCGATGTGACCGACGTCCGGCTGGATGATGTCGGCGGCCTGCGACTCGAACAGCTCACGGAACTCGACGCGGTCGTGGATGCGCTCACCCGTCGCGATCGGCACATCGACCCGGCCGGCCACCTTGGCGAGCGCCTTGAGGTTCTCCGGCGGTACCGGCTCCTCCAGCCAGGCCGGTCGGAACGGCGCCATCTCGTGCGCGATCCGCACCGCAGTCGAGGGGCTGAACCGGCCGTGCATCTCCAGCATCAGCTCGGTGTCGGGGCCGATCGCGTCCCGGACCGCCTCGATCAGCGACACCGCGTACCGGGTCTCCTCCTGGCCCAGCTCGAAGTGGCCGGTGCCGAACGGGTCGATCTTCAGCGCCCGGTAGCCGCGTGCGACGACCGCGGACGCCGCCTCGTGGTACGCCTGAGGGGTGCGTTCGGTGGTGTACCAGCCGTTGGCGTACGCCTTGACCCGGTCGGTGACCTTTCCGCCGAGCAGCTGCCACACCGGGACGCCGAGCGCCTTGCCCTTGATGTCCCAGCAGGCCATCTCGACGACCGCGATGCCCGACATCACGATCTCGCCGGCCCGTCCGTAGTCGCCGTACTTCATCCGGCGCACCAGGTCCTCCACGGCGAACGGGTCCGAACCGGCGATGTGGTTGGCCTCCGCCTCGCGCAGATAGCCGATCAGCGCATCGGTGCGGCCGAGCATCCGCGTCTCGCCCACACCGGTGAGCCCCTCATCGGTGTGCACCTGCACATAGGTGAGGTTGCGCCAGGGCGTTCCGACCACGTGTGTACTGATTCCGGTGATGCGCAAGGAAGTTGCCCCTCGACGTGTTCGATATTTCGTCACTCGTTCGAAATCCTGGCGCGACGGTAATGACGCGGTGGGGCGGGTGTCAATGGGGCCGTCACGGCCGGTACGGTTCCCGGCCCGCCGGGCGCCGCGCTCCATTCCCTCGTATAAAGGGGCGGACACGGCCGGTCGACGGGCCGGGTGACCGAGCGGCGGCGAAGGAGGCCCGGATGGGCCGGGAGCGGACCGGGCGTCAGGGACGCGGGCGGGCCGGGCACGGCGCACCCGGAGTCCGGGAGGACCGCGGGCCCGTACGGTACGGACCGCCCGCGCCCGGTCCCGGCCTGCCGGTCCTGCCCGAACTGGCCGAGGTGCTGGCGGCGGCGGCCCGCAGCGGCCTGCCCGAGCCCGCCGGCGGTTCGGCGGACCTGCGCGAGGCGGCCCTCGCCTACTGGGACCGGCGCGGACTGCGCGGCGGCCCCGAACACATCGCCGCCGCGCCCGGCACCTCCGCGCTGCTGCTCGCCCTGATCGCCGCGCACGGCGGCGACGTGCTGATGCCGCGCCCCTGCCCAGCCGCCTGGATCCCGCAGGCCCGGCTGCTGGGCAGACCCGCCTACCACGTGCCGACGCCCGCCGAGTGCGGCGGCGTGCCCGACCCGTACGCGCTGCTGGAGACCGTGCGCAGGGTGCGGGCCGAGGGCGGCCGTCCCCGGCTGCTGCTGATCTCCGTCGTCGACGACCCCACCGCCACCGTCGCCCCGCCGGAACTCGTGCGCGAGGCCTGCGAGGCCGCCGTCGCCGAAGGGCTGCACATCGTCAGCGACGAGACCTGGCGCGACACCCTGCACCGGCCTCACGACACGGTGCTGCTGAGCCCGGCCGAGATGTGCCCCGACGACGTGACGGTGATCTCCGACCTGGCCGGTGCGCTGACCCCGTCCGCCTGGCCGGTCGCGGTCGCCCGGTTCCCGGACACGGGCCGGGCAGCGGTCCGCCACGCCCGTACCCTCGACATCCTCACCGCGCTCGGCGCCTTCGTCGCCGGACCGGTGGCGGCCGCCGCCGCGCACGCGCTGCGCGAACCGGACGCCGTCACCGAGCGGGTCCGCCGGGCCGCCGCCATGCAGGCCCGGATCGCCGCCGCGGCTCACCGGGCGGTACTCGCCACGGGCGCACTGGCCCGGCCCCCGCAGGCCGGCCGCCACCTGTACGCGGACCTCGGCCCCCTCAGGCCGCGGCTCGCCGCCCGCGGCGTCACGGACTCGCTGGAGCTGGAGGAGTACCTGTCCGAGCGGCTCGGCGCGCCGGTCCCCGGCGGCCACCGGTTCGGCGACGAACTCGGGGCGCTGCGGGTGAGGCTGGGCACCGGGCCACTGCTCGGATCGACCCCGGAACAGCAGATGGAGTCCCTCAGCGCGGCGGAGCCCCTCGAACTGCCCCACGTCGCGGCAGCCCTGAGCATCTTCCGGGCCGCACTCGACGAACTGCGCTGACGTACTCCGGCTGAACCGCCGGGGCAACGGGCCGGCCACCCGTCAGTGGCTGAACCACGCCCGCAGCCGGCGCCACACCGCGGGCGCCCCGCTGATCAGCAGCGTCAGACCGACCGCCGCCACCACGCCCTGCCACGGCTCGGGGAACAGTGAGCCGCCCAGGATGCCGATGAGCTGATACGTGGCGGCCCACGCCAGACAGGCCGGCACGTCCCCACGGGCGAACCGCCGCATCGGCATCCGGCCCAGCAGACACGCCAGCATCACCGGGATCCGCCCGGCCGGCACCAGCCGGGACAGCACCAGCACCATCGCGCCGTGCTCGTCCAGCTTCCGCTGCGCCTGCGCGAGCCGCTCCGGAGCGGCCCGCTCGCTGATCACCCGCAGCCACTTGGAACCGTTCTTCGACCCCACCCCGCGCTGACCCAGCCAGTACAGGCAGATGTCGCCGAGGAACGCGGCCGCCGAGGCGGCCGCGAAGACGTACAGCAGCGCGAACGGCGACGACTGGTGGAACGCCACCACCGCCGCCGAGCTGACCAGCGCACCTGTCGGCACCACCGGCACCAGGGCGCCCAGCGCCACCAGCAGGAACAGCGAGGGATAGCCGACCGCCTGCTGCGTCGACTCCGGCGGCAGCCGGCTCACGACCTCGTGGATCACCCGTCGGCCTCCGGCCGGACATGTTCGCCGTGCTCCAGCCGGTGCACCGCCACCTGCGGTGCCAGCAGCGCCGCCCGGCGGACGAACTCGTCACCCGGCGAATGGAACTCGTGCGGCCGGATCCCGTCCATCCCGATCGGCCAGTACGTCCCGTAGTGCACCGGCACGGCCGAGCGCGGCGACAGCAGGGCCAGCGCCTCGGCGGCGCGCCCCGCGTCGAGATGGCTGTGGCCGAGGTACGGCCCCCAGCCGCCGACCGGCAGCAGCGCCACGTCCACCGGGCCGACCGCCCGCGCCATGTCGTCGAACAGGCCGGTGTCGCCGGCGAAGTAGGTGCGCGACGCGCCCTCGACGACGTAACCCAGCGCGGGGGAGCGGTGCGGCCCCACCGGCAGGCGCCGCCCGTCGTGCAGTGCCGGAACCGCCCGGATCCGCACCTCACCGACCCGCACCTCGTCACCGGCCGCCACCTCGGTGATCCGCAGCCCGCGCACCCTGCGCAGCAGCCGCAGCCCGGGGACCGCCCGGACCGCCCCCAGCGGCACGATCACCCGGCCGCCCGGGGCGATACGGGCCAGCGACGGCAGATGCAGATGGTCGGAGTGCAGATGCGAGATGAGGACGACATCGGCGACGGCGGCCGCCGGGCCGGGCAGCTCGCCGCGCCGGCGGCGCAGATGCGCGATGCGCCGTACGAAGAGGGGGTCGGTCAGGACCCGGACCCCGGAGTCCTCGATCGTGCAGGTGGCATGACCCCACCAGGTGACTTCCACCGGCACGCGCCGCCTCCTGTTCCCCGGACCCGCTGTCGAGCCTACGGGCAGTCATCGCGCTCAGTCCGTGAGGCCCAGCGTGCCCGCCGCCTGGATGGCGAGCCAGACCTCGGCCAGGGCCCCCGTCGACGCCAGATCCCGGTCCGCCAGCGTACCGAAGCGCCGCAGCCGGTACGCCAGGGTGTTCGGGTGGATATGGAGGGCGGCCGCCGCCGTCTCCGTACGGCGGTCGCGCTCCATCCAGGTGCGGACCGAGACCAGCAGCTGCGAGTCATGGGCGGCGTCGTAGCGCAGCACCTCACCGAGCACGTGCTCGACCAGCGCCGTCAGCACCGCCGGATCGTCGGGCAGCCAGCGGCCCGTCGAGTCGTCGCCGTAGCGGACCACGGGCCGGCCGGACTCGACGGCCTTCGACACCGCCCAGAGCGCCTCCCGCTGCGCCACCCGCAGCGCTGCGCCCGGCAGGAACGGGCGGCTCATCCCGGCCGCCACATCGGGCAGCGCGCCGACCTCCTCGGCCAGCTCCCCGGAGCCCAGCACATAACGGTCCTCGCCCCAGCTCAGCAGCAGATGCGGCTGGTCCTGCAGACAGCGCAGCAGCGCCTCGTCCGTGGCGCCGCGCACCACGATCAGCACCGTGTCGCCCTCGATCGCGTGCCGCGCCAGCCGGCGCCGCGCCGTCTCGGGGTCCAGTACCTCCTGCAACAGCTCGGCCAGCGTCTCCGCGCCCTCACGCCGCAGCGTCTCGCGCTCGGTGCGCACCATCGCGACCCGCAGCGCGGCCACCGTGGCGATGTGCTGGACCACGGCGAGCCCAGCGGGCTGGGCGCCCTCCCGCTCGTACGCCACCAGGAAGCCCGCCGGACCGCCCGGCGCGGGCACCGGCAGCACGAAACCGCCCGGAACGGTCGGCGGCGCGTCCGCCGAGGCGGGCAGCACCCCCGGATCGGGCACCGGCACCCCCGGCAGCAGCGGGCGTCCCTGCGGAGTGCAGAGATAGACGTCGTACCCCGACAGCCGCTCCAGACGGCGCAGCAGCGTGGGGGTGTCCAGATCCTCGGCGACCAGCCAGCGCAGCGAACCGAACACCTGCAACTGGGCGCCCAGCCGGTGCCGGGCGTCCTCCTGAACCGAGGCGGCCACCTCCTGGGACACGGCGATGAAGGGCACGGCGAGCGGCACCTCGAGGACCGGGAAGCCGCGCTCCTCGGCCGCCCGGAAGAAGGCGTCGTGCAGCGGCGGCATGTGCAGCTGCGCCGAGAGCGCCAGCGCGGAGACACCGGCGTCGTCCAGCCGCTCCAGATAGGCACGCTGACCCGCGGCGGTACGGGGGACCGCGAGCCCCGTCGTCATGATCACCTCGGCGCCGAGCAGCCACGGTGTCGGATCGGCGAGCTCGCTCGCGTGGGCCCAGGAGACGGACCGGCCGAGACCGCCGCTGCCGGCCCGCACGGTGAGCTGGAGTGCCGGGAACGAGAGCAGATCCTCGACCGTCAGTTTGTTGGTGGACACAGAAACCAGGGTATCCCTCTGTGACTTTCACAATTGCCCACTGTGGCCGGGACCCACACACTGAGGGGCCAGTCCCGCGCATGAACAGCACGAACAGCAGGTGGAGCGTCCGTGACTACCTCGATCATCGAAGTCGAGACCAATGGAGTGGAGCGGATCCCCGACGCGGACCGCACCGCCCGCCCCGTCGACCTCTTCAGACTCGCCTTCGGCGGCGCCAACACTTTCGCGACCTGTGTACTGGGCGCCTTCCCCATCCTGTTCGGCCTCTCCTTCTGGCAGGGCCTCGCCGCGACCGTCCTCGGCCTCCTCGTCGGTGCGCTGCTGCTCGCCCCCATGTCGCTCTTCGGCCCGCGCAACGGCACCAACAACGCCGTCTCCTCCTCCGCCCACCTCGGTGTGCACGGCCGGGTCGTCGGTTCGTTCCTCTCGCTGCTCACCGCGGTCGCGTTCTTCTCGATCTCGGTCTGGTCGTCGGGCGACGCGCTCGTCGGCGGCGCGCACCGGCTCGTGAACGTCCCCGAGTCCGACATCACGTACGGCATCGCCTACGCGATCTTCGCCGGGCTCGTCCTGGTGGTCTGCGTCTACGGCTTCCGCTTCATGCTGCTGGTCAACAAGATCGCGGTGGTGGCGGCCTCGGCCCTGTTCATCCTCGGGGCCTTCGCCTTCGCCGGGGACTTCGACGCCGGGTACGCGGGCTCCTTCGCCTCCACTGCCGACCCGCTGTTCTGGCCGTCCTTCGTGGGCGCCGCGCTGATCGTGCTGTCCAACCCCGTCTCGTTCGGCGCCTTCCTCGGTGACTGGTCGCGCTACATCCCGGCCGACACCCCGCGCCGCCGGATCCTGGGCGCGGCGTTCCTCGCCCAGCTCGCCACGCTGCTGCCCTTCGTCTTCGGCCTCGCCACCGCGTCGATCATCGCCACGAAGGCCGCGAGGTACATCGACCCGGACGCCCCCAACTACGTCGGCGGACTGCTCGCCATCTCGCCCGGCTGGTACTTCCTGCCGCTCTGCCTGATCGCCCTGATCGGCGGCCTCTCCACCGGCACGACCGCGCTGTACGGCACCGGCCTCGACGTCTCCAGCGTGTTCACCCGCTTCAGCCGTGTGCAGTCGACGTTCTTCATCGGCGCCCTGTCGATCGCCTTCATCTTCTTCGGCCGGTTCGCGCTCAACCTCGCGCAGTCCATCTCCACGTTCGCGACCCTGATCATCACCTGCACCGCCCCGTGGATGATCGTGATGGCCCTGGGCTACGTCACCCGGCGCGGCTGGTACGACACCGACGCGCTCCAGGTCTTCAACCGCAGGCAGACCGGTGGCCGCTACTGGTTCAACCACGGCTGGAACTGGCGCGGCCTCGCCACCTGGCTGCTCTCCGCCTCGGTGGCGCTCCTCTTCACCAACCTGCCCGGCCAGTTCGTCGGCCCGCTCGGCAACCTCGCGAACGGCACGGACATCTCGCTGCCGGTCGGCCTGATCCTCGCGGCGGTGCTCTACCTCGGCCTGCTGACCGTGTTCCCCGAGCCGCGTGCGGTGTACGGGCCGGACGGGCCCCGCTTCGTCCGGGCCTCGGACACCCCGGTCCCGCCGATCACCAGCACCGACGAGGAACCCGCCCCCGAACCGGCCGCGGCGCTCTGACCCCGGCCTCCTTCCCCGCCCCTCCGTATCCAGGAGCCGTCCATGAGTACGCCCGTCCGGGACACCGAGCAGATCCGCGCCGCCACCGACGCGCTCGTCGCCGCCTTCGCCGAGGGCCGCCTCGACGACTACTTCGGCGCCTTCGCCCCCGACGCGACCTTCGTCTTCCACTCCACCCCGCAGCGGCTCGGCTCCACCGCCGAGTACCGCGCGCTCTGGCAGGAGTGGGTGGACCAGGACGACTTCCGCGTCCTGGACTGCGTCTCGACCGGACAGCTGATCCAGCACTTCGGCTCCACCGCCGTCCTCAGCCATGACGTGGAGACGACGATCTCCACCAAGGACGGCCGGGAGACGGTCCACGAGCGCGAGACGATCGTCTTCGCCCGCGCCGACGACGGCAGCTGGCCCGCCGTCCACGAGCACCTGTCCGCCCGCACGGCCGGCTGACCCGCGCGGCACCGCCGCCCGGCTCCCGGCCCGCAACGCCGCCCGACCACGAGAGAAACCGGTTTACCCCGTATGCCCCTCACGTTCCGCAACTTCATCGACGGTGTCCCCGCGGACGCCTCGGACGGCCGCACACTCGATGTCGTGGACCCGGCGACCGGCGAGGTCTACGCGACCTCCCCGCTCTCCGGAGCGGCCGACGTCGACGCGGCGATGGCCGCCGCCGCTGCCGCCTTCCCCGTCTGGCGCGACACCACCCCCGCCGTGCGCCAGCTGGCCCTCCTGAGGATCGCGGACGCCATGGAGGCGCGGGCCGACGAGCTGGTGGCCGCCGAGAGCCGGGACACCGGCAAGCCGCTGCACCTCACCCGCAGCGAGGAACTGGCGCCCGCCATCGACCAGGTCCGCTTCTTCGCGGGCGCCGCCCGGCTGCTGGAGGGCCGCTCGGCCGGCGAGTACATGGACGGCATGACCTCGATCATCCGCCGCGAGCCGGTCGGCGTCTGCGCCCAGGTCGCCCCGTGGAACTACCCCCTCCTGATGGCCGTCTGGAAGTTCGCCCCGGCGCTCGCCGCGGGCAACGCGGTGGTCCTCAAGCCGTCCGACACCACCCCCGCGTCGACCGCCCTGATCGCGGAGATCATCGGCGGGGTCCTGGAGTCGCTGGAGCTGCCGCGCGGGATCTTCAACGTGGTCTGCGGCGACCGCGAGACCGGCCGGCTGATGGTCGAGCACCCGACCCCGGCGATGGCCTCCATCACCGGTTCGGTACGGGCCGGCATCCAGGTCGCCCAGAGCGCGGCCATCGACGTCAAGCGGGTCCACCTGGAGCTCGGCGGCAAGGCTCCCGCCGTCGTCTTCGAGGACGCGGACCTGGCGAAGGCGGTCGAGGCCCTGATCGTCGGCGGCTTCTTCAACGCCGGGCAGGACTGCACCGCCGCCACCCGGATCCTGGTCCACGAGTCCGTCCACGACGAGTTCGTCACCGCGCTGGCCGAGGCGGCGGCCGGCACGAGGACCGGGCAGCCGGACGACGAGGACGTGCTCTACGGCCCGCTCAACAACGCCGGACAGCTCGCCCAGGTCAGCGGCTTCATCGAGCGGCTCCCCGAGCACGCCAGGGTCGAGGCGGGCGGCCACCGGGTCGGCGTGAAGGGCTACTTCTACGCCCCCACCGTCGTCTCCGGCCTCAAGCAGGACGACGAGATCATCCAGAACGAGGTCTTCGGGCCCGTGATGACCGTCCAGTCGTTCACGGACGAGGCCCAGGCCGTCGCCCACGCCAACGGCGTCGACTACGCCCTGGCCTCCTCGGTGTGGACCAGGGACCACGCCCGCGCGATGCGGATGTCCAGGAACCTCGACTTCGGCTGTGTGTGGATCAACACACACATGGCGCTGGTCGCGGAGATGCCGCACGGCGGATTCAAGAAGTCCGGCTACGGCAAGGACCTCTCCGCCTACGGCTTCGAGGACTACACCCGGATCAAGCACGTCATGACCTCGCTCGACGGCTGACCGCCCACCGGCAGGTGCGCCCCCGCCCCGGCGGGGGCGCACCTGCTTCCGTGCGCCCCCTCCCGTCCTGACATGCGCCTTCTTGTACGGGAACCGGGGGCGTAGGGTCGGACAACGCCTAGCACGGGGGGAACGGCCATGGGGGACGTACGGGTGGCGGCCATCGCCAGTCTCACGCCGCTGGAGGAACTCGACAGCGACCCGTTCCTCGTGGACACCCGCAGCCAGCACGACATGTGCGCCCGCTGGGCCGCCGGCAAGGGCTACGTCGTCACCCGGCAGCTGCGCCTGTACGGACTGCGCCCCGATCACCGGGCGCTCTGGGCCGATGTCGAGGGCGGGGAGGTCGAACTCTTCGTCGCGCCCAACGACCGGGTGCTCGCACGGGCCGTCGCGTCGGTGCCGCGCTTCACGGAGGAGTGTGAGCGGCGCGGCGTACGCCTGGAGATCGCCGGGCTCGACGAGCCGCTCTACAGCTCCCGGACCAAGGCCGGTGTGCACCGCAGGCTCTCCATGCCGACCGCCGGTTACGACGGCTGCTGACCTGCCCGGCCGGAGCTCGCCGGCGGAGCCCGCCGCCCCGTTGTGAAAAGCTGGGGCAGGGCCCGGAACAGCGGGGCCCGGACGTGAGGTGGCAGCGGCGTGGGTGACGGGCGATGGCGAACAGCCGGCAGCGCCCTGATGCGAGTGATTGTGGTGTGGGCGGTCTCGACGCTCACGATGCTTGTGCTCGCCGGGATTCTGCCGGACTTCCAGCTCCAGTCGGACGACGGCGACAGCATCACCAAGACCGCGTTCACCGCGGCCTGGGGCGCGGGCGCGTTCGGTCTGCTCTCCGCACTGGTCTGGCCGGTGCTGGTGAGGGCCCTGCTCATCGTGCCGGCCCTGGTCCTCGGGATGCTGGTCTTCTTCCTCAACGGCTCGCTGCTGCTGATAGCGCTGCGGCTCATACCGGACGGGCGCGGCGCGGCCGACCCGCAGATGGCGGTCGTCGTCGCGGCCGTGATGTCCGCCGTCGCCTCCGCGACCTCCACCGCGCTCGCCGTCCGTGACGACAACGCCTACCGCCGCCGGCTGTCGCGCCTCGCGGACCGGCGCCGCCGCCGCAGCGGCAGGGGCGACGACGCGGACGGGGGGCCGCCCGGCACGGTATTCATCCAGCTCGACGGAGTCGGCCACGACGTCCTCGCACAGGCCGCCGCCGACGGCCTGATGCCGACCGTCGCACACTGGCTGGCCGACGGGGCCGGCCACCGGCTCACCCCGTGGCGCACCGACTGGTCCAGCCAGACCGGCGCCAGCCAGCTCGGCATCCTGCACGGCACCAACTTCGACGTCCCGGCCTTCCGCTGGTACGAGAAGGAGACCGGCGAGGTCATGGTCTCCAGCAGACCGGCGAGCGCCCTCGAAATGCAGCGCCGGGCCGTTGTGCGCACCCGCGACGGCGGACTGCTCACCCTCGACGGGGCCGGCCGCGGCAACCTCTTCAGCGGCGGCGCCGACCAGCTCGCGCTCGTCCTGTCGATGGCCGCCAGACGCGGCAAGGGACGCCGCTCCCGGGCCGGGTACTTCGCCTACTTCTCCGACCCGGCCAACGCCGTCCGTACCGCACTGTCGTTCGTCGCCGAGGTCGGCAGGGAGATCGGCCAGTCGACCCGGGCCCGTATCCGCAAGGAGACGCCCCGGATCAAGCGCGGCGGGCTCTACCCCTTCATCCGGGCCTTCGCGACCATCGTCGAACGCGATGTGGTGGTCGCCGCCGTGATGGGTGACATGTTCGCCGGACGGACCGCGGTCTACGCCGACCTGGTCGCGTACGACGAGGTGGCCCACCACTCCGGGCCGCGGAGCCGGGACGCGGAGAAGGTCCTCGCCCGGCTGGACCGCTCACTCGCCCTGATCGTCAAGGTCGCCGAGCACACCCCGCGCACGTACCGCATCGTGCTCCTGTCGGACCACGGCCAGAGCCCGGGGGAGACCTTCGCGGGGGTGTACGGGCTGACGCTGAAGGACCTGGTGCGGGCGGGCAGCGGGCTGCCGGTGCCCCGCCGGGCGCAGCGCACCCGCAGCGGTTCCGAGGCGCGTGACGCGGTACGGATCGCGCTCCACCGGCCGGTCGACGGGGACCGGCAGGAGAATCCGGCGAACCCCTCGGACCCGGTCGTTCTCGCCTCCGGCAACCTCGGTCTGATCTCCTTCCCCGACATCGCGGGACGCGCCTCCATGGAGCAGCTCGACCGCCGCCACCCCGCGCTGCTCAGCACGCTCGCCAACCACCCCGGCATCGGCTTCCTGCTGGTGCGCAGCGAGGCCCACGGATCGGTGGTGCTGGGGCACGGCGGCGCCCGGATCCCGGTGGCGGAACTGCGGGACGGGGACGGGCCGCTGGCCCCGTTCGGCGCGGGCGCGGCGGCCGCGGTCCGGCGCACCGACACCTTCCCGCACGTCGCCGATGTGATGGTCAACTCGATGCACGACCCGGAAACGGGCACCGTGCACGCCTTCGAGGAACAGATCGGTTCGCACGGGGGCCTGGGCGGCGAGCAGTCCCGGCCCTTCCTGCTCTGGCCGAGCGGGATGACGGACCCGCTCGACGCGGCAGCCGCCGAGGGGGAGGAGCCGCCGGCCGAACTGGTCGGCGCGGAGACCGTGCACCGGGTCCTGAGACGGTGGCTGAACGACGTCTCGGGGCCGCAGGTGCCCGTCGGACAGCGAGACAGGGCGGGCGGCGCCGACGCGCGGGGCTGACCGCCCGCGACAACGCCGGCGGCGTCAGGCCGACCGCCGCCGCACCAGCGTCGGATGGAAGATCACCGACGGCACCGGTTCACCGGGCCTGCCGATCTGCTTCAGCAGCAGCCGGGCCATCTCCGCGGACATCTCCTCCACCGGCTGCCGGACCGTCGTCAGCGGCGGATCACAGGCCGTGGCCGCGCTGCTGTCGTCGAACCCGACGAGGGCGACGTCCTCGGGAATCTCCTTGCCGGCCCGCAGCAGCACCGGAACCGCGCCCAGCGCCATCAGGTCCGAGGCGATGAACACCGCGTCCATATCCGGCCGCTCACCGAGCAGCCGCTTCATCGCCGCCGCGCCGCCCGCATGCGTGAAGTCGCCCTCCGCGGTCGCCACGTCGCCGATGCCGTGCACCGCGAGCGCGTCCAGGAATCCCGCCAGCCGCGCCTGTCCGGCCGGCATGTCCTGCGGGCCGGACACCGTGCCGATCCGGTGGCGGCCCAGCGAGGCGAGGTGGTCGGCGGCCAGCTGCGCCCCCGCCCGCTGGTCGGCCTCGACATAGGTGAGCGGGGTGGGCCGGCGGGGCTCTCCCGCGAGCACGGCGGGCAGTCGGGTGTCGTGCAGCAGCCCCGGCAGCGGGTCGTCCGCGTGCGAGGAGATGAGCACCACCCCGTCGACGTGGCCGTGGCGCAGGTACGACAGCAACTGGTCGCGGGACGGCCGGTCGTCGGCCAGCATCAGCACCAGCTGGATGCCGGCCGGGCGCAGGACTTCGAGCAGTCCGCTGACCACCCGCCCGAAGTACGGATCGGAGAACATCCGGCCGACGAAGGGTTCGGAGACCGGGCGGCGTTCCTTTTCGGAGACGACGAGCGCGACCGAGTCGGTGCGCCGGGTCACCAGCGAACGGGCCGCGCGGTTGGGCACGTACCCGGTGGCGTCCACGGCCTCCTCGACCATCCGGCGCAGCGCGGGGTCCACGGTCGTCGCACCGTTGATCACCCGGGAGACCGTGGCCCGGGACACTCCCGCCACACCGGCCACGTCCTCCAGGGTGGCGGGGCGGGCGGGCAGCGGTGCGTCGGCAGTCATGCAGCCTTTATACCGGGGGGTACGACCGGTCCGGAAACGCGTACGGAGCCCTGGGGCCGTGCGGGGCGGGGTGTCAGCCGGCGCTCCCGGGCGGGTCCGGAAGCCGGTCGAGTTCGGCGAGTTCAGCCTTGCGCGCCGACACCAGGGCGGTGGCGAGCCGCTTGGCGTCGGGCCTGGTCCCGGACTCCGTCTCGGAGCGCGACACCTGGGCGGACTGGCGCAGATGGTCACGGATCCGGGCCGTGAGGAGGTGGTCGAACGCGCGGCCCTCGACGGCGCGGGCCTGTTCGAGGATGCGCTCCGTCACCATTCCCGGCATGTCGTGTCCCTCGTGCACATTGGTGTCCGGCAGCCCCATCCGGGCCAGCAGCGGTCGCAGCCGGGCGAGTTCGCCGTTCTGCGCGGTACGGAGTCCGGCCGCCCAGCTCCGCACCCGCGGATCGCCGGCGCGCTGCCCGGCGAGCGACAGCAGCGCCACGGCCTGCTCGTTCATCGGGGTCATCAGCTGGGCCCAGGCGGCATCGGTCGGATCGGCCGGGCCCGCGGCGGTGGGGGGTGCGACGGCGGAGACCGAGGGGACCGGCGTGGCCGGGCGCTCCGCGTCCGCCGGGGCCGCGCATCCGGCCAGGAGGAGGAGCAGGGACAGCGCTGCGGTGCTGCGGGCCGCCTTCATGACGAGATCCTCGGGGAAGGCCCGCCCGGGGCGTGGGGCCCCGGACAGGCATCGGACGGACAACGGCCGTTCTCCGGTGGGCGGTGGCCGGTCAGGGGGTGCCGTCGGCCCCGCACTTCACGATGGCGTTGATGCAGTCGCGGACCCGCTGAGCCATCTCGGCCTCGGGCCACACGTTGAAGAAGTCACCGTGCATGGTGTAGCCGGGGCCTGACGCCAGACGGAACCGGGCCGGGTCGCCGTTGACCGGGTAGCGGAGCACCTGACGGAGCTTGGGCACCGGGACCGGGTGGGTCGAGGGGCATTCGCCGTTGACCGGATACGCCATGTGGCTCTTGTGGTCGGCGGAGTCGAGATCCGTCCCGTTCCAGCACTGCGGGAAGTCCAGGTACGACTCCAGCATCGCGTCCGCCGGGCAGTTCACGAAGTCGTGCGACGGGTTGACCTCGCCGTGGTGAAGACACGACCAGCGCGAGATCGTGTTGTCGTCGGGACCGGTCGCCTTCGCGTTCCCCGCGACGATGCGCAGCCCGCGGGGGAGGGGCTGGATCCGCTGGATGACGTCGTCCCGGACCCCCTCGCCCAGGTAGTAGAACGTGGTGCCGGTGGGTTCGACCTCCTTGTCGCCGTCGTACAGCGTGGGCACCCAGTACGACGACAGGTCCGTGTCCGGCGAGCAGCTGCTCCTGGCCCGCTCCAGCGAGGCCAGGTCGGAGTTGCCGTTGGTCGAGTCGTTGCCGAAGAAGCTGTGCATGTGCGAGGCGCCGGGCAGGCCCGGGAAGACGATCGGGTCGTCGGGTGCCCGGTGGGTGTACGGGCACTCGGCGAGGAATTCGGCCACCCGGACGACGTCCGCGGCGGCCCTGGGGGCCGTAGAGGCGTTCGTGACCGCGTCCGGCGCGGCGGACGCGTTGCCGGTGGTGGACTGGAGGAAGGACAGCGCGAGCGCGGCGGCGACGAGCCCCGCGATGCGGTACCGCCGGGGCGGCAGGGTTCTGCGGTGGCTTTGTTCGCCGGTGCGTCGATGACGGAGGAAGAGCACGGCACTCCTGTTCGGAGGAAGTGGGGGTTCCTTGATCGTGCGAGAGAGCGCTCTCTCGTAGGAACGTAAAAGGGTGTTCCGGGCATGTCAATAGAGCGCACAGAGATGCAACTCACTGCTATTTGAAGCTAGTTGAGACGCCTTCCGATTGAGAGAGCGCTCTCCTGTGTGTGGTTTCCACGGAAGCCGTCACATACGGGGGCGGCCGGCGGTCCGAGGGGTTCGCGGGGCGGTGGCCGCACCCCGCTGCCGGCGACCGTTGATGCCCCTATTGGTGGTCAAGCGGTCTGGAGTCGGTCGCGGTATGCGTGGGCGAGGTTGTCGAGTCGGCGGATTCCGCGTTGCACGTCGGAGATTCTGGTCGGTCGCACGCCGAGGTGTCGTGCGGCGGCGGTGAGCGTGATGTTCTTGGACTGCCGCGGGGGACGTAGGTCCGCGATCCCGGGAGCGTTGACCGTGGTGGTCGGGCAGCGGATGGTCTCGCGGGCCATGGCTCGTTTCAGGAGGCGGGTGATCTCCTTCTTCGTCCGTCCGGCGGCAGTCTGACGTGCGGTGTACTCGCGGGTGCGGGCGTCACTGGCCATGTGGACCGGGGCGATGCGGTAGAGGGCGGCGTTGGCTGCCCTGTCGCCTCCGCGGGACTGGCGGTGGCGGTTGGTCCTGCCGCTGGAGGCAGGCACCGGCGCGGCCCCGCAGAGGGCGGCGAATGAAGCCTCGGTCCGCATGCGTTGGGCGTTGCCGCCTGCTGTGATCAGCAGGTGCGCGGCGGTGTCGGGGCCGGCCCCGTAGGAGGAGGTGTCTTCCACACCGATCGCCATCACGTGGCCGTGGGCGTGGATGAACGCCAGTGCGGCGGCGTATCCGGCGGTGGTGGTGAACTCGGCGTCGGCGAGGTGGCCGCCGTTGTCGCTGATGACAGCGATGTGGAGGGTGTCGGTATGGGAGTCGACGCCGGCGAACACGTTCTGGGTGGTGCCTCCGATGCGTTCCCGGGCCGCTGCTGCCGTGCTGGTGAACGCCTTCCTGGCTGGAGGTGGCGTCGGCCGGGTGGCTCGGACAGGACATTGAAGGGGCTTCTGACCGAGCTCCTGTCAGGTCATGATCTGCCCGGCCGAAGCCTTGGGAAGCAGCTCCCGGCGGTCGGGCAGAACAACGCGAAGACAGCCCAGCAGGGCGTCAGTCAGTGGCTGAGCCACGACCACCGGAAGCTGCTTACGAGCATCAATGTCAGTGGTGGGCGGCAGGATGGAGGGCATGACGAACTCAGCTGTTGTGCTCGCCGATACCGCGGCCTACACCGTCGCGGTCGAAGAGGCGTCGCAGGCCGCCGCCGCGTACTACGCCACGGGCGAGAGCACGCTCGACGACGATGCGTACGACCGGCTGGCGCGCGGGATCGCCGTGTACGAGCAGGCCCACCCGCAGGAGGTGCTGGCCGACTCGCCGACCGGCAAGGTGGCGGGCGGCGCCGCGGTCGGGGATGTGCCGCACACGGTGCCGATGCTCTCCCTGGACAACGTCTTCTCGGCGGAGCAGTTCGTGACCTGGACCGCGTCGCTGGAGCGCCGGATAGGCAGGCCGGTCGCGGCCTGGAGCGTCGAGCCGAAGCTCGACGGGCTGGCGGTCGCTGCCCGTTACCGCGAGGGCCGGCTGGAGCAGCTGATCACCCGCGGCGACGGCACGGCGGGTGAGGACGTCTCGCACGCGATCGGCACCGTCGTCGGACTTCCCGGGCAGCTCGCCGAGCCGGTCACGATCGAGGTGCGCGGCGAGATCCTCATGACGGCCGAGCAGTTCGCACAGGCCAATACGGTCCGCACCGAACACGGCGGCGCCCCCTTCGCCAACGCGCGCAACGGCGCGGCGGGCACCCTGCGCGCCAAGGACCGCCCCTACACCGTGGAGATGACGTTCTTCGCGTACGGCGCCCTGCCGCTGCCCGGCTCCGGTGAGCCGGCCGGCGCACTGGAGGAGCTGCCCCACAGCGAAGTCCTCGGCCGTGCGGCGGAGCTCGGCGTGCACACCGCCGCGGACACGGACGTGGCGCCGCGCACCGTCACCACCGTCGAGGACGTCCAGCTGCGGGTCGAGGAGATCGCTGCGCTGCGCGCCTCGTTGCCCTTCGGGATCGACGGCATCGTGATCAAGGCCGACCTCGCCGTCGACCGGCAGGACGCCGGCTCGGGCACCCGGGCACCGCGCTGGGCCATCGCGTACAAGCTGCCGGCCGTCGAGAAGGTCACCCGGCTCCTCGGCGTCGAGTGGAACGTGGGCCGCACCGGCATCATCGCGCCGCGTGCGGTGCTGGAGCCGGTCGAGATCGACGGATCGACCGTCGGCTACGCCACCCTGCACAACCCGGCCGACATCACCCGCCGCGATCTGCGTCTGGGTGACCACGTGATGGTCTACAAGGCGGGCGACATCATTCCCCGCGTCGAGGCCCCCGTCGCCCATCTGCGGACCGGCGAGGAGCAGCCGGTCGTCTTCCCCGAGGCCTGCCCGCAGTGCGGCTCCGAGATCGACACGAGCGAGCAGCGCTGGCGCTGCGTCCGTGGCCGGAACTGCCACCTCGTCGCCTCCGTCTCGTACGCGGCGGGGCGCGACCAGCTCGATATCGAGGGCCTCGGCGCGACCCGGGTCGTCCAGCTCGTCGATGCCGGTCTGGTCAGCGACTTCGCCGATCTGTTCGCACTGGAACGCGGGCAGCTGCTCGGACTGGAGCGGATGGGCGACACCAGTACCGACAATCTGCTGGCCGCGATCGACACGGCACGCGCCCAGCCGCTCTCGCGGGTGTTCTGCGCCCTGGGGGTGCGCGGCACCGGACGTTCCATGTCGCGGCGGATCGCCCGGTATTTCGCGGACATGGACCGCATCAGGGCCGCCGACGCCGAGACGCTCCAGCTCGTCGACGGCATCGGCAAGGAGAAGGCCGCGGGTGTCGTCGCGGAGCTGGTGGAGCTGGCCCCGCTGATCGAGAAGCTGGTCGCCGCCGGGGTCAACATGACGGAGCCGGGCGCGACCCCGCCCCCGGAGCCGGGCGAGGAGGCCGACACGGACGGCGAGGGCGGGGACGGGCGGCCGCTGGCCGGGATGACCGTGGTGGTCACCGGGGCGATGACGGGCGCGCTGGAGAAGCTCTCGCGCAATGAGATGAACGAGCTGATCGAGCGGGCGGGCGGGAAGGCCTCCTCCAGCGTCTCCAAGCGCACCGCGCTGCTGGTGGCCGGCGAGAAGGCCGGTTCCAAGCGCACCAAGGCGCAGGACCTGGGCATCCGGATCGCCGCCCCCGAGGAGTTCGCCGAGCTGATCGAGCAGTTCCTGCAGTCCGAGGAGTTCCTGCCGTCCGAGGAGTGAGGTCGGGCCCTTGGATTTTGCGTGGGAGTGGCTTTCTTTGCCTACCTATTGCATAGTGAGGGATCGGTCATGCCTCGCTATCAGCGGGTCAATGGGTGTGTGCACGGCTGCGACAGCAGACCGGGGGTGAGGGGCGATGCGTTCTTTGCGCGACGGACAGCGACACGTTCGCTCCGTCCACCGGCAGCACCGGGGAGTGACCCGGGGGCTCGCGCTCGACCTCGGCAGCTCCCGGACCCGCGCCTGGGTCCCCGGGCAGGGCGTCGTCGTCGACACCGGAGACGGCCCCGGCGGTGAGTACGGCCAGGGCGGCCCGGTACGGCGCGGACGCATCGTCGACACCGAGTCCTGCGGGCGGATGCTCGGCCGCATCACCGACACGGCCCTGGGCGCCGACCGCAGCGACACCGTGATCGTCCTCAGCCACCCCGTGCTCGCGGGCGCCGAACACCGCGCCGCCGCACGGGAGATCCTTGCCACGCTCGGCCCTTCGAGCGTCATCGTCCTGGACAGCGCCAGGGCCGCCGCCGCGTACGCCGGCCCGCAGGACGGCGGCCCGCTGCTGGTCGTCGACATCGGCGCCGAACTGACCGAGGCGACGCTCCTGGTGGACGGGCTGGTCCGCGACGCGCGGCTGGCCGAGACCGGGCTCAGCGATCTGGAACCCGGCGATCCGCCCACCGCCGTCGTCCGGGCCGTCCTGGACATGATCATGACGATGTGGCAGCAGGACCGCCACGGCGCGGTGCTCGGCGCCCTGCGCAAGGGCCCGCTGCTCGCCGGAGGCGGTGCGCTGCGCCCGGACGTCACCAATCGGATCGCGCTCCGCCTCGGCGTTCCGGTCCGCCTCCCGGACGACCCGGCGACCACGGTCGTGCGCGGGGCCGGGCTGGTCCTCAGCTCCGTGCTCCGCCACGCCGCGGTCGCACCGGCCCTGCCCGGCCGAGCCGGGTGACCCCCCTCCCGGGGGAGTCCCGGGGCGGCGCGCACCCGCGGGACCGGCCGGACGCCGCGGCGCGCCGCCGTCGCGCGGTTTCGGCACGGCAGTTCCTCGCCGCGCTGCTCCTCGCCGTCCTCACCGTCGCCGGCGGCGCGCCCGCGGCCGCCGGAGCCGGGCTCCCCGCCCGGCCCGCGGCCGGTCCGGCGTCCCTCGGCGCCCACGACATCCAGGGTGCCCACGACGTCCCCCGCGGCCGTACCCGGGCCGCCGCCGGGAGCCTGCGGCCGGGACCGGAGACCGTGCCCCAGCCGTGGGTCGCCGCCGAACACCCCCGTCCCCCTCAGCACCTCCCGCCGCCCGGTCCCGGGTCCCCGCTCCCCAGCCCGCCCGGCCTCCCGCTGCCGCACCCCGTCCCCGGATGCACCCTCACCGGACCCCCGGCCGCCGCCGACCGCTTCCGCACCGCGCTCCCCGGTGTGCGCGGGCCTCCGGGTACGGCTTTTAACCGGCCGTGGGACCCGTCACCGGTCCCGTCCCGCACCCCTGCCGCGGCGCCCTGACCGAGGGGCCCGGCGCCCCTCGGAGGAAACCCATGACTCGCGCCACCATGGTGCGGGCGGTTCTGGCTCTGGCCGTATCGCTCGTCGCCGTGCTCATCACGCTGACCATGTCCCCCAGACTCGGCCTCGACCTCCAGGGCGGCACCAGGATGGTGCTCCAGGCCAAGGACTCCGACACCGCGAAGGCGGACCGCGACAGCACCGACCGCACCCTGGAGGTGCTGCGCAAACGCATCGACTCACTCGGTGTCGCGGAACCGACCCTGACCCGCTCCGGCGAGGACCGGATCATCGTCGAACTCCCGGACGTCCAGGACCCGCGCAAGGCCGCCGAGGTCATCGGCAAGACCGCGCAGCTGACGTTCCACGCCGTGCAGGGCCCCGGAGCGCCGGACGGCTCCGGGACCGCGGACGGGCTGACGCTCCCCGACGAGCAGGGCAGCCGCCTCGCCCTGGGCCCTGCCGCGCTCTCCGGCGCGGGCGTCAAGGACGCCTCCGCCTCGTTCGACGCCCAGCAGGGAGCCGGCTGGTCCGTCTCCCTGGACTTCCACAAGGACGCCGGACGGGACTGGACCCGGCTGACCGGGGAGGCCGCCTGCCACCCGGTCCAGGACGAGCGGCGCCGCGTCGCCATCGTCCTGGACAAGCAGGTGATCTCCTCGCCGCAGGTCTCCCCGACCGTCGGCTGCAACACCGGCCTGCCCTCCGGCTCCACCCAGATCACCGGCTCCTTCAGCGCCGACGAGGCCCGTGAGCTCGCCCTGCTGATCCAGGGCGGGGCGCTGCCGGTGCCCGTCGAGATCGTTGAGCAGCGGACCGTCGGCCCGACGCTCGGGGCCGCCGCCATCGACGCCAGCGCCCGCGCCGCCCTCATCGGCGCCGCGGCCACGGCACTGTTCATCACCGTCGTCTACCGGCTCTTCGGCGCGCTCGCCGCCGTAGCCCTCGGCGCCTACGGAGTGATCTCGTACGCAGCGCTCGTCGCGCTCGGCGTCACCCTCACCCTGCCCGGACTCGCCGGATTCGTCCTGGCCATCGGTATGGCGGTCGATGCCAACGTGCTGGTCTTCGAACGGGCCAGAGAGGAACACGCCCAGTATCCGGGCCGGTCCCTGCGCACCTCGCTGACCGCCGGGTTCCGGCATGCCTGGAGCGCCGTCGCCGACTCCAACGTGACGACACTGATCGCGGCGGGACTGCTCTTCTTCCTCGGCTCGGGCCCGGTCAAGGGCTTCGGTCTCACGCTCGGCATCGGTGTCCTCGCGTCGATGTTCTCCGCACTGGTCATCGCCCGCGCCCTCACCGAGACCGCCGCGGGCTCGAAGTTCGTCGGCGACTACCGGGGCATCAACGGCATCGCCAGCCCCGGCCGGGTACGGACCTGGCTGAACCGCCGCGATCCGCAGCTGATGCGGTTCCCGCGCCGCTGGCTCATGGTCTCCGCGGTGCTGATCGCCGTGGCGGTGACCGGCATCCTGGTGCGCGGGGTCAACCTCGGCGTCGAATTCACCGGGGGCCGCCTCGTCGAGTACGCGACCAGCCGCCCCGTCGACGTCGAGACCGCCCGTTCCGCGCTGGCCGGCGCCGGCTTCGCCGACGCCGAGGTCACCACGGCGGGTGCGGGCGACATCTCGGTGAGGACCGGGGAGCTCGACAACGCCGGCGAACACGCGGTGCGCGCCGCCCTGGCCGAGGAGGGCGGTGAGACCACCAAGGTGCGGGACGAGCTCATCGGCCCCAGCCTGGGCGACGAACTGCGGCGCAACGCCCTGATCGCGCTGGCCATCGCCGTCCTCGTCCAGCTGGTCTATCTGGCCGCCCGGTTCCGCTGGACGTTCGCGGTGGCCTCGGTCGGGGCGCTGGTCCACGACGTGATCATTCTGGTGGGTGCCTTCGCCTGGCTGGGACGCACCGTGGACGGCATCTTCCTGGCGGCGCTCCTCACCGTCATCGGGTACTCCGTCAACGACTCGGTGGTGGTCTTCGACCGGGTCCGGGAGCTGTGGGCCAAGGCCCGCCGGGAGCCGCTCTCGGCAGTGGCGAACCGGGCCGTGCTGCAGACGGTTCCCAGAACCGTCAACACCGGGATGGGCGCCCTGTTCATCCTCGTAGCGCTGGCCGTCCTGGGTGGTGACTCGCTCGCGGACTTCGCCCTCGCCCTGCTGATCGGCATCGTCGTGGGGACGTACTCCTCGGTCATGACCGCCGTGCCGGCCGCACTTCTCCTGGAGCGCGGCAGCAAGGCCCCGCCGCCCGTCCGCAAGAGCACCCGGCGCGGCAAATCCGGTGCCGGGCGCCGCGACCCGCTCGACAACGGGGCGCGCGTGTAACCCGGTCGCCACGCCGTCGCCCCCGCGCCGCCGAGCGGCGCGGGGGCGACGCGCGTCGGTCGTGGCATTCGCACCGGGCACAGGCACAATCCTGATCAACCACCCCGTGATCGGAGCGTGCCTGTGCCCGTCGTGCTGCGTGAGGCATGGACCACCCTCGTACCGGACATGAACGACCGGCACGGGCCGCTGCCGCCGCTGATGCTCGCCCTGACCGTCGTCACCGGACTGGTCGACGCCGTCAGCTATCTGCAACTGGGCCGGGTCTTCGTCGCGAACATGACCGGAAATGTGGTCTTCTCCGGCTTCGCGTTCGCCGGAGCCCCCGGCTTCTCCCTGGCCGCCTCGCTCGTCGCGCTGGGCGCGTTCGTGGCCGGGGCGCTGGCGGGCGGCCTGATCGTCCACCGCTCCCACGCCCACCGCGGCCGCATGCTGCTGCACGCGCTGTGCGTCGAGACCCTGTGCGTACTGGCCGCCCTGGTCGTCACGCTGACCTCCGGCAGCCCGTACGACGGCGGCGTGCGGTTCGCCCTCATCGTGCTGCTCGCCCTGGGCCTCGGCGTGCAGAACGCCGTCTCGCGGGCGCTCGCCGTACCCGACCTCACCACCACCGTGCTGACCCTGACCATCACCGGCATCGCCTCCGACGGACGGCTCGCGGGGGGCGGCGGCAGCAGGGCCGGCCGCCGGATCCTCTCGGCCGCCGCCATGCTGGCCGGTGCCCTGGTCGGAGCCGTGGCCGTGCTGCACGGACATCCGACGCTGCCGCTGGTCCTGGCCGCGGCGATCCTCGCGGTGGTGTGCCTGGCCGCGCAGGTCCTGGCGCGGGCGGAGGGCCCGTGGACCCTGCCCGTCGTCAAGAAGTAGCGGACGGCGGGGCCGAGCGGCCGCGGACGGACGTCCTCAGGGCACGAGCGAGCGCAGATACGCCGCGGTCTCCGGGTCGGCGGGCAGGAACGTCTCGATGGCCAGCTCCGCGACCGTCACGTCCATCGGAGTGTTGAACGTGGCGATGGACGAGATGAAGGAGAGCAGCCGCCCGTCCTGCTCGATCAGCAGCGGCAGCGCGAACGGCACCGACGAGGAGGGATCGTCCCACTCCTGACCGCCGGCCCCGGGCCCCACCGGATAGCCCGCGACCTCCTCGTACAGCTCACGCAGCTCCGCCGAACGGACCAGCGCGATCTGACGCTCCATCTGCGCCAGCAGATCGGCCCGCCACTCGCGCAGATTGTGGATCCGGGGGGCCAGCCCCTCCGGGTGCAGGGTGAGCCGCATCGCGTTCAGCGGCGGGGCGAGCAGATGCTCCGCCACCCCGTCCGTCAGCCGGGCGATCCCCTGATTGGCCGCAACCACGTTGTACATGCCGTCCACGACGAGCGCCGGATACGGGTCGTACCCCTGAAGCAGCCGGTCCATCCCCTCGCGCAGCGCGCCCATCGCGGGATCGTCGAGAGCGGTCTCGGTGTAGCGAGGGGCGTAACCGGCGACCACCAGCAGGGCGTTGCGTTCCCGTACGGGCACGTCCAGGTGTTCCGCCAGCCGCAGGACCATCTCCTCGCTGGGGCGGGCCCGGCCCGTTTCGATGAACGAGATGTGCCGGGCCGAGGAGTCGGCCCGCAGCGCGAGTTCCAGCTGGCTGATCCGGCTCCGCTCCCGCCAGCTGCGCAGCAGCGGCCCTACCCCCGTGTCAAGCGCGACAGTTGTCATACGGAGACCGTAACGTCACCGGCACCGCCGACCGGTACCGACCACGAGTGAGGGAGTCACCGTATGCCCGCCGCACCGCTGCCGCAGAACGAGATCGAGAACCAGCTGCGCGAACTGCCCGGCTGGACGCTGGAGGGGGACCGGATCACCCGCACCTACCGGCTCCCGTCACACTTCGCTGCCGCCGCGCTCACCGTCCACGTCGCCCGGATCCAGGACGAGCTGAACCACCACTCCGATCTGACGCTCGGGTACGACACCGTCGCGCTCTCGGTGAACTCCCACGACGCGGGCGGGAAGGTCACCGAGAAGGATCTGGACCTCGCCGCCAGGGTGGCGGCCGTCGCCCCGGGCCACGGGGCGCGGTAGACGCGGCCGGCGGACCGTCAGGGCGTCGCGCCGAAGCGGGGATGCGCGGCCAGCCAGCGCGTGCAGCTGTCGCTGCGCTCCACCGCCTCGGAGTACGCCGTCCGGGTGTGTCCGCTCACCGCTGCGGCCGCCGTCGACGCGGCCGCCGAGCGCGGATGCCAGCCCAGCAGATGGCGCCAGCTCAGCGGCGACCCGGTGATCGGACGGGTCACCACGCCCGGCGTCGGCGGGAACGTCGCCCGGCACAGCCCGACGGCACGCCCCACCTGCACCAGATGGACGACCGACGCGGTGTCCGTCTCGTACACCGACGCCGGGCTGAAGCCCGCCCGCGCGCAGGCGCCCACGAAGCAGTCCGCGAAGCAGCCCTCGCCGGGCACGTCGGCCCAGCACTCGTCCGCCAGCGCGGCGAGCTCCAGCTCGGGTTCCCCGGCCAGGGGGTGGCTCTCCGGCAGCATCACGAAGACCGGATCGATGCCGACGACCTGCCACATCAGCCGGTCCGCGAGCGGCGGCGGGCTTTCGCCGCAGGCACCGATGAGTGCGAAGTCCAGTCGTCCGTCGAACAGCTGGGCAGCCAGCTCGGCCACCGACCAGGAGGTGTACGTGGACACCAGCGCGTCCGGGTGCGCCGCGGCCAGCCGGTCGACGAGACCACCGAGCAGCGGTCCGTGCGTGCCGCCCAGCCGGAACCGTTCCATGGCCTCCCGCGCGTTGGCGAACCGCACCGCCTCCTCCTGGAGCTCGCTGACCGCGGGCAGCACCACCCGGGCCCGCTCCAGCACTAGTTCGCCCAGGGGCGTCGGCCGCGCGCCCGTGTGGTCCCGGTCGAACAACGGGCCCCCGAGCGCCTTCTCGATCCGCCGCAACTGCGCGCTCAGGGCGGGCTGTGCGAGCCCGAGCGCGGCGGCGGCCTTGGTGAGGCTTCCGGTGTCGGCGATGGCACGTACGGTTCGCAGATGGCGCAACTCCAGCTCCATAAGCGCAAGTTATGGCCCAGGTGGCTCGCTGGCAATTGTGACCGGGTGGACCCGGCCTCGGGCGCTGCCGGGGACGGGCCCCGTCAGAGCGCGGAGGTGTGCGACAGGAACAGGACGGCTGTCGACAACACGAGCATGCCCAGGCAGTTCAGCCAGAACTCCTGCTTGAGGAACCGCGCCCGGTAGTGGGCGTAGGCGGCGCACAGGAAGTAGGCGATCACCGCGACGTTGGTCGTCACGCCGACACCCTCGTACCGCAGTCCGGCGACAAGCCCTGCCGCCGCCAGGAGCTTGACGACCACAAGCGCCCACCACCAGTCGCGGGGGAAGCGCACCCCGTCCAGGCACTGCTGAACGAACATCGGGGGGCGCACCGACATGATCGCGTCGCAGAACAGCACCACGGCGAGCAGTGCGGTCGGCCACCACGGATCGGGAGTGCTGATCATCGTTGACTTCCTTCGTGGTGGACGACGAAATGGATGACTTCCTGGAACTGGGCGATCGCCGCCCGCTGGTCGAGGGCGCCGTTGCCGACGGTCATGAGGATGCCCAGGTAGGCGAAGTAGAGGGCGCGCGCGCCGGCGCCCGCCTCGGTGGCCGTGAGCGGCGTACGGGCCAGCAGGGCCTCAAGTTCGGTGAGCAGGGCCTGGGCGAGGCCTTGGAAGACCTCTGACTGATGGGAGCCGCGGACGATGACCGCGGCGTACTCCCGGGACAGTTCGAGATCGAGGGCGAAGTAGGTGATGAAGGGTTCGACGAGATCCAGCACCTGCCGGGCCGCCGCCTCGGCGGGCAGCGGGGTCGCGTCGTTCTGCTCGTGCGGGCCCTCCCGGCCGTGGTGCACGGCGGCGATCCAGGTGTCGAAGATGGCGACGAGCAGCGCGTCCTTGTCGCCGACCGACATGACGGTGCCCGTGCTCACCTCGGCGTCGGTGGCGATCCGGCGGATCGTGCTGGAGCCGAATCCCTGCTCGCGGAAGAGCCGTTCGGCCGATGACAGCACCTTGCTCCGCGTCGCCCTCCGTTGCGCAGCCCTTGACTGAACGCGTTCGGTGAACATGTTCGGGATATTAGGGTGTGGGTCCTGCCCGCGCAAGGGCACACCGGCGATACGGGCGTAGCCGTCGCACCGCGCTCCTCCTCCCGGCGACGGCCCGAGAAGGCCCGAGGAGGCCCGGGAGGCCCGAGAACGCCGGAGAAGGCCGAGGCTTGCCGGACCGGCAACAAAGTTTGCCTGTGGCTTGATGTGTGGTGAGGCTGTCCCCATGAGCAACGACACCGGTCACGGCCATCACCACGACAGCAGCCACGGTCACCGGCACGACAGCGGCCACGCCCACCATCACGACCCCGCCGATCTCGACTGGGACGTCATGGGCCCACTGCTGGAGCAGAACGCCGAGCTCAGCGCCGGGCAGTACACGGAGGCGGCCCGCTGGATCGCCGGTCTGCCCGACGCCCCGGACGTCCGCCGGGTCCTGGACATCGGCAGCGGACCTGGCGTCATCGCCTGCCTGCTCGCCGAGGTGTTCCCGGAGGCCGAGGTCGTCGCCGTCGACGGCACCCCGGCCCTGCTGGAACGCACCCGCGACCGTGCGGAGCGGCTCGGGCTCGCCGACCGCGTCACCACCCTGCACGCCGACCTGCCCGGCGAGCTGGGACGCGCGGGCGAGGCGGACCTGATCTGGGCGGGCAACGCCCTGCACCACATGGGCGACCAGCGCGCCGCGCTGGCCGGCTTCGCCGGGCTGCTGCGTCCCGGCGGCACCGTCGCACTCGTCGAGGGCGGGCTCCAGCCGCGCCATCTCCCGCGCGACATCGGCTTCGGCCGGTCCGGTCTGGAGGAGCGGCTCGACGTGATCCAGGCCGAGGTCTTCGAGCAGATGCGGGCTGACCTGCCCGACACCAAGCGGGAGACCGAGAACTGGGCCGCCCTGTTCACCGCGGTGGGCCTCGCCCCGCAGGGCACCCGCAGTTTCCTGCTCGACCTGCCCGCACCCCTCACCGACGTGGCACGGGACCATGTCATCGCCGATTTCGCCCGCCGCCGCGCGGGCCTCGGCGAGCGGCTCGACGCCGAGGACAACGCGGTGCTGGACCGGCTGACCGACCCCGAGGACCCGGCCGGGCTGCACCGGCGCACCGACACGTTCCTGCTGATGGCCCGGACGTTCCACCTCGGCCGGAAGGCCTGAGCGCGGCCCGGGTCCGCCGCCGAAACGGCCAACCGCCGCCCGGCCAGGGGCCGGACGGCGGTTGCGGGTGGATCGGCGACGGAACGCCGCGGCTTCAGGCGCCGATGTTCATCTGACCCGGGTGCGAGCCCAGACGCTTGCCCTCGTCCAGCGCCGCGAACGCGGCCAGGTCGTCGTCGTCCAGCTCGAAGCCGAACACGTCGATGTTCTCCGCGATCCGCGACGGGGTCACGGACTTGGGGATCACCACGTGGCCGGTCTGGACGTGCCAGCGGAGCACCGTCTGAGCCGGGGTGCGGCCGTGCTTCTGGGCGACCGCGACAACCGTCGGGACCTCCAGGAGGCCCTTGCCCGAACCCAGCGGCGACCAGGCCTCGGTCACGATGCCGTGCTTGGCGTGCAGTGCGCGGGACTCGGCCTGCTGGAGCTGCGGGTGCAGCTCGATCTGGTTGACCGCCGGTACGACGGAGGTCTCGCCGAGCAGCCGCTCCAGGTGCTCGGGGAGGAAGTTCGAGACACCGATGGCCTTCGCGCGGCCGTCCGCGTGGATCTTCTCCAACGCACGGTAGGAGTCCACGTACGCGTCCTTGGCCGGGACAGGCCAGTGGATCAGGTACAGGTCGACATAGTCGAGACCGAGCTTGTCCAGCGAGGCGTCGAAGGCGCGCAGCGTCGAGTCGTAACCCTGCTCGCTGTTCCACACCTTCGTGGTCACGAAGAGCTCTTCGCGGGCGACACCGGAGGCGGTCACGCCCTTGCCGGTGCCACTCTCGTTGCCGTAGACCGCGGCGGTGTCGATGCTCCGGTACCCGGACTCGATGGCTGTGGCGACCGCCTTCGCGGCCTCGTCGTCCGGCACCTGCCAGACTCCGAAACCGAGCTGGGGCATCTCGACGCCGTTGTTGAGGGTGAGGGAGGGGACCTGGCTCACGAGCGGTCGATCCTTACGTCGGTGGGTGGGACTCCACACTTCAACGATCAAGCCGGCCCGCACATTCCCGTCTCCGGGCCGATTCTCCCGGAACGGTACTCCCCGCGGGATCCCGTTGGCGGGGCGCTCCCCGCGAGTTGTACGCGCGGCCGCCGGCTCAGCGGTACAGCGCGTCCACCTCGGCCGCGTACGCGGTCTCGATCGCCTTGCGCTTCAGCTTCAGCGACGGTGTCAGCAGTCCGTGCTCCTCGGTGAACTGATGCGCCAGGATCCGGAACGTCCGGATCGACTCGGCCTGCGACACAGCCGTGTTCGCGGCCACCACCGCCCGCCGGACCTCCATCTCCAGATCCGGGTCCCGCACCAGTTCACCGGGTGTCATCCGCTGCCGTCCCCGCATGGCGAGCCAGTGCTCCACGGACTCCTGGTCCACGGTGACCAGGGCCGCGATGTACGGCCGGTCGTTGCCGACCACGATGCACTGCGCCACCAGCGGATGCGCCCGCACCCGCTCCTCCAGACCGGCCGGTGAGACGCTCTTGCCGCCGGACGTCACCAGGATCTCCTTCTTGCGCCCGGTGATCGTCAGATAGCCGTCGTCGTCCAGCGCACCCAGGTCCCCGGTGGCCAGCCAGCCGTCGTTCAGCACCGCGTCGGTGGACTTCGGGTCGCCCAGGTACCCGGAGAACACATTGCGGCCGTACACCCAGATCTCGCCGTCCAGGGCGATGTGCACCGTGGTGCCGGGGATCGGCTGCCCGACCGTGCCGTACCGGGTGCGCTCCGGCGGATTGGCGGTGGCCGCGGCCGTCGACTCGGTCAGCCCGTACCCCTCGTACACCGTGACGCCGGCCCCCGCGAAGAACAGTCCGAGCCGGCGCTCCATCCCCGAGCCGCCGGACATGGCGTGCCGGATCCGGCCGCCCATCGCCTCGCGCACCTTCCTGTACACGGCCTTCTCGAAGAACTGGTGCTGCATCCGCAGCCCGGCGGACGGGCCGGGACCGGTCCCGAACGCCCGCGCCTCCATCGCCTCGGCGTACTTCACCGCGATGTCCACGGCCTTTTCGAAGGGCCCGGCCCGGCCCTCCGTCTCGGCCTTGCGGCGGGCCCCGTTGACGACCTTCTCGAAGATGTACGGCACCGCCAGGATGAACGTGGGACGGAACGTCACCAGGTCCGGCATCAGCGCCTTCGCGGACAGCTCCGGCTGGTGGCCCAGCTTCACCCGGCCGCGGATCGCCGCGACCTCCACCATCCGCCCGAAGACGTGCGCCAGCGGCAGGAAGAGCAGGGTCGAGGCCTCGTCGCCCCGCCGGGAGTGGAAGACCGACTCCCAGCGCGAAGCCATCGTGTCCGTCTCGAACATGAAGTTGGCGTGCGTGATCACACAGCCCTTGGGCCGTCCCGTCGTGCCCGACGTGTAGATGACCGTCGCCACCGAGTCGGGCGTCACGGCCCGCCGGTGCCGGTGCACCACCTCGTCCCCGACGTGGACGCCCGCGGAGAACAGCTCGGACACCGCGTCGGCGTCCAGCTGCCACAGCCGCTTCAGCCGGGGCAGCTGGTCGATGACCGAGGCGATCGTCATCGCGTGGTCCTCGTGCTCGACCATCACCGCCGAGACCTCGGCGTCGTGGAGCATCCACAGGACCTGCTCGGCCGAGGACGTCGGATAGACCGGCACGGACTGCGCGCCGACTGCCCACAGGGCGAAGTCGAAGAGCGTCCACTCGTAGCGGGTGCGCGACATCAGGGCGACCCGGTCGCCGAACCGCACGCCGTGTGCGATCAGCCCCTTGGCCAGTGCGAGCACCTCGTCGCGGAACGTCACAGAGGTGACATCAAGCCAGCGTCCGGACGTGTCCTTGCGACCGAGTGCGACCCGGTGCGGATCCTCCTCGGCATAGTCGAAAACCACATCAGCGAGCCCGCCCACGTGGGGCGCGGCCGCCATGGGTGGGACAGTGAACTCGCGCAATGACCTGCTCCTTGTGGCGCTCCGCACAGCGCCGTGACGCTACCCCACCGGGCGCGGCGGGGGGAGAGCCCGAAGCGGCCCGTAAAACATGGCGTCTGCACTGGTCAGGGGCTGAAATCCGGCCAGATGGGCAAGGCTCGGGCGCGCTTCCGACCAAGGAGTAAGTGGCTCGCGCGGGAATCTCCACCGAATCTGTACGCCGCGATCACTGCCGTGCCGTGCGGCTACGGGGGGTTGCTCCGCAGCTGCCGGGCCCGACCGGATCGGGCCGCCCCCGGCGGCGACCGCCGCGTAGCGATCATTCTCCCCCTCAGAGCTGTCCCGCAACCCCCGGCGGCCGGATCAGCCGGTCGCCGCCCGCCAGGATCGCCGCCGCGAGCGCGTCCGCGGCCTGCTGCGCACCGTCCCGGCGGCGGCCGTGCAGCAGGACGAAATCCACCTCGCCGAGCTCCGGCAGCCCCGCCCTGGCCGGCACCGGGACCAGTCCGGGCGGTACCAGCCCCCGGCTGTGCGCCATCACGCCGAGCCCCGCGTGGGCGGCCGCGATCAGTCCGCTCAGGCTGCCGCTGGTGCACGCCACCCGCCAGGAGCGGCCCTGGCCCTCCAGCACCTCCAGCGCGCGGGCCCGGGTGATGCCCGGCGGCGGGAAGAGGATCAGCGGCACCGGCCGGTCCGGGTCGATCCGCAGCCGCGGCGCCCCGATCCAGGTCAGCGCGTCCTGCCAGACCAGCTCCCCATGGGTGTCACCGGTCCGCCGTTTCGCCAGCACCAGATCGAGCCGGCCCGCCGCGAGCTGCTGGTGCAGCGTGCCCGACAGCTCCACGGTCAGCTCCAGCTCGACCTCCGGATGGTCGCGGCGGAACGACTGGAGGATCTCCGGCAGCCGCGTCAGCACGAAGTCCTCCGAGGCCCCGAACCGCAGCCGCCCGCGCAGCCGGGTGCCGGTGAAGAACGCCGACGCCCGCTCGTGGGCCGCCAGGATCGTCCGGGCGAAGCCGAGCATCGCCTCGCCGTCCACGGTGAGATCGACCCGGTGCGTGTCACGGGTGAACAACTGCCGCCCGGTCGCCTCCTCCAGCCGCCGCACGTGCTGGCTCACGGTGGACTGGCGCACCCCGAGCCGGTGGGCGGCCCGGGTGAAGCTCAGTGTCTGGGCGACGGCGAGGAAGGTGCGCAGCTGTGCGGGGTCGTACATGGCGACACGTTATCGCGAACCGTGATCACAGTAAGATCGGTATACCGGATTCCCGATGCCGGTGATCACGAGCAGGATGGGGAGGGCACGACCATGAACGAGAGAACACGTGGAGCACATGAGCCGCCGCACCCCGCAGTTGCCGTCCTGGCTGCCGATCGACCCGTACATCCTGGCGTTGATCGGCACCGTCGTACTAGCGGCGCTGCTGCCGGCCTCCGGCGCGGCCGCCGAGGTGGCGGGCGACGCCTCCACCGGTGCGGTCGCGTTCCTCTTCTTCCTCTACGGCGCGCGGCTCTCCACCGCCGAGGCACTCGAAGGACTGCGGCACTGGCGGCTCCACCTCACCGTCCTGGCCTGCACGTTCGTCGCGTTCCCGCTGCTGGGGCTGGCGAGCTGGGGACTGGTGCCGTACGTACTGACACCGCAGCTCCAGAGCGGCTTCCTCTTCCTCTGCCTGGTCCCCTCGACCATCCAGTCGTCGATCGCCTTCACCTCGATCGCCCGCGGCAACGTCCCCGCAGCGATCTGCGCGGGCTCCTTCTCCTCGATCGCCGGAATCTTCATCACCCCGCTGCTCGCGGCCGCACTCCTCGGCAACAGCGGCGGCGGGTTCTCCGGGGACGCGCTGCTGAGGATCGGCGTCCAGCTACTGCTGCCGTTCGTCGCGGGACAGCTGCTGCGCCGCTGGATCGCCGGCTTCATCGCCCGGCACAAGAAGATCCTCGGCTATGTCGACCGGGGCTCGATCCTGCTGGTCGTCTACACCGCGTTCAGCGAGGGCATGGTGGCCGGCATCTGGCACCAGGTCACTCCGGCCCGGCTCGGGGCGCTGCTCGGTGCCGAGGCGGTGCTGCTGGCCCTGATGCTCGCGCTGAGCTGGTACGGGGCGAAGCGGCTCGGCTTCGGCCGGGAGGACCGCATCGCCATCCAGTTCGCCGGTTCGAAGAAGAGCCTGGCCTCCGGCCTGCCGATGGCCAGCGTCCTGTTCGGCGCGCAGGCGAGCCTCGCCGTACTGCCGCTGATGCTCTTCCACCAGATGCAGCTCATGGTGTGCGCGGTGATCGCGAAGCGGCGCGCCCGGGATCCGCAGGAGGCGGGTACGGGCGGTGCGGGAGCCCGTCACGGTGACCTGACGGGAACCGTCGTGGCGGGCTGAGGCCGGCCGGCGCAGGGGGCGCTCCCCGCCGGCCGGACCTCGCACCCGTGCAGCGGGCGGGACACCCGGGGCCTGTGACCCCAGGGCCTCTCGTTTGGATCATGCTGGGCTCGCGGGGGCCGGCACCGCACCTCGCGGCGTTGCCGTCGGTCGCCATGTTCCCGAAGCTCTCGGCCCCGCTCGAGCAGGGGAGGCCTCATTCGCCATGACTCCCTCCTCCGCCTTGCGATGCACGGCACCGGCCCCCGCTCCCTGATCCAGCCTGATCCAAACGAAAGACCCTAGCCCCGGACGGCCGTCGCCTCCAGGGCGATGCGGTGCTCACCCGCGTACACGTTCATGGAAGGGCCCCGCAGGAAGCCGACCAGGGTCAGACCGGTCTCGGCCGCCAGATCGACCGCGAGGGACGACGGCGCCGAGACGGCCGCCAGCATCGGGATGCCGGCCATCACCGCCTTCTGCGCCAGTTCGAAGGAGGCCCGCCCCGAGACCAGCAGGATCGACCGGGACAGCGGCAGCCGGTTGTCGGTGAGGGCCCGGCCGACCAGCTTGTCGACCGCGTTGTGCCGGCCCACGTCCTCCCGGATGTCCACCAGCTCGCCCGTCTCGGAGAACAGCGCCGCCGCGTGCAGACCCCCGGTCCGGTCGAACACCTGCTGCGAGGCGCGCAGCCGGTCGGGGAGGGCGGCCAGCAGCGCCGGCTCGACCCGGACCGGGGGAGTGTCGGCGACGGGGTGCCGGGTCGTGGTGCGGACCGCGTCCAGACTGGCCTTGCCGCACAGCCCGCAGGAGGACGTCGTGTAGACGTTGCGCTCCAGCGTGATGTCGGGGACCACGACGCCGGGTGCGAGCCGCACGTCCACCACGTTGTACGAGTTGGCACCGTCGGCCGTCGCCCCGGCGCAGTACACGATCGACTGCACCTCGTGACCCTCGCCGAGCACGCCCTCACTCACCAGGAAGCCCGCCGCCAGCGCGAAGTCGTCGCCCGGGGTACGCATCGTGATGGCGAGCGGCTTGCCGTTCAGCCGGATCTCCAGGGGTTCCTCGGCGACGAGGGTGTCGGGGCGGGTGGAGACGACCCCGTCCCGGATGCGGATGGTGCGGCGGCGCTCGGTGACCCGTCCCATGACCGTTAGACCCGATTCTGTACGTGTTGGAAGCCGAAGCGGCCCTTGATGCAGAGGTTGCCGTGGGTCACCGGGTTGTCGTGCGGCGAGGTGACCTTGACGATCTCATTGTCCTGCACATGGAGCGTGACATTGCAGCCGACACCGCAGTAGGCGCAGACGGTGGTGGTCTCGGTCTGCGCGGGTTCGTCCCAGGTCCCGGCCTCCCGCATGTCGAACTCGGTCTTGAAGGAGAGCGCCCCGGTCGGGCAGACCTCGATGCAGTTGCCGCAGTAGACACACGCCGAATCGGTGAGCGGCACCTCGTGCTCGGTGGAGATGCGGGCGTCGAAGCCGCGGCCCGCGACCGCGATCGCGAACGTGTTCTGCCACTGCTCCCCGCAGGCGTCGACGCACTTGTAGCAGAGGATGCACTTGTCGTAGTCACGGACGTACAGCTCGTTGTCGACCTTCGGTTCCTCGTTGACGCGGGCCGCGTCGGCGCCGAAGCGGCCGGGCTCCGCCCCGTACTCCTTGATCCACTCGGCGGTCCGGGGCGTCGTCGACAGATCGGTGGACGAGGCGAGCAGTTCGAGCACGACCTTGCGGCTGTGCCGGGCCCGTTCACTGTCGGTGCGCACCGCCATCCCCGCCTCGGCCAGGCGCGAGCATGCGGGGGTGAGGGTTCGGGCCCCCTCCACCTCGACGACACAGACCCGGCAGGCGTTCTTCGGGGTGAGCGTGTCGCCCTGGCACAGGGTCGGGATGTCCGTGCCGGCGGCCCGGCACGCCTCCAGGATCGTCGATCCCTCGGGGACCCGGGCCTCCCGGCCGTCGAGGGTGAACTCGATCAGCCGGCGCGGCAGTCGCAACGGAACAGCGGTCACTTGTAGACCCCCAGACGGTCGATGGCGGACTCGACGGCATTCCACGCGGTCTGTCCCAGACCGCAGATCGAGGCGTCGCGCATGGCCCGCCCCACCTCTCTCATCAGGGCGATGTCATCGGCGGCCGCGGCGCCCGTACGGTCCTTGATCCGGCGCAGCGCTTCCTCCTGGCGCACGGTGCCGACCCGGCAGGGCACGCACTGCCCGCACGATTCGTCGCGGAAGAACTCCGAGATCCGGAGCAGGACGCGCGGTAGGTCCACCGAACCGTCCAGGACCAGTACGACGCCCGAGCCGAGCGTCGTGCCGGCGGCCCGCGTCCCCTCGAAGGTCAGCGGGATGTCCAGTTCGTCGGGGCGTACGAAGCCGCCCGCGGCGCCGCCGAGGAGCACCGCGCGCAGGTCCCGCGGCGGGCCGGCGAGCTCCAGCAGCTCCCGCAGGCTCGCGCCGAACGGCAGCTCGTGGATCCCGGGCCTCGCCACCTGCCCCGATACGCAGAACAGCTTGGTGCCGGTGGACGAGCCGGTGCCGGTGGCCGCGTACGCGGCGGCACCGTGTTCCAGGATCGGCAGCACGTTGACCAGGGTCTCGACGTTGTTCACGGCCGTCGGTTTCCCGAAGAGGCCCTTCTCGACCGGGAACGGCGGCTTGGAACGCGGCTCCCCGCGCTGCCCCTCGATCGAGTTGAAGATCGCGGTCTCCTCGCCGCAGATGTACGCCCCGGCACCCCGCCGGATCTCGATGTCGAAGGCGTACCCCTGGCCGAGGATGTCCGGGCCGAGCAGCCCCCGCGTGCGGGCACAGTCCAGGGCGTGGCTCAGCCGTTCGTACGCCCGGGGGTACTCGCCGCGCAGATAGACGAACCCCTGCCGGGCGCCGGTCGCGTATCCGGCCACGGTCATCGCCTCGACGAGGGCGTACGGGTCACCCTCCATCAGCACCCGGTCCTTGAAGGTGCCCGGCTCGCTCTCGTCCGCGTTGCAGACGAGGTAGTGCGGGGTGTCGGGCTGCCGGGCGGTGGCCTCCCACTTGCGCCCGGTGGGGAACGCGGCACCGCCCCGGCCGACGAGCCCGGCGTCCAGCACCTCCCGGATGACGCCGGCGGGGCCGAGGGCGAAGGCGCGGCGCAGCGCGGCGTAGCCGCCGTTCGCGCGGTAGTCGTCGAGGGAGGCGGGGTCCGTGGTGCCGATGCGTTTGAGGAGGACGAGATCGGGGTGGCCGGCCTGGGGGACGGCGGATTCCGCGGCGGGCTCGGCGGGGGCGGATGCCGGGGAGCGGGCTGCTGCGGCGAGGGCCTCGGTGGTGGCGGGGGCGATGACCGCTGTGTGGTGGGGGGTGGCGCCTGCGGCGGGCTCCAAACCGGGGGATCCGCCCCCGGACCCCCGGTCCTCGAACGCCGGACGGGCCGGGGGCGCCGGGCGGGCGGCCTCGGGCTGTTCGCCCGCCTGGATCAGCAGCGCCGCCGGGGCCCGTTCGCACAGGCCCAGGCAGGGGCTCTCCTGCCAGACCACGCCCTGCGCCGCCGTACCCGCCGGGGCGAAGTCGTCGCTCAGGTCCGCGCACAGCGCCGCCGAGCCGCGGGCCGCGCAGACCAGGTCCGTGCAGACGTGGAGGACCTTCGCCGGGCGGGGGCGTACCGAGAACATCGCGTAGAACGTCGCGACGCCGTACGCCTCGGCCGGGGCCACCGTCAGCCGCCGGCAGATGTAGTCGAGGGCGCCCTCGCTGATCCAGCCCACGCGGTCGTTCACCGCGTGCAGGGCGGGCAGCAACTGGTCGCGCCGGTCCTTGGCGGCTGCCGCGCCGCCCCTCGCCCAGCGCAGGTCCTCGTCGCTGCGGGCGGCCGCGCCCTCCCAGCCGGACGGCGGCGGACCCAGCAGGGCGTCCACCGCCTGCCGTTCGGCGTCCGTGGGAGCGGCCCCGGTGTATTTCAGGTCCATGCGGGCACCAGCTTCTCGATCCGTATCGCGGAGGCCTTGAACTCGGCGGTGCCGGCGATCGGGCAGTTCGCCTCGATCGTCAGCAGGTTGGTGTCGACCTCGTCCGGGAAGTGCATCGTCATGAAGGCGAGACCTGGCCGCAGCCCGGCCTCGATCCACACCGGCGCGGTGACGCTGCCCCGCCGGGACGACACCCGGACCTCCTCGCCGCTCGCGACACCGTAGGCGGCCGCGTCCTCCGGGCAGAGCTCGATGTACTCGCCGCGCCGCAGCGGTGAGGCGTAACCGCCGCTCTGCACACCCGTGTTGTACGAGTCGAGGCGTCGCCCCGTCGTCAGCCGCAGCGGGTACTCCTCATCGATGAGGTCGACCGGCGGATCGTGCTGGACGAGACCGAAGGGCGCGGCCGGGCCGCGCCGCACCGGATCGGTCTCCCAGAGCCGGGCGTGCAGGAAGCTCGACGGCAGCTTCTCCGTGTCGGGGCAGGGCCACTGGAGCCCCTGGTGTTCTGCCAGCCGTTCATACGTCATCCCGAAGTGGTCGGGGGAGAGCGAGCGAAGCTCGTTCCAGACCGTCTCGGCGTCGGTGAACTCCCAGTCGTGGCCCAGGAGTCCTGCCAGTGCGCAGAGGATGTCGATGTCCTCGCGGGCCTCGCCCGGCGGGGTCAGTGCCGCGCGCACCCGCTGCACCCGGCGCTCGCTGTTGGTCGTGGTCCCGTCGGTCTCCGCCCAGGCGGCCGTCGCGGGCAGCACCACGTCCGCCAGTTCCGCGGTCCTCGTCAGGAAGATGTCCTGTACCACCAGATGGTCCAGGGCCTTCAGCCGCCGTACGGCCTGCTCGCTGTCGGCCTCCGACTGGGCCGGGTTCTCGCCGATGCAGTACACCGCGCGCAGTTCGCCGCTCTCCATCGACTCGAACATCTCGGTGAGCGTCTTGCCGTACCGCGGCTGGATGACCGTGTCCCAGCTCCGCTCGAACTTCTGCCGGGAGTGCGGGTCCAGGATGTCCTGGAAGCCGGGCAGTCTGTTGGGGATGGCGCCCATGTCGCCGCCGCCCTGCACGTTGTTCTGCCCGCGCAGGGGCTGGACGCCGGAGCCGTACCTGCCGACGTGGCCGGTGAGCATCGACAGGTTGATCAGGGCGCGGACGTTGTCGGTGCCGTTGTGGTGCTCGGTGATGCCCAGCGTCCAGCACAGCTGGGCCCGTTCGGCGGTGGCGTAGGCGTGGGCGAGATCGCGGACGGCCTCGGCCGGGACTCCGGTGACCTGTTCGGCCGCTGAGAGCGTCCACGGCTCGACGAGTGCCGCGTACTCCTCGAAGCCGGTGGTCGCGCGGGACACGAAGGCCCGGTTGACCAGCCCGGCGTGGATGATCTCGCGGCCGATCGCGTGGGCCAGCGCGATGTCCGTGCCGACGTTCAGCCCGAGCCAGCTCTCCGCCCACTGGGCCGTGGACGTGCGGCGCGGGTCGACGGTGTGCATGCGCGCGCCGTTGCGGATGCCCTTCAGTACGTGCTGGAAGAAGATCGGGTGTGCGAAACGGGCGTTGGAGCCCCACATCACGATGAGATCGGTGTGCTCGACCTCCTCGTACGAGGAGGTGCCGCCGCCCGAACCGAAGGCCGCGGAGAGACCGGCGACGCTGGGGGCGTGACAGGTCCGGTTGCAGGAGTCCACGTTGTTGGTGCCCATCACCACCCGGGTGAACTTCTGCGCCACGTAGTTCATCTCGTTCGTGGCGCGGGCGCAGGACAGCATCGCGAAGGCGTCGGGGCCGTGCGCCTGCCGGGTCTGCCGGAACCCGGCTGCCGCGCGGGCCAGCGCCTCGTCCCAGCTCGCCCGGCGCAGGGTGCCGTCCGGGTCCCGGACCAGCGGATGCGTCAGCCGCTCGTACTTCTTGCTCCGACGGCGCTTGTGGTTGTTGTTCACGGCGTGCTCCCTGCTGGGGCCGAGGCGGGCGAGGAGGTGGTGGCGAGGAGATCGGCGAGCGCGTGCACGGCGCGCAGCGTCGGTACGGGGACCCCGGCCAGCGCGGCCAGTTCGACGACGGCCGCGAGCAGCACGTCGAGTTCGAGGGGCTTGCCCTTCTCCAGGTCCTGGAGGGTGGAGGTCTTGTGGTCACCGACGCGCTCGGCGCCCGCGATGCGCCGCTCCACCGAGATCTCGGGCCGGCAGCCGACCGCGGCCGCGACATCGAGGGTCTCGCGCATCATCGACCCGACGAGTGCGCGGGTGTCCCCGTGGCGGCAGATCTGGCCCATGGTGGCCCTGGCCAGCGCGCTGATCGGGTTGAACGAGATGTTGCCGAGCAGCTTGATCCAGATGTCCTGGCGCAGATCCGGTTCCACCGGGCACTTGAGACCGCCCGCGACCATGGCCTCGCTGAACGCGCGGCAGCGCCGCGACAGGGTCCGGTCGGGCTCCCCGATGGAGAACCTGGTCCCTTCGAGATGGCGGACGACGCCGGGTGCCTCGATCGCCGTCGCGGCGTAGACGACGCATCCGATGGCCCGCTCCGGCGGCAGCGTGGCGCTGACCGTGCCGGCCGGGTCGACGCTGTTGATGCGGCGCCCGGCGTGCGGGCCCGCGAGCCCGTGGAAGTACCACCACGGGATGCCGTTCTGTGCGGCGACGACCGCTGTCCGCTCGTGCAGCAGCGGATGGACCAGGGGGCCCGATGCCGCGTACGAGTTGGCCTTCAGCCCGAGGAACACGAAGTCGACGGGTCCGACCTCCGAAGGGTCGTCGGTGGCCGAGGGGCGTGCGGTGAAGTCGCCGCGCGGGCTGAGGACGCGTACGCCGTCACGGCGCATCGCGGCCAGATGCGGCCCGCGGGCGATGAGATGGACCTCGGCGCCGGCGCGGTGGAGCGCGGCCCCGACATAGGCGCCGATCGCGCCGGCACCGACAACTGCGACTTTCACGGGGCTCTCCGTTCGGTTGTGACCGAGCGAGGCGGGAGCGGGGAAGCGGTAGGAGGAGCGCGGGGGAGGGAACAGGAGACGCTGTCAGGTCGACAGAATATTGTCTACAGTATGCTGTCTGGGCGGTCAAGACTGTTGTCAAGCCTCCAATCGTCGGCCGGGAATCCTGTGGGATCACGTGTCTCTGTACCGGTCGGTAGCGACCAAGACTGAATGGTTCCTGCCATATGTAGCGAGGGGAACCTGAATATGACCGGCTCACGTGTCGTGGCGCTCGGCCACTATCAGCCCGCCAGGGTGCTCACCAACCATGACCTGGCGGCCATGGTCGACACCAGTGACGAGTGGATCACCAGCCGCGTCGGCATCAAGACCCGCCACCTCGGCGGCCCCGACGAGCCGGTGGACGAGCTTGCCGCGCACGCGGCGGCCAAGGCCCTCGCTGCCGCCGGGCTCCAGCCCGCGGACATCGACATGGTCCTGGTCGCCACCTCCACGGCGATCGACCGGTCACCGAGCATGTCGGCCAGGGTCGCCGCCCGCCTCGGCATGACCTCGCCCGCGGTGATGGACATCAACGTGGTCTGTTCCGGTTTCACCCACGCTCTCGCCACCGCCGACCACGCCGTGCGGGCGGGCGCCGCCACCCGTGCGCTGGTGATCGGCGCCGACAAGATGGGCGACATCGTCGACTGGACCGACCGCTCCAGCTGTGTGCTGATGGGTGACGGCGCCGGTGCGGCGGTCGTCGTCGCCGACTCCGGCGCGGCCGGCCGGCCCGGGATCGGGCCGGTGCTGTGGGGTTCCGTGCCCGGGATGGGGGACGCGGTACGGATCGAGGGGACGCCGCCGCGCTTCGCCCAGGAAGGGCAGTCGGTCTACCGCTGGGCGACCACCCAGCTGCCGCCCATCGCGCGCAAGGTGTGCGAGAAGGCCGGTATCACCCCCGAGGATCTCGCCGCGGTGGTGCTGCATCAGGCCAATCTGAGGATCATCGAACCGGTCGCCAGGAAGATCGGCGCGGTCAACGCCGTCATCGCCCGGGATGTCGTGGATTCCGGCAACACCTCTGCCGCCTCGATCCCGATGGCCCTGTCCAAGCTGGTGGAGCGGGGCGAAATCGCCACCGGGGCTCCGGCGCTGCTTTTCGGCTTCGGCGGGAACCTCAGTTACGCGGGTCAGGTGATCCGCTGTCCCTGAGGGGTCCTGCGCTCGGTAGACTGTAGACGATAAGCAATTGCTCGTCGTTCGGAGGGGGACCGCGATGTTGTCCACAGGACTGCCGCAGGGGGCCGTGCCGAAGCTGGAGCGGCCCGGTCCGCTGCGCGAGCGGGTCTACGAGGCGCTGCTGGAACTCATCACCACCCGTGCGCTCCGTCCCGGCCAGCACCTGGTCGAGAGCGAGCTGGCCGGCCACCTCGGGGTGTCCCGGCAGCCGGTGCGCGAGGCGTTGCAGCGGCTCAACACCGAGGGCTGGGTGGATCTGCGGCCCGCCCAGGGCGCCTTCGTCCATGAACCCACTCAGGACGAGGCGGACCAACTGCTCTCGGTCCGTACGCTCCTGGAGGCGGAGGCGGCCCGCCTCGCCGCCGCCAACTCCGGTACGGCGGGCATCGCCGCGCTGGAGGAGCTGTGCGCCAAGGGTGAGCAGGCCGTCGCCGACGACGACGTGGACCTGGCCGTCGCGACCAACGCCGCCTTCCACGCCAAAGTCATGGAACTGGCGGGCAACGTCGTACTCGCCGAACTCGCCGGCCAGGTGGACCGCCGGGTCCGCTGGTACTACACCCCGGTCGCCCGCCAACGCGGCACCCGGTCCTGGATCGAGCACCGCGCCCTGATCGCCGCGATCTCCTCGCGCGACGAGCAGCAGGCCACGGCGATCATGCGGTCGCACACGGAGCACACCCGCCGGACCTACCGCGAGCGCGAAGAGAGCTGATCCCGCCGCTTCCCCCGCCCTCGAACGCCGGCTGAGAAGTATCGCCCTGATCCGCTCCCCAGCGCGCACCAGGTCGTGAGCCCGTCCGGCGATCGGGGGCATTGTCGTGTCCGCCGCCGGCGGTGCCCGGAGCCGTCCTCCGGCGCCACCCTCCACACCCCTTTGTCCTCAGGGTGGAGAAAGTTGTGGTGGATTCCTGCGCAACTTCTTCCCACTCCGGGCGAGCGCTGCTACGTTCCCCTCCAAAGCCCGACGGACAGGCCGATGTGGCGGGGAGGGGCGCGTGAGACGTATGACGGCACGACCCGCGAATGCGCATCAGGCGCGACTGCTCCGGCTGTTGCGCGACGGCGGGCCCAACTCACGGGCACAGCTGGGGGATCAGGTCGATCTCTCCCGCTCCAAGCTCGCCGTCGAGGTGGACAGACTGCTGGAGACCGGCCTTGTGGTGGCCGACGGACTCGCCGCATCCCGCGGCGGGCGTCGCTCGCACAACATCCGGCTCGCCCCGGCACTGCGCTTCCTCGGCGTCGACATCGGCGCCACCTCGGTCGATGTGGCGGTCACCAACGCGGAGCTGGAGGTCCTGGGCCACCTCAACCACCCCATGGACGTACGCGAAGGCCCCGTCGCCATCTTCGAGCAGGTGCTGTCCATGGCGGCCAAGCTCCGGGCCTCCGGGCTCGCCGAGGGGTTCGACGGCGCGGGCATCGGAGTACCGGGACCGGTACGTTTCCCCGAGGGGATCCCGGTCGCACCGCCGATCATGCCCGGCTGGGACGGCTTCCCGGTCCGCGAGGCGCTCAGCCAGGAGCTGGGCTGCCCCGTGATGGTCGACAACGACGTGAACCTGATGGCGATGGGGGAGCAGCACGCGGGCGTCGCCCGCTCCGTGGGCGACTTCCTCTGCGTCAAGATCGGTACCGGTATCGGCTGCGGCATCGTCGTGGGCGGAGAGGTCCACCGCGGCACGACGGGCAGTGCGGGCGACATCGGCCACATCCAGGTCGAACCGGACGGGCGCCCCTGCGCCTGTGGCAACCGCGGCTGCCTGGAAGCACACTTCAGCGGTGCCGCACTGGCCCGCGACGCCGAGGACGCGGCCCGTGCCGGACAGTCCGAGGAGCTCGCGGCCCGGCTGGCGGTGACCGGGAAACTCACCGCCGTCGATGTGGCCGCGGCCGCGGCCGCGGGCGATGCCACCTCGCTCGACCTGATCCGCGAAGGCGGCAACCGGGTCGGTCAGGTCATCGCAGGACTTGTCAGCTTCTTCAACCCCGGTCTGGTGGTGATCGGCGGCGGGGTGACCGGACTGGGTCACACGCTGCTGGCCAGCGTCCGGACCCAGGTCTACCGGCAGTCGCTGCCGCTGGCCACCGGCAACCTTCCCATCGTGCTGGGTGAGCTGGGACCCGCCGCCGGAGTGATCGGCGCGGCCAGGCTCATCAGCGACCACCTCTTCTCACCGGCCTGACCCAGCACCACCGGCCCGCTCACCGGGCCGCAGCACCGTGCAAGAGCCGCGTACCACCCGCCTGATCGTTCTCCCGTCCGATCCGCCTCCCGCCGGACCGATCCTCGGCCGGCCAGCAACAAGGCACTGTCCCCGCGCCGGCGGCCGGGGTCCGGGGACACCCCGGGACTGCACTGCGCCCTGCCCGCTCACCGGCACCCGCCGAGGGGATTCGCCATGGCTCCAGAACCACCCCTGCTCACCATGTCCGGCATCACCAAGTCCTTCCCCGGCGTGCGCGCCCTCGACGGCGTCGACCTGGAGGTACAGGCCGGCGAGGTCCACTGCCTGCTCGGCCAGAACGGGGCCGGCAAATCCACTCTCATCAAGGTGCTCGCCGGGGCCCACCAGCCCGACGGCGGCGAGATCACCTGGCGCGGCTCACCGACCGTGCTCAAGACACCCATCACCGCGATGCGTCTCGGGATCGCCACCATCTACCAGGAACTCGACCTGGTGGAAGGGCTGTCGGTTGCCGAGAACGTCTTCCTCGGCCATGAGCCGACCAGCGCCGGCTTCGTCCTGCGCACCCGCGAGGGCCGCACCGCTGCCGCCGCACTGCTGAAACGCCTCGGGCACCCGGAGATCGACCCGGCCCGCCCGGTCGGTGAACTCTCCGCGGCCCAGCAGCAGATCGTCTCGATGGCCCGCGCACTCTCCCACGACGTACGGCTCATCGTGATGGACGAGCCGTCCGCGGCCCTCGACCCCGACGAGGTCGCCAACCTCTTCCGGATCGTCGCCTCCCTGACCGCCGACGGGGTCGCCGTCGTCTACATCTCCCACCGGCTGGAGGAGATCCGCCGGATCGGCGACCGGGTGACCGTGCTCAAGGACGGCCGGGCCGTAGCGGGCGGCCTCCCCGCCGAGTCCACACCGACGCGCGACATCGTTGCCATGATGACCGGCCGCAATGTCGAGTACGTCTTCCCGCCGAGGCCCGGGGCCGGCCGCGCGGGCACCGGCGCCGAGCCCGTGCTCAAGGTTCAAGGCCTCACCAGGAAGGGCGAGTTCGCCCCCGTCGACCTGGAACTCAGGCCCGGCGAGATCGTCGGCCTCGCCGGACTCGTCGGCTCCGGACGTTCCGAGATCCTGGAGACCATCTACGGCGCCCGCCGCGCCACCGCGGGACAGGTCACCGTCGCCGGCCGGCCGCTGCGGCCCGGCAGCGTCCGCGCCGCCGTCGCCGCCGGCATCGGCCTCGCCCCCGAGGAACGCAAGGCGCAGGCCCTGCTGATGCTCGAATCCGTCACCCGCAATGTCTCCGTATCCTCCATGTCCCGGTTCTCCAGGGCTGGTTGGCTCGACCGGGGCGCCGAGCGAAAGGCGGCCCGCGCCGCCACCCGCGAACTCTCACTGCGCCCCGACAACCCGGACACCCCCGTCCGCACCCTCTCCGGCGGCAACCAGCAGAAGGCGGTCCTGGCTCGCTGGCTGCTGCGCGGCTGCCGGGTGCTGCTGCTCGACGAACCGACCCGCGGGGTGGACGTCGGCGCCCGCGCCGAGCTCTACGCCGTGATCCGCCGGCTGGCCGACGAAGGCCTCGCCGTACTGCTCGTCTCCAGCGAAGTGCCCGAAGTCCTGGGCCTCGCCGACCGGGTGCTGGTGCTCCGTGAGGGTCACGTCGTGCACACGGCGGACGCCAGGGAGCTCGACGAGCACCGCGTACTCGACCTCGTGATGGAAGGGAGCCCGACGTCATGACGCAGCCCGTCTCCTCGGCACAGCAGAGCGGGCCGGACAAGGGCGCCGCGCCCGCATCCGTCCCCGCGTCCCCGAAGAAGGACAGATCCCCGCGAGCCCTCGGGCTCCGAGTGGACCTGCGCAGCCTCTCGCTGCTCGGCGTCCTCGCCGCACTGATCGTCGTCGGCGGCATCACCGAGCCCGACGCCTTCCTGGACACCGGGAACCTTCAGCTGATCCTGACCCAGGCGTCCGTCATCGGCGTGGTGACCGTCGGGGTGACCTTCGTCATCACCAGCGGCGGCATCGATCTGTCAGTCGGCGCCATGGTCGCCCTCGCCTCGGTCTGGGCCACCACACTCGCCACCCAGGAGTACGGCTTCGCCGGCATCCTGTTCACCGCGATGATCGTCGGCCTCGGTGCCGGACTGGTCAACGGGGTGCTCATCGCGTACGGCCGGCTGGTGCCGTTCATCGCGACGCTGGCGATGCTCGCCTCCGCCCGCGGCATGGCCCTCCTGATCACCGACGGCAAGACCCAGATCGTCACGGTCAAGTCCGTCCTGGACCTGGGCCTGCCCGGCTCCTACGTCCTCGGCATCCCGCCGCTCGTCATGATGTTCGCCGTGGTCACCGTCGTCGGCTGGCTGGTGCTGAACCGTACGACCTTCGGCCGCCGCACGGTCGCCGTCGGCGGCAACGCGGAGGCGGCCCGGCTGGCAGGCATCGACGTACGGCGCCAGCGCCTCTACCTCTACCTGCTGTCCGGACTGTGCTGCGGCATCGCCGCCTTCATGCTGATCGTCCTGTCCGGCTCGGGTCAGAACACCAACGGCAACCTGTACGAACTCGACGCCATCGCCGCAGCCATCATCGGCGGCACCCTGCTCACCGGCGGCCGCGGCACCATCGTCGGCTCCGTGCTGGGCGTCCTCGTCTTCACCACGATCACCAACATCTTCGCGCTCAACAATCTGCAGAGCGACGTCCAGCAGATCGCCAAGGGCGCGATCATCGTCGCCGCCGTTCTGGTCCAGGGCCGCACGTCGGTCAACCGGGAAACCTGACCCCAAGTCATCTCCTCCTCAGCTCCTGCCTGTTCCGTATGCCCACGCACCGGATGAAGGGTTTGACAGCCATGCCAGAAACCAGCCGCAGAGGACTGCTCTTCGGTACCGCAGCAGTCTCCGCGGGCGCCTTCCTGACCGCCTGCACCAGCAACAGCCCGAAGGAGAAGGACACCGCGGCGCAGAGCAACGCGCCCGCCGCCGACGACACGCCGGGCAAGGCCCTCACCATCGGCTTCGCGGGTCCGCAGGCCGACCACGGCTGGCTCAACGCGATCAACGAGAACGCCAGGTCGCGGGCGAAGAAGTACTCCGAGGTGACCCTGGAGACCACCGAGGGCTCCAACGACACCGCCGCGCAGATCGGCCAGGTCAAGACCCTCATCAACAAGAAGGTCGACGTCCTCATCATCCTCCCGGCCGACGGCAAGGCGCTCACCCAGGTCGGCCTGGAGGCCATGCGGGCGGGCATTCCCGTCATCAACCTGGACCGCGTCTTCGCCTCCCCGCAGGCCTACCGCTGCTATGTCGGCGGAGACAGCTACGGCATGGGCCTCAACGCCGGCACGTACATCGGCGAGCAGCTCAAGGACAAGCCGAACGCCAAGGTCGTCGAGCTGGCCGGCATCGACAGCCTGGAGCTCACCAAGCAGCGCAGCCAGGGCTTCGCGGACGCCCTGAAGAACTACTCCAACATCAAGCTGGTGGCCCGTCAGGCCGCGGACTTCACCGTCGAGTCGGGGCAGGCGAAGATGTCCCAGCTCCTCCAGGCGCAGAAGAAGTTCGACGCCCTGTGGAACCACGACGACGACCAGGGCGTGGGTGCGCTGCGCGCCATCCAGCAGGCCGGCCGGGACGAGTTCCTGATGGTCGGCGGCGCCGGGGCCAAGTCGGCGATGGACGCCATCAAGGCCGACAACAGCGTGCTGAAGGCCACCGTTCTCTACCCGCCGACCATGGCGGCGTCGGCCATCGACCTGGCCCGCGCACTCGGCCAGAGCAAGGGCGTCGCCGGCCTCTCCGAGCTGGAGATCCCGACCAACCTCACGCTCTACTCGGCGGTGGTCACCAAGGACAACGTCGATCAGTACCTGCCGACGGGCTTCAACTGAGACCGGCCGGTCTGAGCCCGGCAGGAGGGCGCTGACCCTCCTGCCGCACCACCGAACCACCGATGAGGAGGAAGCCCGGATGGCCCGTAGGGAAGAGACGGAGCAGGAGGCGGCGGCGCCGCCGACGTACCGGCCGATGCAGAGCGCACCCACGCTCGGGGTCGGCATGGTCGGATACGCGTTCATGGGCGCCGCCCACTCGCAGGGATGGCGCACCGCCGGCCATGTCTTCGAGCTGCCGATGAGACCGGCTCTCGCCGCGATCTGCGGACGCGACCGCAGGGCGGTCGAGGCCGCCGCCGACCGGCACGGATGGGCGGCCGCGGAGACCGACTGGCGGGCCCTGATCGCCCGGGACGACGTACAGCTCGTCGACATCTGCACCCCCGGCGACAGCCATGCGGAGATCGCCATCGCGGCACTGGAAGCGGGCAAGCACGTGCTGTGCGAGAAGCCGCTCGCCAACACGGTCGCGGAGGCCGAGGCCATGACCGAGGCGGCGGAGCGCGCCGCCGCCCGCGGCCAGGTGGCGGTGGTCGGCTTCAACTACCGCAAGGTCCCCGCCATCACCTACGCCCGGAAGCTGATCGCCGAGGGGCGGCTCGGCACCCTGCGGCACGTCCGTGCCACCTACCTCCAGGACTGGCTGGTGGACCCCGGGTCCCCGCTCACCTGGCGGCTGGAGCGGGAACACGCGGGCTCGGGCGCGCTCGGCGACCTCGGGGCGCACATCGTGGACCTCGCCCAGTTCCTGGCGGGGGAGCTGCTGGTCGGGGTGTCCGCGGTGACCGAGACCTTCGTACGCGAACGGCCCCTGCAAGCAGGGCCGTCGGCGGGTCTGGCCGCGGCGGCGGACGCCGGTGCGCGCGGGGCGGTGACGGTGGACGACGCGGCGCTCTTCACCGGCCGGCTCGCCTCCGGCGCACTGGCCTCCTTCGAGACGACCCGGATGGCGGCAGGGCGGAAGAACGCGCTGCGTCTGGAGATCAACGGGGAGCGGGGCTCGCTCGCCTTCGACCTGGAACGGCTCAACGAGCTGTCCTTCCACGACCACACCGAGCCCGCCACCACGGCCGGCTTCCGGCGCATCCTGGTCACCGAGCCCGAGCATCCCTACCTGGAGGCCTGGTGGCCGCCGGGGCACGCGCTCGGATACGAGCACACCTTCATCCACCAGGCCCGTGATGTGGTCCGCACGATCGCCGAACGAACCGCACCCACACCGTCGTTCGCGGACGGGCTCCAGGTGCAGCGGGTGCTGGCGGCGGTGGAGGAGAGCGCCGCGAAGAACTCCGTGCACACGCCCGTCCACACCACCGCACAGCTCTAGGAGGTCCTGTACATGCCCCGTCCCTTCACCCTCTTCACCGGTCAGTGGGCCGACCTGCCACTGGAGGACGTCTGCCGGTACGCCCGCGACTTCGGTTACGACGGGCTGGAACTCGCCTGCTGGGGCGACCACTTCGAGGTCGACAAGGCGCTTGCCGACCCGGGGTACCTGGACGGGCGCCGCCAACTGCTCGACAAGTACGGGCTGAAGTGCTGGGCGATCTCCAACCACCTGGTCGGGCAGGCTGTCTGCGACAACCCGATCGACGAGCGCCACCAGGGCATCCTGCCCGCCCGGATCTGGGGCGACGGGGAGCCCGAGGGGGTGCGCCGCCGGGCCGCCGAGGAGATCAAGGACACCGCGCGGGCGGCCGCCGCCTTCGGTGTGGACACGGTCATCGGCTTCACCGGTTCGTCGATCTGGCACCTGGTGGCGATGTTCCCGCCGGTCCCGCCGCACATGATCGAGCGGGGGTACGAGGACTTCGCCGAGCGCTGGAACCCGATCCTCGACGTGTTCGACGCCGAGGGCGTGCGCTTCGCCCACGAGGTGCATCCGAGCGAGATCGCCTACGACTACTGGACCACGCACCGCGCGCTGGAGGCCGTCGGCCACCGGCCCGCGTTCGGGCTGAACTTCGACCCGAGCCACTTCGTGTGGCAGGACCTGGATCCGGTCGGCTTCCTCTACGACTTCCGGGACCGGATCTACCACGTGGACTGCAAGGAGGCCCGCAAGCGCCTGGACGGCCGCAACGGCCGGCTCGGCTCCCACCTGCCGTGGGGCGACCCGCGGCGCGGCTGGGACTTCGTCTCGGCCGGGCACGGCGACGTGCCGTGGGAGGACGTGTTCAGGATGCTGCGGTCCATCGACTACGACGGGCCGGTCTCCGTGGAGTGGGAGGACGCGGGCATGGACCGCCTGACGGGGGCGCCCGAGGCGCTGGCGTCGCTGAAACGGTTCGACTTCGACCCGCCGAGCGCGTCGTTCGACGCGGCGTTCGGCGGCAAGGACTGATCGCTTCCGGGGGCGCAGCCCCCGTACCCCCGCTCCTCAATCGCCGGAGGGCCTGAGAGACCTCGGTCTCGCCGGCGGGGGAGGCGCCGAATCCAGCCTCGTCGGCGTTTGAGGCGTGGGGGTCCGGGGCGGAGCCCCCTGTTCGGGAAGGGCGGGGCAGGAGAAAGCCCCTCCGCCCGGCGGCAGAGCGCGAACGCCGCCGGGCCGGCACCCCCTGCCCGAACCCCCCTTTGTCCTGGCCTGGGAAAAAGTTCAACAAGACCGCTGCACAAGGGCTTTCCGTCCCGGACGAACAGGGCTACCGTCCAGAACGTGTACACGACATAACCCCCGTCACCGGAGCCGCACAGGCCCCGACTGACCTGCGCGGCAGTCCCCGCGCTGAACGGCACGGCAGCACCCGTACCCGCCCGTACAACCGGCACTCTCCGGAGGACACCCGTGCACAGAACCCGAAGCAGGACCAGAAGCAGGCTCCGCGTCCGCAAATCCCTCGCCCTCTTCACCGGCGCCCTGCTCGCCGCCGCCACCCTCACCCTGGGCGCCACGCCCGGAACGGCCGCCGCTCACGAGGAACCCGCCCCAGCCCCGGCCGCCGAGGACTTCCAGCAGGTCACCCTCGCCAAGGGTGCCGCCGAGACCGGCGAGCCCATGACACTCGCGGTGCTCCCCGACCTCAGCGTGCTGCACACCTCGCGCAGCGGCGAGCTGCGGCTCACCGACAGCGCGGGCAACACCAGCGTCGCCGGCACCATCCCCGTCTACTCGCACGACGAGGAAGGCCTCCAGGGCGTCGGCGTCGACCCGGACTTCACCGAGAACCGGGCGATCTACCTCTACTACGCACCCCCGCTGGACACCCCCGACGGCGACGCCCCCGAGACCGGCACCGCCGCCGACTTCGCCAAGTTCGACGGCGTCAACCGGCTCTCCCGCTTCGTCCTCGACGAGGACGGCACGCTCGACCTGGGCAGCGAGAAGAAGGTCCTCGACGTCAAGACGTCCCGCGGAATGTGCTGCCACGTCGGCGGCGACATCGACTTCGACGCGGACGGCAACCTGTACCTGTCGACCGGCGACGACTCCAACCCCTTCGCCTCCGACGGCTTCACCCCCATCGACGAACGCCCCGACCGCAACCCGGCGTTCGACGCCCGCCGCTCCGCCGGCAACAGCAACGACCTGCGCGGCAAGATCCTCCGGATCAAGGTCGCCGACGACGGCTCGTACACCGTCCCGGACGGCAACCTCTTCGCCCCGGGCACGGACAAGACCCGCCCCGAGATCTACGCGATGGGCTTCCGTAACCCGTTCCGCTTCAGCGTCGACAAGGCCACCGGCATCCTCTACGTCGGCGACTACGGGCCGGACGCCGGTGCGGCCGACCCCAAGCGCGGACCGGCCGGGCAGGTCGAGTTCGCCCGGGTCACCAAGCCCGGAAACTTCGGCTGGCCGTTCTGCACGGGCGACAACGACCCGTTCATCGACTACGACTTCGCCACCAAGACCTCCGGCGCCGCCTTCGACTGCGCGGCCCCGAAGAACACCTCGCCGCACAACACCGGCATCGTCGACCTGCCCCCGGCGCAGGCCGCCTGGATCCCGTACGACGGCGGTTCCGTCCCGGAGTTCGGCACCGGATCCGAGTCCCCGATGGGCGGACCGGTCTACCACTACGACGCCGACCTCGACTCGCCCGTGAAGTTCCCCGAGGCGTACGACGGGGACTTCTTCGCCGGTGAGTTCGGCCGGAAGTGGATCAAGCGCATCGAGCAGGACGCCGACGGCGCCGTGCAGTCCATCAACGACATCCCGTGGTCCGGCACCCAGATCATGGACATGGCCTTCGGGCCCGACGGGGCGCTGTACGTCCTGGACTACGGCCTCTCCTGGTTCGGCGGCGACGAGAACTCCGCCCTCTACCGCATCGAGAACGCCACAGGCGGGCGCTCCCCGATCGCGGAGGCAGCGGCCAACAAGACCTCGGGCACCGCACCCCTGAAGGTGAAGTTCTCCTCGGCCGGCAGCGCGGACGCCGACGGCGACGCCCTCACCTACGCCTGGGACTTCGGCGACGGCGGATCCTCCACGGACGCCAACCCCACGTACACGTACAAGAAGAACGGCACCTACACCGCGACCGTCACCGCGCAGGACCCCTCCGGACGCACCGGCAAGGCGAGCGTCCATGTGACCGTCGGCAACACGGCTCCGACCGTTAGCCTCGAACTCCCCGGTGACGGACAGCTGTTCACCTTCGGGGACGAGATCCCGTTCAAGGTGAACGTCACCGATCCCGAGGACGGCACGATCGACTGCTCCAAGGTCGAGGTCCGCTTCGTCCTCGGCCACGACAGCCACGGCCACCCGATCACCTCGGCGCACGGCTGCACCGGCACCGTCAAGACCGACATGGACGGCGGGCACGACCCCAACGCCAACATCTTCGGAGTCATCGACGCCTCGTACACCGACGGCGGGGGCGGCGGCCAGGCCGCGCTGACCGGCCACGACCAGTCGCAGCTCCAGCCGCGCCACCGCCAGGCCGAGCACTTCAACAACTCGTCCGGCATCAAGATCTACGACAAGGCGAACGCCGAGGGCGGAAAGACCGTCGGCGACATCGACAACGACGACTGGATCTCCTTCAAGCCGTACATCCTCGGCGACTCCACCAAGCTCACCGCCCGGATAGCCTCCGGCGGCGCGGGCGGCTTCCTCGAAGTACGGTCCGGCTCGGCGACCGGCAAGATCCTCGGCTCCGCACCGGTCCCGGTGACCGGCGGCTGGGAGGTCTTCCAGGACATCGACGTCCCCCTGCGCGGCGTCCCGAAGAAGGCCACCGAGCTCTTCCTGGTCTTCAAGGGAGGCGAGGGCGCGCTCTACGACGTCGACGACTTCGAACTCTCCAACACCCCGCCCGACAAGACCGCCAAGCGCGTCCTGGTCTTCTCCAAGACGGCCGGATTCCGCCACGACGCGATTCCCGAGGGCATCGCCGCACTGAAGGAACTCGGCAAGGACACCAACATCACGGTCGACGCCACCGAGGAGGCCGGCCAGTTCACCACCTCCAACCTGGCCCGCTACGACGCCGTCGTCTTCATGTCGACAACGGGTGACGTGCTCAACGCCGACCAGCAGAAGGCGTTCGAGAACTACGTGTCCACCGGCGGCGGCTTCGTCGGCGTGCACGCCGCAGCCGACACCGAGTACGACTGGCCGTTCTACGGCGGACTCGTCGGCGCGTACTTCGACAGCCACCCCGCCATCCAGCCCGTCACCGTCCGCGTCGAGGACCACAAGAACCCGGCCACCGCCCACCTGGGTGACGCCTGGGACCGCACCGACGAGCTGTACAACTACCGCACCAACCCGCGCGACAAGGTGAAGGTCCTCGCCACCCTCGACGAGACGACCTACACCGGCGGCAACATGAAGGGCGACCACCCGATCACCTGGTGCCAGACCTACCAGGGCGGCCGCTCCTTCTACACCGGCCTCGGCCACACCAAGGAGTCCTACGCCGACCCGGACTTCCGCAAGGTCCTCTCGGGCGGGCTGCGGTACGCGGCCGGCCAGGTGAAGGCCGACTGCAAGCCCGACACCGGCTACCGGTCGATCTTCAACGGCAAGACGCTCGAAGGCTGGAAGCAGGCGGGCCCCGGCAAGTTCAACGTCGTCGACGGCGAGCTGCGCTCCGAAGGCGGCATGGGCCTGCTCACCTACCAGGCCAAGGAGCTGAAGTCGTACTCCCTGAAGCTCGACTGGAAGCTGGCGGGCGACGACAACTCCGGCGTCTTCGTCGGCTTCCCGGAGTCCGACGACCCGTGGTCCGCGGTGGACAACGGCTATGAGGTCCAGATCGACGCCACCGACGCCCCCGACCGCACCACCGGCTCCGTCTACACCTTCAAGTCCGCCAACATCAAGGCCCGCGACCAGGTCCTCAGGCCGCCCGGCCAGTGGAACAGCTACGAGATCAAGGTCAAGGGCGAACGGCTCCAGATCTTCCTCAACGGAGTGAAGATCAACGACTTCACCAACACCGATCCGGCCCGCAGCCTCAAGGACGGCTACATCGGCCTCCAGAACCACGGGGCCGACGACCAGGTGTCCTTCCGCGACATCCAGCTGAAGGAACTGCCCTCCGAGTAGGGCCACCGACCGGACGGCGGGCGGGGCCGCACGCCCCGCCCGCCGTCCGCAGCCCGTCCCTCCTCACGCACAGCGCCACCAGCTCTGCCCAGCCAGGACCCCCAGCCAGGGAGGCAGCCCGTGTCAGCACACGCCGTTCGTACCGGAGTCTGGTTCATCGGAGCACGCGGCTCCGTCGCCACCACCGCCACGGCGGGGTGCGCGGCGGTCGCGGCGGGCCTTCACCCGGCCGCCGGCATGGTCACCGAGACCGCGCCGTTCGCCGAGAGCGGTCTGCCACCCGTGGCCTCGCTCGTCTTCGGCGGACACGACACCCTGGACTGCCCGCTCCCCAAACGGGCCGAGGTACTCGCCGCCGGGGGAGTGCTGCCGCACGGCCTCCCCTCCGCGGTGCGGTCCGAACTCGCCGCGGCCGACGCGGAGATCCGCCCCGGCGGACCGCTCCCCGGCGACACCCGCACGGACGAGGAACTCGTCACCGCGTTCGCCGCCGACCTCACCGACTTCACCCGCCGCAACGGCCTGGCCAGGACCGTCGTCGTGAACGTCGCCTCCACCGAGCCGGCGCCCGTCCCCGGTGCGGAGCGGCTGCCCGCCAGCTCCCTCTACGCGGCGGCCGCGCTCCGGGCCGGCTGTCCGTACGTCAACTTCACCCCCTCCACCGGGCTGCGCACCCCGGCCCTCCAGACCGCCGTCGCGGCCGGCGCCCTTCCTCACGCGGGCCGCGACGGCAAGACCGGCCAGACGCTGCTGCGCTCCGTGCTCGCTCCCATGTTCGTGCAGCGGGCCCTGCCGGTACGGGCCTGGTCCGGCACCAATCTGCTGGGCGGCGGGGACGGGGCGGCACTGGCCGACCCGGCCGCGGCCGCCGCGAAGAACGCCGGCAAGGAACGCGTCCTGGCCGACACGCTCGGCTCCGCCCCCGAGGGCGAGGTCCACATCGACGACGTGCCGGCACTCGGGGACTGGAAGACGGCCTGGGACCACATCGCGTTCGACGGCTTCCTCGGCGCGCGCATGGTGCTCCAGACGACCTGGCAGGGGTGCGACTCGGCACTCGCCGCACCCCTGGTGCTGGACCTGGCACGGCTGCTGGCCCGCGCCCACGAAGCGGGCCTGACCGGCCCGCGCCCCGAACTCGGCTTCTACTTCAAGGACCCGGACGGCGGGCCTCCCGCGCTGTCCGCGCAGTACCTGGCGCTGCTCGACTTCGCGGAGCGGCTGCGGGGGGAGAAGTGACGGTGCGCGCCTGGGCGGAGCTGCTCAGGGTCTCCGCACTCTTCACCGTGCCGGGCGACGCCCTCGCCGGCGCGGCGGCGGTCGGCCGCCGCCCCAACCGTTCGACCGCCCTCGCCGTCGGCGCCTCGCTCTGCCTGTACGAGGCGGGCATGGCGCTCAACGACTGGGCCGACCGCGACGAGGACGCCGTGGACCGCCCACACCGCCCGATCCCCTCGGGCCGGATCACGCCCCGCGCGGCGCTCACCGCGGCCGGTGCCCTGACCGCGGCGGGCCTGGTCCTCGCCGCCCGCGCGGGCCGCCCGGCACTGACGGTGGCCACCGGCCTCGCGGCGACGGTCTGGGCGTACGACCTCCGCCTGAAACACACGCCGGCGGGTCCGGCGTCGATGGCGGCGGCCCGCGGCCTGGACCTGCTCCTGGGCGCGACGGCGACGGCGACGGCCGCGCACTCCGCCCGCGCCACCGGGACGGCCGCCGCGACTTCGGCCCGTGCCGCCGTGCCCGCCGCGCTGCCCGCCGCCGCCCTCCTGACGGCGCACACCTACGCGGTCACCGCCGTCTCGCGCCACGAGGCGCAGGGCGGCTCCACCACCGTCCCCCTCGCCGCCCTCGGAGCCGTCGCCGCGCTCGGCGGCATCGCGGTGCGGGAGCGGCAGAGGGCGGGGCGGGGAGCGGCCGGCGGGTCGCCGGACGGCGGGGGAAGCGGCGGCACCGAGAGCGCACGGGTCCGCACCGCGGCGACCACACCCACCAGGCTCCTCCTCACCGCGCTCACCGGCGCCTACCTCCGCACCGCCGGCCGCCCGCTCGTCCACGCCGCGCTCAACCCGTCGCCGCCGCTCACCCAGCGGGCCGTCGGCAGCGGAATCCGGGCGATGATCCCGCTCCAGGCCGCCCTCGCCGCCCGTGCCGGCGCCTCCGGCACGGCGCTCGCCGTCATGGGCCTCGTCCCGCTCGCCCGCAGTCTCGCCCGGAAGGTGAGCCCCACATGACGATCCGTCTCGGCTACGGCACCAACGGGCTCACCGACCTCCGCCTCGGCGACGCCCTCGGCCTCCTCGCGGACCTCGGCTACGACGGGGTCGGGCTGACCCTCGACCACATGCACCTCGATCCGATGGGCCCGGACCTCATCGCCCGCACCCGCCAGGTCGCCGCCAGGCTCCAGGAGCTGGGGCTCGGCGTCACCGTGGAGACCGGGGCCCGCTACGTCCTGGACCCGCGCAGCAAGCACGGCCCCTCGCTGCTCGACCCGGACCCCGAGGCCAGGGCCGCGCGGACCGGGCTGCTCGTCCGGGCCGTCGACGTCGCCGCCGAACTCGGCGCCCACGCCGTGCACTGCTTCAGCGGGGTCATGCCGCTGGGCACCGATCCCGACACCGCCTGGGAACGGCTGACCGGCGCCCTCGCCCCGGTCCTGGACGCCGCGGAACGAGCGGGTGTGCCGCTGGCCGTCGAGCCCGAGCCCGGACACCTCCTCTCGTACCTCTCCGACTTCCACCACCTCCGCGCGCTGTGCGGTGACCCGGAACCGCTCGGACTCACCCTCGATATCGGCCACTGCCAGTGCATGGAGACCGCCTCGCCCGTCGACTGCGTTCGCGAAGCGGCCCCCTGGCTGCGACACGTCCAGATCGAGGACATGCGCCGCGGCATCCACGAACACCTTCCCTTCGGCGAGGGCGAGATCGACTTCCCGCCCGTGCTCGCCGCCCTCGACGCCCTCGGAGACACCGGATACGACGGGCTCACCGTCGTCGAGCTGCCCCGCCACTCCCACGCCGGGCCCGAACTCGCCAGGGACTCCATCGAGTTCCTCCGCGAGCACGGACCGTCGAGCCACTAGACCGCCGCGCCACCCGACCGCCGAAGGGAGCAACGCCATGCCGATGACCTCGCCGGATGCCCCGCTGCTGACCCGCAAGGAGCTCGACGCACAGCTCGGCGGCGCCGCACGCGCCTGGCTCGACGAGGCACTCGCCGAGGCCGCCCACGCCGCCGCCCACCCGGACACCGAACCCTCCAAAAACGCCTACGCCGTACCCTCGTGGGAGCTGCGGTACGCCGCGGCCGGCCGCCACTGCGGACTCGGACACGCCGACTCCGTACGCGCCCTGCTGCTCACCGAGGCCCGAGCCGGGCTGGCCGCCGTGACCCGGATCTACGAACAGGGCACCGCCGCCGAACGGCGCGCCGTCCTGCTCGCACTGCCCGCACTTGACCTCGGCGCCACCGCCGTGCCCCTCGTCGAGGACGCCCTGCGCGCCAACGACACCACACTGATCGCCGCCGCCGTCGGCCCGTACGCCGGCGGCCGTCTCGACCAGCACAACTGGCGCCACGCCGTCCTCAAATGCCTCTTCACCGGTGTCCCCGTCGACGCCGTCGACCAGTTGGCCCGGCGGTCCCGCGGCGACGCCGAACTCGCCCGGATGCTGGGCGACTACGCGGCCGAGCGCATCGCGGCAGGCCGCCCCGTCCCCGCCGACCTGCACCGCGTACTCGCCCTCACGGCCCCCGGTCCCGCTGCCCCCGGTCCTGCCGCCCCCACGGCCTCAACGGCCCCATCGGAGGAGTCCTGATGCGCATCTTCGACCCCCACATCCACATGACGTCCCGCACCACGGACGACTACCGGGCGATGTACGACGCCGGGGTCCGGGCGCTGGTCGAACCCTCCTTCTGGCTCGGCCAGCCCCGCACCTCGCCCGCCAGCTTCTTCGACTACTTCGACGCGCTGCTCGGCTGGGAGCCGTTCCGCGCCGCCCAGTACGGCATCGCGCACCACTGCACCCTCGCCCTCAACCCCAAAGAGGCGAACGACCCGCGCTGCACCCCCGTCCTGGACGCCCTGCCGCGCTATCTCGTCAAGGACTCCGTCGTCGCCGTCGGCGAGATCGGCTACGACTCCATGACCCCGGCCGAGGACACCGCGCTGGCCGCCCAGCTCCAGCTCGCCGCCGACCACGGGCTGCCCGCCCTCGTCCACACCCCGCACCGCGACAAGCTCGCCGGCCTGCGCCGCACCATCGACGTCGTCCGCGAATCCCACCTCGCCCCGGAACTGGTCGTGCTCGACCACCTCAACGAGACGACCGTGAAGGAGGCCCTCGACAGCGGCTGCTGGGCCGGCTTCTCCATCTACCCCGACACCAAGATGGACGGGGACCGCATGGTCGCCGTCCTCAAGCTCCACGGCACCGAGAAGATCCTGGTCAACTCCGCCGCCGACTGGGGCAAGAGCGACCCGCTGAAGACCCGCGACGTCGCCGACGCGATGCTGGCCGCCGGCTTCACCGAGGACGACGTCGACCAGGTGCTCTGGCGCAACCCCGTCGCCTTCTACGGCCAGAGCGGCCGCCTCCACCTGGACACCGCCGACCCGGAACCGCTCCACGAGGGCAACTCCATCCTCCGCGGCGGGGAGTGAGGCCATGCGCTTCCGCCACCCCGACGGCACCGTCATCCACCTCGCGTACTGCACCAACGTCCACCCGGCCGAAACCCTCGAAGGCGTCCGCGCCCAACTGCGCGACCACTGCGAACCGGTACGCAAACGGCTCGGACGCGACCGCCTCGGCATCGGACTCTGGCTCGCCAGGGACGCCGCCCGCACCCTGGTCAACGACCCCGCGCAACTGCGCTCCCTGCGCACCGAACTCGACCACCGGGGACTCGAAGTCGTCACGCTCAACGGCTTCCCGTACGAGGGATTCGGCGCCGAGGAGGTCAAGTACCGGGTGTACAAGCCGGACTGGACGGACCCCGAACGGCTCGCCCACACCACCGACCTCGCCCGGCTCCTCGCCACCCTCCTGCCCGACGACGTCACCGACGGCACCATCTCCACCCTGCCCATCGCCTGGCGCACCCCGTACACCGGCGACCCCGAGGCGGCCCGCACCGCAATCGCCGCGCTCACCACCCTCGGCGAACGCCTGGACGCGCTGGCCGAACTCACCGGGAAATCCATCCGGACCGGCCTCGAACCCGAACCCGGATGCACCGTCGAGACCACCGCCGACGCCATCGGACCCCTCACCGCCATCGGGCACGAACGCATCGGCGTCTGCATCGACACCTGCCACCTCGCCACCTCCTTCGAGGACCCGGACGGCGCACTCGACGCGCTCGCCGCCGCAGGCATCCCGACCGTCAAGGCGCAGCTCTCCGCCGCCCTGCACGCCGAACAACCCCACCTCCCCGAGGTGCGCACCGCGCTCGCCGCCTTCGCCGAACCCCGCTTCCTCCACCAGACCCGCGTCTCCACCGCCGCGGGGCTGCGCGGCACCGACGACCTCGACGAAGCGGTCACTGGCGACACCCTGCCCGACAGCGCCCCCTGGCGCGCCCACTTCCACGTCCCCCTGCACACCCCACCCGCCCCGCCGCTCACCTCCACCCTTCCCGTACTCCGGTCCACGCTGACCCGCCTGGTCGGCGGGGCGCAGCCGCTCACCCGGCACCTGGAGGTCGAGACGTACACCTGGCAGGCGCTCCCGGCCGAGCTGCGCCCCCGGACCCGCGCCCAGCTCGCCGACGGCATCGCCGCCGAACTCACCCTCGCCCGCGACCTCCTGGTCGACCTCGGCCTCAAGGAGTTGCCATGACCACCGCCGGGACGACCAGCTCACCCACCCCGCTCCTGGTCCTCGACGTCGTGGGGCTCACCCCCCGCCTCCTCGACCACATGCCGCACCTCAAGGCCCTCGGACAGTCCGGAGCCCACGCCACGCTCGGCACCGTGCTCCCCGCCGTGACGTGTGCCGCCCAGTCCACCTTCCTCACCGGCACCACCCCCGCCGAACACGGCATCGTCGCCAACGGCTGGTACTTCCGCGAACTCGGCGACGTCCTCCTGTGGCGCCAGCACAACGGGCTCGTCGAGGGCGACAAGCTCTGGGACGCGGCCCGGCGCGCCCACCCCGGCTACACCGTCGCCAACATCTGCTGGTGGTACGCGATGGGCGCCGACACCGACTTCACCGTCACCCCGAGGCCCGTCTACTACGCCGACGGACGCAAGGAACCCGACTGCTACACCCGCCCACCGGCCCTCCACGACGAACTCACCGAAAAACTCGGCACCTTTCCCCTCTTCCACTTCTGGGGCCCCGGCGCCGACCTCGTCTCCTCGCAGTGGATCATCGACGCGACCCGGCACATCCTCGACACCCGCCACCCCGACCTCGCTCTCTGCTACCTCCCGCACCTCGACTACGACCTCCAGCGCTACGGCCCCGACGACCCGCGCGCCTTCAAGGCCGCGGCCGACCTCGACCGGGCGGTCGCCCCGCTCCTGGACGACGCCCGCCGCGAGGGCCGCACCGTCGTGGCCCTCTCCGAGTACGGCATCACCCGCGTGGAGCGGCCCGTCGACATCAACCGCGCCCTGCGCCGGGCCGGACTCCTGGAGGTCCACACCCAGGACGGCATGGAGTACCTGGACCCGATGACCTCCCGGGCCTTCGCCGTCGCCGACCACCAGATCGCGCACGTCTACGTACGCCGCCCCGAGGACCTCGAAGCGGCCCGCGAAGCCCTGGCCGGCCTCCCGGGCATCGAGCAGCTCCTGGACGACGAGGGCAAGAAGGCCCACGGACTCGACCATCCGCGCTCCGGCGAACTGGTCGCCGTCGCGGACCCGGACGCCTGGTTCACGTACTACTACTGGCTCGACGACGACCGCGCACCCGACTTCGCGCAGCTCGTCGAGATCCACCGCAAACCCGGCTACGACCCCGTCGAACTCTTCCTGGACCCCCAGGACCCCTACGTCCGGGTCAAGGCGGCGACGGCGGTCGCCCGCAAGAAGCTCGGCATGCGCTACCGCATGGCGGTCGTCCCCCTGGACCCGTCACCCATCCGGGGCAGCCACGGCCGCCTCCCCCTGAGCGACGAAGAAGGTCCGCTCATCCTCTGCTCCACCCCCCATGCGTTCACCGGCCCGGTCCGGGCCACCGAAGTGAAGTCCCTGCTGCTCACGCTCGCCGGCCTCGCATGAGACCGGTCCGTTCACAGCGTTGCGAGCATCTTCGAGAAGGAGAGAGACAGTGACCGAGTACAACGACGAATCCGGAACGGACGGCGCCCTGCGCCGCAGCCTCGGCGTCAACCGCCGCCGCTTCCTCAGCACCTGCACCGCCGCCGCGGCAACAGCGATCGCCGCGCCCGTCATCGGCGCCTCGCCGGCCTTCGCCCAGCCCGCCTCCCACCAGGGGCACGGACACGACCACGACCACGGGCAGGGCCACGGCCAGACCCTGGTCCCGGCGGCGAAGCGCGGCATCATCCTGTACACCGTGCGCGACGCCACGGCCCGGGACCCGCTCAGCACCACCCTTCCCTCGGGCTTCCGCGCCGTCTTCAAGGAGCTGGCCCGCTACGGCTACAAGCAGGTCGAGTTCGCCGGATACGGCCAGCACGCCAACGCACCCGGCGGCAGCAACCTCGAAACGGTGCAGGGGGCGAAGCTGCTGCGCTCGTGGCTGGACGACTACGGTCTGCGCGCCCAGGGCAACCACGGCTTCATCCCCTCGTCCTGGCCGCTGAGCCAGAGCGATCAGGACGAGTTCAAGCGGCACCTCGAAATAACGAACATCCTCGGTATGGACCACATGGGCACCGGCGGCGACCCCACCGGCAGCGCCTACCGCGCCGACTGGGACGTGGCCGCCGACAAGTGGAACGCCCTGGGAAAGATCGCTCATCGTGCGGGCATCAAGCTGTACACCCACAACCACGACGCGGCCTACGGCTTCCTGCTCGACAGCGGACCGCTGGACGCACAGGGGCGGCCCACCCGCAGCTCGGGCATCCGCAAGCTGGAGTACTTCCTCAAGGTCACCGACCCGAAGACCGTATGGCTGGAGATGGACATCTTCTGGGCGCACGTCGCTCAGTACAAGTTCCACACCTACACCGCGCGTGACGGAGCGCAGCGGGAGAACATCTTCGACCCCGCGGCGCTGGTCAGCCGCCACAACAAGCGCTACCCGCTGTTCCACGCCAAGGACGGCGTGGTCAGCACGACCAACGGTGACGGCTACGAGATGGTCCCCTTCGGCACCGGGGTCATCGACTACCGGACGTTCTTCCGCCGCGTCGGGCAGGCGAACTACCGCAACCCGATGATCGAGCAGGACACCGCACCGAGCTCGACGGACCTCGCGCAGTCCCTGAAGCAGGCCCGGATCAGCTACGAAGGACTGGCGGCGCTGCGCAAGTAGGACATCGGCGCGGGCCCGGCCCCGTCGTGCCTCGACGTTCGAGGCACGACGGGGCCGGCCGGACCTACACCACTTCCCGGCTGATCGGCTGCGGATTCGGGGTGATGTCCCGCATCCGCGGCCGGCCCGGCTGCCTCAGCATCAGGGCGATACAGGCCGCCACCATCGAGATCGCCCCGGCCAGCGCATAGGCGCCGTCGTAGCCCCAGGAGTCGACCACCATCGAGCCGAGACCACCGCCGAACAGCCCGCTGACCAGCTTGCCGCTGTAGACCAGGCCGTAGTTGGTGGCGTTGTAGTTCTCCCCGAAGTAGTCCGGGGTCAGAGCGGCGAACATCGGGTAGAACGCACCGCCGCCGAAGCCGGAGAGGAAGGCGAAGAACAGGAACAGCCACTCGCTGTGCAGATCGCCGGCCCAGATCACACCGAACTGGGCGAGGCCCAGCACGACGATGACGAACACCAGCGTCAGCTTGCGGCCCCAGATGTCGGAGAGCCAGCCGACGACGGCCCGGCCGACCCCGTTGATCACCGCCATGACGCCCATCGAGGACGCCGCGACCAGGGGGCCGAAGCCGACCTCCTTGGCGTAGTCCACCTGGAACGAGATCCCGAAGATGGACACCCCGGCCGTCAGGACGATGGTGATCCACATGAGCGGAAGCATCCCGGTCCTGATGGCCTCCTTGGGCGTGTACTGCTTCGACGCCGGAGGGTTCTTCGCCAGACTCGCCGCGCTCTTGGTGTTGCCCGAGCAGTTCAGCGGGTCCACCTCCGCCGGCCACCAGTTCTTCGGCGGGTCCTTGAAGAACCAGGCACAGATCGCCACGACGATCAGGACATAGACACCGATGAGGTCGAGCACCTCGTTGTAGTTACTGGTGTCGAAGGCGTAGTTGAAGATGAAGATGAAGGGCAACGCGCCATAGGCGAAGCCGCCGTTGACGAACCCCGTCTTCGCGCCGCGCCGCTCCGGGAACCACTTGCCGACCATGTTGATGCAGGTGGCGTAGATGAGACCGGAACCCAGACCGCCGATGACGCCGAAGCCGCAGATCGCGGCGAAGACGTTGTCCAGGTGCGAGAGCGCGAGGAATCCGACGAGGCAGAGCGCGGCTCCGATGAACATCGCCCGGCGCGCGGTGAGGATCCCCTTCTCGCGCAGCCACCCGGCCGGAAAGGCTATCCCGGCCTGGAAGAAGACCCAGACGCTCAGAATCCAGAACGTGTTGCTCTGTGTCCAGCCGTGCGCCGCGGAGAGGGTGTCCTCCGCCGAGCCGTACGCGTACTCGGACACGCTGATGGCCATCATCGCGATCCACGGCATGTACACCATGATCCTTCGGCTGTGGCCGAGGATGCTGCGGTCCGTCTCACCGACCCGGTAGACGCGGCCCTTGCCGTCCGTCACTTCCCGGTACGCGACGGCCGGCGCGCCCGATTGTCCGTCTGTGCTCATGAATCTCCCCTTGGCTTCGAAAGAACCTGGCCAGCGCCCCCTGTCCAAACTCCTCGTGCCTGGGAAGGGTCAGGTCAGCAGCCCCGCGGCCCTTGCCCAGCGGTACTTCGCACCGAGCGCCGCGACCGGCTTCTCGGTGGTATAGGGGTAGGCCACGACGCCGCGCTCGAAGAGATACGCGCAGGCCTCCTCGACCTCGGTGTCACCCGCCAGCGACGCCACCACCGGCTTCTCGATCCCGCGGTCCCGGAACTCCTGGACCACCCGGGCGGTCAGCTCGGCGAAGACCATCGGCGGGGTGACGATCGTGTGCCAGTAGCCCAGGACCAGCGCGTGGATGCGCGGGTCCTCCATGCCCAGCCGGATCGTCGCCTCGTACGTCGAGGGCGGCTCACCGCCCGTGATGTCGATCGGGTTGCCGGCCGCGCCGAACGGCGGAATGAAGGCCTTGAACGCGGCGTCCAGGTCCGGCGGGATCTCCATCAGCGAAAGGCCGTTGTCCACGATCGCGTCGGAGAGCAGCACACCCGAACCGCCCGCGCCGGTGATGATGACGACGTTGTCGCCCTTGGGCGCCGGCAGCACCGGGAGCGCCCGCGCGTACTCCAGCATCTCGTTCAGCCCCGGCGCACGGATCACCCCCGCCTGGCGCAGGATGTCGTCGTACACCGCGTCGTCACCCGCCAGCGCACCGGTGTGCGAACCGGCCGCCTTCGCGCCCGCGCTCGTACGGCCCGCCTTCAGCACCACGATCGGCTTCTTCGGTACGGTCGCCCGCGCCGCCTCCACGAAGGCGCGCCCGTCCTTGAGATCCTCCAGGTGCATCGCGATGCACTGGGTGTGCGGGTCCTCGCCGAACCAGGTCAGCAGGTCGTCCTCGTCGAGGTCCGACTTGTTGCCGAGCCCGACGATCGCCGAGACACCGGTCTTCGTCGAACGGGCGAAGCCGAGGATCGCCATGCCGATGCCACCGGACTGGGAGGTCAGCGCCACCCCGCCCCTCACGTCGTACGGTGTGCAGAACGTGGCGCAGAGGTCCTGCCACGTCGAGTAGTAGCCGTAGATGTTCGGCCCGAGCAGCCGCACCCCGTACCGCTCGCCGATCGCCACGATCTCGTCCTGCAGGGCCTGTTCACCGGTCTCGGCGAAGCCGGACGGGATCAGGACCGCGTTCGCGATGCCCTTGCGGCCCACCTCCTCCAGCGCCGACGCCACGAACTTGGCCGGGATCGCGAAGACCGCCACATCCACCTCACCGGGAACGTCCGTGACACTCTTGTACGCCTTGCGGCCCAGAATGTCATCGCCCCGCGGGTTCACCGGATGAATCTCCCCGGCGAACCCGCCGTCGATGAGGTTGCGCATCACCGAATTGCCGATCTTCCCCGGCTCGTTGGAGGCGCCGATCACCGCGACCGAGCGCGGCTCCATCAGCCTCCGCATCGAGGCGAGGATCTCCTCGCGGCCGTACGTGCGGCGCTCCTTGACGGCCTCGGTGGCCAGCAGGATCCGGATGTCGGCGGCGACCGCCCCCTCAGGGGCCGCGATCACCGGGTTCAGGTCGACCTCGGCGATCTCCGGGAAGTCCGTGACCAGCTGGGAAACCCGCCGGATCTGCTCGGCCAGCGCCCACCGGTCCACCGGCGGAGCGCCGCGTACACCGCGCAGGATCTCGGCCGCGCCGATCGAGTCGAGCATCGACCGCGCCTCGTCGGCGGTGACCGGGGCCAGCCGGAAGGTGATGTCCTTCAGCACCTCGACGAGCACGCCGCCCAGACCGAAGGCGACCACCTTCCCGAACGTCGGGTCGGTCACCGCGCCGATGATGACCTCCTGGCCCGGCGGCACCAGCTGTTGCACCTGAACGCCGTCGATCCGCGCGTCCGGGGCGTACGCCCGGACGTTCTCGACGATGCGGCAGAAGGCCTCCCGCACGGCGGCGGCGCCCGTCACCCCCACGACGACGCCACCGGCATCGGTCTTGTGCAGCACATCGGGGGAGACGATCTTCAGGACGACCTGCCCGCCGAGCCGGTCCGCGTGGGCCACCGCCTCGTCGATGTCCCGGGCCAGCTCCTCGCCCGGCACCGCGATCCCGTACGCGTCCGCCACGATCTTGCCCTCGGGGGCGGTGAGCGCAGTGCGCCCGGCGGCCCGGACGGATTCGAGCAGCTGCCTGATCTGTTCGCGATCCTGTGATTCGACCATGCTCAGATGACTCCGCTCGTCTTCAGCAGCCGCATTTCCTCGTCACCGAGGCCCAGCTCACCGGCGTACACCTCTTGGTTGTGCTGACCGAGCAGCGGTGAAGTCACCACATCCACCGGGGAGTCGGACAGCTTCAGCGGGCTGCCGACGGTGGTGAACGTGCCGCGCTCCGGGTGCTCGACGCGGACGACCATCTCGTTGGCGGCCAGCGACTCGTCCTCCATGATCTCCTTGGTGGAGAGGATCGGGCCGCACGGGATGTTGTGCGCGTTCAGCTGTTCCAGGACCTCCCACTTGGGGAGCGTGGACGACCACTCCTCGATGAGCTGGAACATCTTGTTGAGTTTGGGCAGCCGGGACTCCGGCGTCGACCACTCGGGGTCGTCCACCAGCTCCGGACGGCCGATGAGCGAGGCGAGGGGCTGCCAGCCGACGGGCTGGACGATCACATACACGTAGTCGTTGGGGCCGCCGGGCGCGCACCGCACCGCCCAGCCCGGCTGTCCGCCGCCGCTGGCGTTGCCGCCGCGCGGCACCTCGTCACCGAAGTCCTCGTTCGGATACTCCGTCAACGGCCCGTGGGAGAGGCGCTGTTGGTCACGCAGCTTCACCCGGCACAGGTTGAGCACGGCGTGCTGCATGGCGACGTTGACGCGCTGTCCCCGCCCGGTGTTCTCGCGCTGGAACAGTGCGGCCAGGATGCCGGCGACGGCGTGGACTCCGGTGCCGGAGTCACCGATCTGCGCCCCGGTCGCCAGGGGTGGTCCGTCCTCGAAGCCGGTGGTGGACATCGAGCCGCCCATGGCCTGGGCGACCACCTCGTACGCCTTGAATTTGGTGTAGGGGCCCTCGCCGAAGCCCTTGATGGAGGCGTAGACGATCCGCGGGTTGATCTCCTGGATCCGTTCCCAGGTGAACCCCATACGGTCCACGGCCCCGGGGCCGAAGTTCTCCACCATCACATCGCTGCGGCGGATGAGTTCGGTGAGGAGCTCCTTGCCCCGCTCGCTCTTGGTGTTGAGCGTGATGCTCCGCTTGTTGCAGTTGAGCATCGTGAAGTAGAGGGAGTCGACATCGGGGAGGTCGCGGAGCTGCTTACGGGTGATGTCGCCGCTCGGCGCCTCCAGCTTCACCACGTCCGCACCGAGCCAGGCGAGCAGTTGGGTGGCGGACGGACCGGACTGTACGTGCGTCATGTCGAGGACGCGCACGCCCTCAAGAGCTTTGGTCATGCCAATGGCTCCTCTGCTACTTGTACATGGTCTGGTTCATGGTTCCGGGGGCGTACGCGGCGGGGTCGATCCACACGTTGATCAGCGAGGGCAGTCCGGACTCGCGGGCCCGTCGCAGTGCCGGCGCGATGTCGGCGGGGTCGCGGACCTCCTCGCCGTAACCACCCAGCATCTGGGCGAACTTGTCGTAGTGGACGTCTCCGAGGGTGTTGCCGACCCGCTCCCGCTCGTTGCCGTACTTGGCCTTCTGGCCGTAACGGATCTGGTTCATCGAGGAGTTGTTACCGACGATGCCGACGAAGGGGAGGTTGTAGCGCACCAGCGTCTCGAAGTCCCAGCCGGTCAGGGAGAAGGCGCCGTCACCGAAGAGCGCCACGACCTCCTTGTCGGGCCTGGCCTGCTTGGCGGCCAGGACGAACGGCACCCCGACCCCGAGCGTGCCGAGCGGACCGGGGTCCATCCAGTGGCCGGGCGACTTCGGCTGTACGACCTGACCGGAGAACGTGACGATGTCACCGCCGTCCCCGATGTAGATGGAGTCCTCGGTGAGGAAGTCGTTGATCTCGTTGACCAGCCGGTAGGGATGGATGGGGGAGGCATCCGACCTCAGGCTCGGCAACCTCTTCCCGATCGCGACCTGTTCGGCGGCCCGCAACTCCTCCAGCCAGGCCTTCCGCTTGACCGCGCCCCCGTTGAGCCGTCCGCTCGCGGCCTCGGTGACGGCCTTCAGCACCATTCCCGCGTCCCCGACGATCCCGAGGTCGACGTCCCGGTTCTTGCCGACGGTGCGGTAGTCGAGGTCGATCTGCACGACGGTGGCGTCGGGGGAGAGCCGCTTGCCGTAGCCCATCCGGAAGTCGAACGGCGTCCCCACGATCACGATGACATCGGCGTTGGAGAACGCGTAGCGGCGCGACAGCTGGAAGTGGTGCGGATCGCCGGGCGGCAGGGTGCCCCGGCCCGCCCCGTTCATGTAAGCCGGGACGTGCAGGGTGCGTACGAGCTCGATCGCGGAGTCCGTCGCCCTGGTCGTCCACACCTGACTGCCCAGCAGGATCGCCGGCTTCTCGGCGTGCACCAGCAGATCGGCCAGCCTCTCGACGGCCGCGGGGTCACCGGCCGTACGGGTCGACGCCCGGTACTGCCCGGCCTGCGGCACCCGGGCCTTCGACACCGGCACCTTGGCGTCGAGCACATCGCGCGGGATCTCCAGGAAGGACGGGCCGGGCGCCCCGTGGTAGCACTCGCGGAACGCCATCGACACCATGTCCGCGGCGCGTGCGGTGTCCGGCACGGTGGCGGCGAACTTGGAGATCGGCGCCATCATCTCGACGTGCGGCAGGTCCTGGAGGGAACCCATCTTGTGCTGGCTGTGGGCCCCCTGACCGCCTATCAGCAGCATGGGCGACTCGGCGCGGAAGGCGTTCGCGACGCCCGTCACCGCGTCCGTCGTCCCCGGCCCGGCCGTGACGACAGCGCATCCGGGCTTGCCGGTGATCCGCGCGTAGCCGTCGGCGGCATGGGCGGCGACCTGCTCATGACGTACGTCCACGACCTCGATGCCCTCGTCGACGCAGCCGTCGTAGATGTCGATGATGTGGCCGCCGCAGAGGGTGTAGATGCGTTCCACCCCCTCGGCCTTCAACGCCTTCGCGACCAAGTGCCCACCGGAAATGAGGTCCTGGCTGTCCTCGGGCATGAAGATCCCTGTCCCTTCGTAGGGGAGTGCGGGGGCCGCTCCAGTGCTTGGGCCGGCACCCCTGCGGTACATTGCATACAGTCGACGAATACTGTATGAACCTTGTTATCCCGCATCCGGTGGGTGGTGTCCAGGGGGCGTGCGGCACTTTCACAATCGGCACGATCGGGAGTGGCTATGGATCTGTACGAGCACCAGGCACGGCAGCTCTTCGCGGAACACGGCATAGCGGTACCGAGGGCCGAGGTCGTCGACAGCGCGGACGCGGCAGAGCGGGCGGCCCGCCGGCTCGGCGGCCGCGTCGTCGTCAAGGCGCAGGTCAAGACCGGCGGACGCGGCAAGGCGGGCGGGGTGAAACTCGCGGCGGACCCTGCGGCAGCCGCCCTCACGGCCCGTCAGATGCTCGGCATGGACATCAAGGGCCACCGCGTCCGCGCGGTGATGCTCGCCGAACCCGTCGACACAGCGGCCGAGTTCTACGTCGGATACGCACTGGACCGCGCGGCGGGCACCTTCCTCGCCATCGCCTCGGCCGAGGGCGGCACGGAGATCGAGGAAGTGGCCGCGAACCGCCCGGACGCGGTGACCCGCATGCCGGTCGACCCGGAGGAAGGAGTCACCGAGGAAAGAGCGCGGGAGATCGCCGAGTCGGCCGGACTGCCGCCGGAAACGGCCCCGGTCCTGCGCCGGCTGTGGCAGGTCCTCACCCGCGAGGACGCCCTCCTGGTCGAGGTGAACCCGCTCGTACGCACCGTCGACGGCAGAATCCTCGCCCTGGACGGCAAGGTCACGCTCGACGGCAACGCCCGCTTCCGCCAGCACCGTTGGGGTGCGGAGGCCGATGACCCGCACGGCGACCCGCTGGAGGCCGAGGCCGCCGCCAAGGGCCTCAACTACGTCAGGCTCGACGGCGAGGTCGGCATCATCGGCAACGGCGCCGGACTCGTGATGTCCACCCTCGACGTGGTGGCCGGATGCGGCGCCCGCCCCGCGAACTTCCTCGACATCGGCGGCGGCGCCTCGGCCCGGGTCATGGCCGACGGCCTCCGGGTGATCCTCTCGGACCCCGGCGTGAAATCGGTCCTGGTCAACGTCTTCGGCGGCATCACGGCCTGCGACGTGGTCGCCGACGGCATCGTCCAGGCGCTGGAGACCGTACAGCTGACCAAACCGCTCGTCGTCCGCCTCGACGGCAACAACGCCGCCCGCGGCCGCGCGATCCTCGACGCCCGTGCGCACCCACTGGTCCACCAGGTCACCACCATGGACGGCGCAGCCCGCCGCGCCGCCCAACTCGCCGACGCAGCATAAGGAGTGCGGACATGGCCATCTTCCTCACCAAGGAGAGCAGGGTCCTCGTCCAGGGCATGACCGGCGCCGAGGGTATGAAACACACCCGCCGGATGCTCGCCGCCGGCACCCGGATCGTCGGCGGGGTGAACCCCCGCAAGGCCGGCCGGACCGTGGACTTCGACGGCACCCCGGTGCCGGTCTTCGGCTCGGTCCGCGAGGGCATGGACGCGACGGCGGCGGACGTTACGGTCGTCTTCGTCCCGCCCCCCTTCGCCAGGTCGGCCGTCATCGAAGCGGTGGACGCCGGGATCGGCCTCGCGGTCGTCATCACCGAGGGCGTTCCCGTCCACGACGCGGTCGCCTTCCACGCCCACGCCAGGGCCCGCTCGACCCGTGTCGTCGGCCCCAACTGCCCCGGGCTGATCAGCCCGGGGCACTCCAACGCGGGCATCATCCCGCCCGATATCGCCCCCGCCCCCGGCCGTATCGGACTGGTCTCCAAGTCGGGCACGCTCACCTACCAGCTGATGCACGAGCTCCGCGAGATCGGCTTCTCCTCGGCGGTCGGCATCGGCGGCGACCCGGTGATCGGCACCACCCACATCGACTGCCTGACGGCCTTCGAGCAGGACCCCGACACCGAACTGATCGTCCTCATCGGCGAGATCGGCGGAGACGCGGAGGAGCGGGCCGCGGCCCACATCGCCCAGCACATCACCAAACCGGTGATCGGCTACATCGCGGGCTTCACGGCGCCCGAGGGCAAGACGATGGGCCACGCGGGCGCGATCGTCTCGGGCTCCTCGGGCACGGCCGAAGCGAAGAAGCGCGCACTGGAGGCGGCCGGAGTGGCGGTCGGCTCGACCCCGACGGAAACAGCCCACCTGGCCAGGGCCCGCCTCTTCGGCCCCTCCGGCGTTTGAGGAACGGGCTCCGAGGCGGAGCCCCGTTCACGGGAACGGGCCGGGGAGGGGACAAGTCCCGCCGCAGGCACCCCACCCCGACCGACCCCGCACCCCGCGCATCGCCGCGTCCCGACTGTGCACCGAGAGCGGAGACCCCATGACACCCGGCAACACCCCCACCCCCGCCCCCACCCTCGCCCTCAAACCCGGCACAGCCTGGCAGGACGCCTGGCACCGCTGCCTCACCACCGCCCCCGAGGCATTCCAGGAGGACCGCGTCCTGAACCTCTGGGCGGCGGGCTGGCAGCGCGACGGCCGGGTGCTCCCCGCCACCACCCCCGTGGACGGCACCCCCATCGCCGGACCGCCCCGGCTCGACGCCCCCACGGCCACGCGCGCCGTCCGTGCCGCCCTCGACCAGCACCGCGTCTGGCGGCACATCCCCCTCCCCGAGCGCCGCGCCCGCGTCACGGCCACCCTCGACGCCCTGACCGAACACCGCGAACTGCTCGCCCTCCTCCTCGTCTGGGAGATCGGCAAGCCATGGCGCCTCGCCCAGGCGGACGTCGACCGGGCGATCGACGGGGTGCGGTGGTACGTCGACGACATCGACCGGATGCTCACCGACCGCACCCCGCTCCCGGGCCCCGTCTCCAACATCGCCAGCTGGAACTACCCGATGTCCGTGCTGGTCCACGCGATGCTCGTGCAGGCCCTCGCCGGCAACGCCGTGATCGCGAAGACCCCCACCGACGGCGGCGTCGCGTGTCTGACCCTGGCCTGTGCCCTCGCCGCCCGCGAGGGCGTCCCCCTCACCCTCGTCAGCGGAAGCGGCGGCGAACTCTCCGAGGCCCTGGTCCGCTCACCGGAGATCGGCTGCGTCTCCTTCGTCGGGGGCCGCGACACCGGGGCCCGTATCGCCACCGCCGTGGCCGACCTCGGCAAACGGCACATCCTCGAACAGGAGGGGCTCAACACCTGGGGCATCTGGAACCACACGGACTGGGACGCGCTCGGCGCCGTCATCCCGAAGCTGTTCGACTACGGGAAGCAGCGCTGTACCGCCTACCCGCGCTTCGTCGTCCAGCGCAGCGCGTTCGACGCGTTCCTGACGGCCTACCTCCCGGCGGTCCGCGCCCTGCGGGTGGGCCACCCCCTCGCCGTGGCGGACCCCGCCGACCCCCTTCCCGCCCTGGACTTCGGCCCGCTGATCAACGCCGCCAAGGCCAAGGAGCTGGCCGACCAGGTGGCCGAGGCGGTCGACCGGGGCGCCGTCCCACTGCACCGCGCCGGCGCGGCCGCGGCGGACGGCCACTTCCTTCCGGGCCAGGACACCTCGGCGTACCTCCACCCGGTCACGCTCCTCAACCCGCCGCCGTCCTCCCCGCTCCACCACGCGGAGCCCTTCGGCCCGGTCGACACGATCGTCCTGGTCGACACGGAGGCGGAACTCCTCGCCGCCATGAACGCCTCGAACGGGGCCCTGGTCGCCACCCTCTCGACCGACGACCCCGCGACGTACGACAGGCTGGCCCCCCAGATCCGCGCCTTCAAGGTCGGCCACGGCACACCCCGCTCCCGGGGCGACCGTGAGGAGCTCTTCGGCGGCTTCGGCGCCTCCTGGCACGGTGCCTTCGTCGGGGGTGAACTCCTGGTCCGCGCCGTGACCGACGGCCCGCCGGGCGAGCGCCTGCCGGGCAACTTCCCGGACCACCACCTCATGCCGTAGAGGTGGCGTCAGTGCTCACCCGATCCCCTGCCGGTCGGGAAGCAGCGCGAACTCCCGCTCGGCCGCCTCCGGCACCGCGCGCTCCACCGCCTGGATCAGCAGCGCACGGTGCCGGACCAACGGCTTGCGCCGCTCCGGCGCCGCCAGCAGCAGGAGATCGTCGATCCCGGCCAGCAGCCGCCGGGTGACCTGCGGGGTGTCCGCGGCACACCGCCGGATCTCCTCGAACCCGAGATCCACCAGATCCGCCCACCCCGGCACGTCCTGCACCAGCCGTACGACCCCCTTGCGGTCCCGGTGGTGGACGGCCCCGAGGGGCAGATCCACGACGGCCGCGAGGAACTGCACGATCCGGTCCAGGCACTGCACTGCGGTGGTCGGGTCGTTCACGGCCGTCGAGAGGGCCCGCAGCGCGATGTCCGACAGCTGGCGCAGGCCGAACGCCAGATCCTGGTGCAGGGTCCGCTCGACCCCCACGGACACCGTGTACCGCAGCGCGCGCCGGCGTGGCGCGGCCCCGCCGTGCACCGCCAGCACCGGTGTCCCCGGCACGACGAAGTCCCCGAGCCGAGGGATCAGCCGCAGAACGACGCCCTGGTGCCGTGCGGCCCGTACCAGCCGGGCCACGTTCACGTCCCGCAGCACCCCGGCCCGCCCCTCGTGCACGAGCTGCCCGGTCTCGCCCGCGAGCGGCCCCTCCTGGGGGCGGCCGGCCGGCATCCGCCCCAGCACCCGGAAGGAGTCCCGGGTGATCCGGTCGACGACGGGGCCGACCTGCATCAGCCGCAGCGTGGAGCTCACGTAGGCGATGAACAGCAGCAGACTGAGCCCGACGAGCGCGGCGGTCAGCACACTCTGCAGAAACGGCACGGACACCACCAGGCGCGGATCGGTCTCGCTCTCGTACGAGCTCAGGACCAGCAGCGAGAACACGAACGTCGCCAGGAACACCGACAGCGTGAGCTTGCTGATCCGGCTCCGTACGAAGATCCGCACCACCCGGGGCGTGAGCTGCCCGCTCGCCATCTGCACGGCCACCAGCGAGATACTGAAGACCACACCGATGAAGGTCATCATCGCCGAGCTGATCGTGACGACGATCGTCTTGGTGTCCTCGGCGACCGAGACCAGGTCCTTGATCTCGTCGTACGCCTGCTCGTCCTGGAGGTAGGCGACGAGCTGCTCGTCGAGCGCCGAGGCGACGAACCAGAGCACGATGGCGCAGACCAGCGTCAGGGTCGGGGCGAACCAGAAGGTCTCGCGCAGATGCTCTCGCAACGGTGACAGCGTGCGGGGTGGCCGATAGCCGCGATCACTCATGCCGGCGAACGTAACCCGCCCCGCGCATACCCGCGTGGACCCCGCCGCCGACCCTCCGGAGACACCGTGCGTACGTGACTGGCTACGGACCGTACGCAAGGACGGGGGTGTGCCGGCGAGAACGCCTCCGCGGCGAGCCCGAACCCCGCTGACCAGTGCGCTGACCACCGAATACGCAGGTGAGACGGACCCCAAACCCCTGGTATTGTTTTCTTTGTCGCCGCGGGAGACTGCGGCTGATCACCCGGTCCGGGTGGCGGAATGGCAGACGCGCTAGCTTGAGGTGCTAGTGCCCTTTATCGGGCGTGGGGGTTCAAGTCCCCCCTCGGACACCAGGGTCAACCGACCAAATGAAGCCGGTCAAAGCGACACTTTGTCGCTTTGACCGGCTTTGTTGTTGTGTAGAACGTGATCTGGCCCTCTGCGGGTTCGCAGAGGGCCAGATGTGTTTGTGCTGTTCAGGTGGGGTGTGAGGGGTGGGGTGGATCAGGCGGGTCTGTACGGTCAACGGTGTAACTCCCGAGCTGGAAGCGACAGTTGATGACTGACGTGATGAGTGACATCGAGGCCGGGGAGGCCGCCGTGGACGCACCGGATGCTGTGGATGACGGGCTGGTTGCTGAACTGGTGGCCCGGGCTCAGGCCGGCGGAGTGAAGCTGACGGGTGAGGGCGGCCTGCTGGCGGAGTTGACGCGTAGGGTCCTGGAGTCGGCGCTGGAGGGCGAGCTGACCGACCACCTCGGACACGAGCCCGGTGAGCGGGCCGAAGGCGGCCGGGACAACTATCGCAACGGGCACCGGTCCAAGACGGTGACCACCGAGGTCGGGCCGGTGGAGATCACGGTGCCGCGGGACCGGGCGGGCACGTTCGAGCCGCAGCTGGTCAAGAAGCGCCAGCGGCGCCTGGGCGGGGTTGACGAGATGGTCCTGTCCCTGTCCGCGAAGGGCCTCACTCATGGTGAGATTTCCGCGCACCTGGCCGAGGTCTATGGGGCGGAGGTCTCCAAGAGCACTATCTCCACGATCACCGACAGCGTGATGGCCGGCATGGCCGAATGGCAGAACCGGCCCCTGGACGGCGTCTACCCGGTCGTCTTCATCGACTGTGTGAACGTGAAGGTCAGGGACGGTCAGGTCGCCAACCGGCCCGTCTATATGGCGCTGGCGGTGACGGCGGAGGGGCATCGGGACATCCTGGGTCTGTGGGTCGGCGACGGCGGCGAGGGTGCGAAGTACTGGCTGCAGGTCCTCACCGAGATCAAGAACCGCGGGGCCCGCGATGTGCTGATGCTGGTCTGTGACGGCCTGACCGGCCTTCCGGACGCGGTGAACACGGTCTGGCCTGCGACGATTGTCCAGACGTGTGTGGTTCACCTGCTGCGGAATTCGTTCCGTTACGCAGCGAGGCAGGACTGGGAAAAGATCGCGCGTGCGCTCAAACCCGTCTACACCGCGCCGACCGAGGACGCCGCCCTGGAGCGTTTCCTGGAGTTCAGCGAGGCCTGGGGCAAGAAGTACCCGGCAATCGTGCGGCTGTGGGAAAGGGCCTGGGCGGAGTTCGTCCCCTTCCTCCAGTTCGATGTGGAGATCCGGAAGATCGTGTGCACCACCAACGCGATCGAGTCCGTCAACGCCCGCATCCGCAAAGCCGTCCGATCCCGCGGGCATTTCCCCACGGAACAGGCCGCGCTCAAGTGCGTCTACCTCGCGGTGATGAGCCTGGACCCCAAGGGCACCGGCCGCAAACGCTGGACCATGCGCTGGAAGGCCGCACTCAACGCCTTCGACATCACCTTCGACGGCCGACTCACCGCCGGACGCCAGTAGAAACAATCAACCGAGTTACACCGCTCGCTGTACAGACCCCCCCCCGCGACGGCGGGCCGCCGGTTGCGCACTCGTTCCGTTACGCCATGCCCCAGGACGAACGGCACGCCGACGCCCGCTTCGTCGTGCTGGACGTGGGGCGCCGCTCGGCGGTGTGGGAAGCGACCCGCCCCTCGCACATCGGCCACCTGTCCCCGTTTGCGCGCGGCTGGGTCTGGTGGTCCCACGACGGCGGGGCCCTGTACTTCCTGCGCCAGCCCCGCTACGCCCGCTCGCTCGGGCTGCACCGCCTCGATCCCGACACCGGCGCCGTCGACCTCCTCGTGGACGACCACGGCACCACCCGAGTGGAACCCGCACAACTGATCTTCGACCGCCCCATCGTCCGAGTGCTGAACTCCGGAGAGGCCCTGTGGTACTCCCAGCGCGACGGCTGGGGACATCTGTACCTCTACCCCGCACCCCCTCGGCCGCCAGGCCCCGCGTCGACCGACGAGCCGGCCCCGACTCGGGTCACGAAGGGAGCGTGGGCGGTCCGCAGCATCCTCCACGTCGACGAGGAGAACCGCACCGTCCTGTTCCTCGCATCAGGGCTGGTGCCCGGTGAGCCCTACGCCCGGCAGCTGTGCACCGTCGGACTCGACGGCAGCGGATTCGCCAATCACAGCGACGACGCGTTCGATCACGAGGTCGTTGTCGCCCCGTCCGGCGCCTACCTCCTCGACACCGCCTCCGCCGTGGACACACCGCCGAGGACCGTCGTACGCGATGCCGCCGGCGCGGCCGTGGTCGAACTCGAGCGACCAGACACCGCGCTGCTGCTCGCCGCAGGCTGGACACCACCGGAGCGGTTCAGCACCAAGGCCGCCGACGGGGTCACCGACATCCACGGCACGCTCTGGCGCCCGCACGGTTTCGATCCGTCGCGTCGCTACCCGCTGGTCGATTCGGTCTACCCCGGCCCTCAGATCATGCGCGCCACCGCAGGTTTCTCCAACCCCCACCTCGTATCACCGGAAACGCTCGCCGCCCTGGGATTCGCCGTCGTGACCATGGACGGACGCGGCACCCCCGGCCGCAGCAAAGCCTTCCACGACGCCTCCTACGGCAACCTCGGCAACGCCGGCTTCCTCGAAGACCACGTCGCCGCGATTCACCAACTGGCCTGCCGTCACCCTTGGATCGACATCGACCGGGTCGGAATCGCCGGAGCGTCCGGCGGCGGCTTCGCCACCGTCAGGGCGATGCTCACCCACGCCGACCTCTACAAGGTCGGCGTCGCCCTGTGCGGCAACCACGACATCCGTCACTACCTGGCGCTGTGGGCCGACACCTACCTCGGCGAAGGCACCGCGGAGCAATGGGCCGACACCGCCAATCCGAACCTCGCCGCCAATCTGACCGGGAAGCTTCTGCTCGTCCACGGCGAGCTCGACGACAACGTCCTGCCCTACCAGACCCTCAACCTCGTCGACGCCCTCATCGACGCCGACAAGGACTTCGACCTGCTTGTCGTCCCCGGCGTCGAACACAGCTTCATGGGCCGCGACCACTACGTCACGCGCCGGATGTGGGATTACCTCGTCCGGCACCTGCTCGGGACGCAACCACCGGAGGGATACGCGATGCAGCCCTTTCCCGCCGGTGCCGAACACCTCGCCGAACTGCTCGGATAACCGCCCGCAGAGCTGCCCACCCGGCAGGGAGTCCGCCCCGCACCATCCCGGCCCGATCATCGAGCCGTCCCCGGACAGCCCGACCGATGGCAGGGCCGAGCGCCTGCCACAGCGACGGGCATTCTCCGCACACCTCAGCACCGACTAGCTGCCGTAAGGGAAATTGACCGGATCCTGCAGGCAGCGGCGATACCGGAGGTGCCTGGGCGGTGCCTCATCGAAGGACTCGTCGGTCATGCGGTGAGTCTTTACGGTCGCTCCACCAGCTGGCCGCGTTCGAAGCGGGCGCCGGCACGGACCAGGGCAACCAGATGGGGTGCGTTGACCGCGCGTCAGCGCGTCTGGGCGGAATCCATGAGCTTGACGACCATGGCGAGTGCAGCAACGCGACTGCCAGCACCTTTCCCGAATCGGAGAGGTAACGGCAGTTCGCGGCTGGCAGCTGAAGGCAGCATCCACTGGACCGGGCCACGCTCGGGTTTGGACTGGTGGCCCCGCCGCGGACCGCGAGGGGGCGTTGGGCGTTCAAGGCCGTTGGACGCAGGTTGCGGAGGATCTCGATGCTGGCAGTACTTCAGCGGGGCGTGCGGGGCCCGGCAGGGAGTGCGGCCCGGCCGCCAGCGCCGGGCGGGCGCCGTCGCTCTCCCCAGCCGTGCCGGGGACGGGAGCGTCCCACGGCCGAGCCGGGATGGGGCGGGGGCTGGCGCGTCGGCCTGCGAAGGCCCCTTCTCCAGCCCCCTGCCCTGTCTACCCCAGCACCCGCCCGAGGAAGCCGCGGAGGTAGCCGGCGACTACGTCCAGGTGGCTCTCCAGCAGGAAGTGGCCGCCGTTGATCAGGTGCACTTCCGCGTTCTTGGCGTCGCGGGCGAAGGCGCGTGCGCCCGCCGGGCCGAAGATTTCGTCGTTGCGGCCCCAGACGGCGAGCACAGGGACCTCGCTGGTGCGGAGGTATTCGTGCAGCAGCGGGTAGAGCGGGCGGTTGTTCTGGTAGTCCCGGAACAGTGCCAGCTGGATCTCGTCGTTGCCCTCGCGGGAGACGAGCGCGACGTCGTGCTCCCAGGTGTCCGGACTGACCACGCTGGGGTCGGGTACGCCGTGCACGTACTGCCAGCGGATGGCCTCGAGACTCATCGCGGCGCGGACGGCGGGTTCGGTGTCGGGGCCGGGATTCGCCCCGTAGGCCCACAGGCCGGCCCAGAAGGAGTCGACGAAACCGTCCTCGTAGCCGTTGCCGTTCTGGGTGACGATGGCGGAGATGCGCTCGGGGTTCTTCAGCGCGAGGCGCCATCCGATGGGGGCGCCGTAGTCCTGGACGTAGAGGGCGTAGCGGTCCAGGCCCAGCTGGTCGAGCAGCCCGGAGGTGAGTTCGGCGAGGGCGTCGAAGGTGTAGTCGAACTCCGTTGTGGGCGGGGCGTCGGAGTGGCCGAAGCCGAGGTGGTCCGGGGCGATGACGTGGTAGTCGTCGGCCAGCAGCGGGATGAGTTCCCGGAACATGAACGAACTGGTCGGGTAGCCGTGCAGCAGCACGATCACGGGGGCGTCGGCGGGGCCGGCCTCGCGGTAGTAGATCTCATGACCGTCGACGGAGGCGGTCCGGTGGTGCACCGAGCTCATATCTAACTCCTTTGCGCGTTTGATATGGTTAGTTGTTCGCTACGTAAGCACGGGATGGGCTAACCTGTCAAACGATTCGATACGGTTAGAAAGGTGGTGATCCCCCGATGGGTGCGCTACTGGACCTGCTCAACAGCAGGCCGCTGGTCAACGGCGAGGAGCAGGACGCGCTCGGCGACCCGGCCGAAGGCAGGCGCTGGGCGCGGGAGCACGGCGGTGACGGCAGCCTCGCGGAACTGACGCTGCTGCGCGAGGCGCGGGACGTCCTGCAGGATGTGGTGCGCGGAAACTCTTCGCCCGCCGCGCTGGGCCCGCTACTGGAAGGGGTTCACCAGATCCCGGAGGTCACTTCGGACGGTCTCCAGTGGGCGGTCAGGTTCCCCCCGCACGCCCGGCTGGCCGTCGAGACGGTCCTCGCCTGGGCCGGGACCGAGGAACGGATGCCCGGCCGGCTGCGCCCCTGCGCCAATACCGAGTGCCAGTTGTTCCTGCTCGACCGCAGCCGCGCCAACCGCGCACGCTGGTGCTCGATGGCCGTCTGCGGCAACCGCGAGAAAGTGCGCCGCCACTACGAACGCACCCGCTGAATCCGCACCCAAGGGCCCGGCTGGAGCTGAACGGGAACCCGCCGAGCAGTGATGTCCTTCTCCGCGGGCGGCCCCGGTAGCAGCCGTAGCGCGGCAGCTGAAGGCGGCGCCAGTCCGGCCTGTTGGGTCGCGCGAGGTCCCTGGCGGGGCGGCGGCGGGCTGCCCGGTGTTGGGTTGGGGTCTAGAAGACGTCGCGCAGGGTTTTCAGGAGGCGGGTGATGTTCGCTTCGTCGCGGCGGTAGTAGGTCCACTTGCCTCGCCGGGTGGCGATCACGAGCCCTGCCTGCCGCAGCATCGCGAGGTACTGCGAGGTGGTCGACTGCCCCAGACCGGTACGCCGCTGGATGTCGGTCACGCAGACGCCGATCTCGACGTCGTCGGGCTCCTGGCCGGGGAAGCTCATCGGCTCCTTGAGCCACACCAGGATCTGTCGGCGGGCTGGATTGGACAGGGCCCGGAACACAGCCAGCAACTCCGCCTCCGAGAACACGCACTCATCCTAGCCCAGTCATATATTGACGATTCGCGATATGACGATCTAAGGTCGGCGTATGTCTACTTCGATGCGTGTGATGGAACTCGTCCGCTTCGGCGACGCGGAAGACGCGTTCGCCGCCCGAGAGCTGCCAAGGCCCACCCCGGGACCCGGTCAGGTGCTGGTGCGCGTGATGGCCACGTCCGTGAACCCCCTCGACCTCCAGACCCGGCGCGGCGACTACCACGAGGAGGTGGCGCTGCCCGCGGTGATCGGCAACGACGTGTCCGGCGTGGTGGTCGCCACCGGCCCCGGGGCGGACGACTTCCAGCCGGGCGACGAGGTCTGGTACCTGGCGCCGATATTCGCCGGGCAGGGGACCTATGCCGAGTACCACGTGGCCGACCAGGCCCTGGTCGCCCGCAAGCCCGCACGCCTGTCGCACGTCGAGGCCGCCGGCCTCGCGCTCGTGGGCGTGACGGTCTGGGAAGCGCTGGTCGAACGCGCCGCGGTAAGGGCCGGGGAACGGGTCCTGGTACACGGCGGAGCGGGCGGAGTCGGCTCCGCCGCCATCCAGCTCGCCAGCGCACTGGGGGCCGAGGTGGTCACCACCGCTCGGGCGAAGGATCACGAGTTCGTCACCGGCCTCGGAGCAGACCACGCGATCGACTTCTCGACCGGTGACTATGTGTCGCAGGTCCGCGCACTGGGCGGGGTGGACGTCGTCCTGGACACGGTGGGCGGGGACACTCTCACCCGCAGCCCGGAGGCCCTCACCGACCGGGGCCGCGTGGTCTCCATCGTCGACACCCCCGAACCGCAGAACCTGCTCGCCGCGTGGGGCGTGAACGCGACCTACCACTTCCTCTTCGTCAGCCCCGGCCGGGCGAAGCTCGAAGCCCTCAGCCGCCTGGTCGACCAGGGCAGACTTCGGCCGGTGATCGGCACAGTACTCCCGCTGGACGACATCGCTCAGGCACACACCCTGCTGGAAGGCGGCTCCACCGGCGACGGCCGCCGGCGCCCCCGGGGCAAGATCGCCATCGCCGTACACCCCACCGACGAGCCACCGCACCGGACGGCATCGTCGCGTTGAGTGAGCCAGCCGCCCCGGTCCCGGCCGGGGCGGCTGCCAGTTGGTGATGTGGCTGACTTCCGCCCCGCGTGTCCGCAAGTTCCGGACGCGGTCACATCCAGCTGCCTTCCTCAGTGGAAACGCCAGTGTGAGCGAGCAGGCCGGTGCCGCGTACTGGCGTTTGTGGTGTCAGCCCGCGCGGACTGATTCCCAGCGCCGCGGCGATCTCGGGGGCCATCTCGTGCCCGTCCCACTTCCACTCGTCCTCGGCCTCACTGCCTCTGGTGCTCTCGTCCCAGGTCGGTGAGAGTCCGAGTCCCTCCCGACGGGACCTCTCCAGTGGGAGCGGCTGTCCCAGCGTGAAGAGCGCGTCTTCGTCGGGTGCACCGGTTTCGCAGTACCGCCGCACCACGGCGCCATCCTCGGCGATGAGCCAGGCCGACCCGTCTCCCTGCATCCCGTAGTAGTACGCCTGCGCCTGGCTGTAGCGGCTGCTGAGATCAACGCACAGTCGCAGCATCTCGTCACTCGTTTCGTCGTCGCACGGATCGCACCAGGGGCCGATCACCAGCGTCCATCCGTCGAGCTCAGGACTTACGTAGACCTGGGCGAGCCCGTCGGTCCCCCCGTGGCCATCGTCTTCGATGACGGCAGCGGCCTCCCCTCTCTGTCAGCCTTGGGTGAGACATCCCGATCTGTCGGGTTAGCCTGAGAGGGCGCGACAGGAGAATCACCCCTTATGACCAGCACCGAACC
>NZ_JBFAJY010000033.1:0-49577 GCF_040655445.1 Streptomyces sp. NPDC050423
TTTCACCTCCCCCGCCCGCCGCCCCGCCCCGGGAGGGGGGGGGGGGGGGGGGAACGTCCGGTCAGTGGCGGTCAGCGGCGCAGCGCCGCATCGGGGCGCGGCTCCTCGCTCGGCGTGGGAGCCACGGGCCGCGACGGGCGCAGCGCCCACTCGGCGACCACCGCGGCGACGACCGCGGTGGCCGCCAGCGAGGCGGCGACGACGGTGAACGCCGAAACCGCGTCGGCGCGGCCGGCGTGCGGGGCGATGTCCAGGTAGACCGTGCCGAAGACGGCGACGCCGAGCGAACCGCCCACCTGGATGGTGGTGTTGAACAGCCCGCTGACCTCAGCGGCGTACTCGTCGGTGACGGTGCTGGTCAGTCCGGTCAAGGTGCCGCTGAAGGCCGCGCCGTACCCGAGGCCGCCGATGCCCAGCAGGGCGATCAGCAGAGCGTCGTTGCCGGCCTGTCCGGCGGCGAGGGTCAGCGCGAGACCGGTGAAGGCGGCGCCCAGCACGAGCCGCCCGGCCGGAGCGGCGAGCCGCTTCGCACGCGGTCCGCAGCGGCCGAGGAGCGGTCCCGCGACACCGAACGCGGCGACCCAGGACACCAGGGACAGACCGGAGAATCCGGCGCTCCTGCCCAGCCCCTGCTGAAGGTAGAGGGCGAGGACGAAGAGCAGCCCGAAGTAGGTGGCCACCGTGGCGGCCTGCGAGATCAGCGCCAGGGCCACGGGCCGCCGGGTCAGCAGCGAGAGGGTGACCAGCGGGTTGCCGCCGCGGGCGGCCTGGCGGCGCTCCACCCGGACGAACAGCACGAAAGCCGCCACCGAGGCCGCCAGGCTGGCCCAGGTCCACAGCGGCCAGCCGGCCTCCCGGCCCAGTACGATCGGCACCACGAGCAGCAGTAGCGCCGCCGACAGGGTCAGCGCGCCCGGGACGTCGAGCCGCTTGCTGCGCTTCGGCGCCGCCACGGGCAGGCAGAACCACGCGACCGCGATCAGGGCGATGCCGACCGGCACGTTGATGAGGAAGGCGGGTCGCCAGCCGGTGCCGAACAGGTCGGCCGAAACCAGCACCCCGCCCAGCACCTGGCCGAGGACGGCGCTGGTGGAGAGCACGGCCGTGTAGAGGCCGAGGGCTCGGGCCCGTTCCCGTCCCTCGAAGTGCAGCTGGATCCCGGTCAGCACCTGCGAGGTGGTCATCGCCGCGCCGGCGCCCTGGACGATCCTCGCCCCGATGAGCGCCCCTGCCGTCGGGGCGAGGCCGCAGGCGGCGGAGGCGGCGGTGAACACCACGAGGCCGATCAGGTACACCGTGCGGTATCCGTGCCGGTCCCCCAGCCGGGCGCTGGTGATCAGCAGCATCGCGTAGGTCAGTGTGTAGCCCGAGACGATCAGCTCCAACTGCCCGCCGGAGGCTCCGAGATGATCCCGGATCGACGGTGTCGCGATATTGACGATCGCGATGTCCACGCTGCCGAGGAACATCCCGCCGAGCAGCGAGACCAGGAGCCGGCCCGAGTGCCGGGTGGGGGGTCGTTCTTCCATGACGAGTCTCCGGATGGGTTGCCGTGGGTGTCAGCCGGTGGCGGCACTCCGCCGCCGGCAGGTGAACCCCGCCGGGACGGGGTCCGTTGCAACGGCCGGACCTTCGGCGGTGTTGTTCCCCCGAAAGGGAAGGACACCCGGCGGGTGTCCCTCGGCACTTCCAAGGAACGAAATGGAGACATCGACGTGAGTGACCTCGAGAAGATCGGGACCGCGGTGTTGACCACCCGGAGCATCAGCCTGGCCGGTGCGCAGCGGGTCATCGGCGCGGCCCTGGCCAACGCGGAGGAATCGGACTGCCGGGTCTCGCTCGTGGTGATCGACGCCGGGGGCAACATGACGGCGATGGCCAGGAGGGACGGCACGGCGGACACCGCCACCACGGTCGCGCTGAACAAGGCCAACACCGCGCTGACCCTGCGCACGGCCACCGATGTCTTCGGCAAGGCCATCGAGGACAACACCATGCTGGTGAGCAGCCTGGGCAGCCAGCCCGGTATCGCGCTGATCGCCGGCGGGCTGCCGATCACCGAGGGCGACGAGGTGATCGGGGCGATCGGTGTCAGCGGATCGCGCGACGGAAAGGACCTGACCATCGCCCGCGCCGGGGCGGACGCGCTGCGTTCGGCGGACTGAGACCGGCGCATCGGCCAGGCGCCCCGTCGGCTCAGCCGGCGCCCGTCACCTGTGCCAGCAGGCGGACGGCGTCGCGCGGCAGGCGGTCGCCGCGCCACGCCAGGTGCTGGTCGGGCCTGACCAGGGCCAGATCGCGGCCGTACAGCTCACGTCCGACGGGTCCGGGCACGTCAAGCACCGTCAGCGGCACACCACGGTCCGCGGCGGCGGCGCACAGCGCGGCGCCGTCCGGCGGTGACGCCCCGAGGCGCAGCAGCGTGAAGCCGGCACCGAGCCGGTCGTACAGCGAACTGCCGGCGCCGCGCCCGCCGTCCAGCCACAGATGCGGGGCGCGGCCGCCCGGGACGCCGCTCGGCGTGTACGTGGTGAGCGAATCGGGCGGCGGGGTGTCGGCGTCCTCGGCGCGGATCACGGGGGAGCCGTCGTACCGGGCCCCGAGCTGGACCCCGATGGACGAGAACTGCTCGCCGAGGGTGCCGAGCAGGGCGGCGGCCGCCGCCCGCGCGCTCCGCCCGGCCGCCGAATCGTCCTCCAGGGCTGCCGGGCGTTCGATGGCGCCCAGATTCTGGTTGAGGGCCCGTGCCGCGGCGGTGTTGCGCAGCGCGACCGGACGCCGTTCCGCGCTGTAGGACTCCAGCAGCCGCGCGCCGCCCCAGCCTCGTGTCCCGGCGGCCAGTTTCCACGCCAGGTTCGCGACGTCGTCGATCCCGGTGTTCATCCCGAACCCGCCGGTGGGCGTGAACAGGTGGGCCGCGTCCCCGGCGAGGAACACCCGGCCGCTACCGAAGCTCCCGGCCACCAGCGCCACCCCGGGCTTCCACGCCCGGTGGCCGAGCACCTCCACCGGCAGGTCGGTGCCTGCCGCGGACCGCACGATCCGCACGAGCTGCTCCGCGTCGAAGGTGTCCGGGTCCAGGGAACTGGTCAGCAGACAGAACTCGTCCGCGCCGTCCAGGGAGATGAGGTTGACGACCACATCGGCGTTGACGGCCCAGTAGCTCCAGGCGTCCCGCCCGCCGAGCAGGTCCCGGCGCAGGGTGGGCAGCCGCAGATACGCGGCGGTGGCCTTCCGGCCGAGGACGTCCTGGTCGAGCGTGTGCTCCCCGGTGTACTCGATGCCCGCCGAGCGCCGGACGAGGCTGCGCCCGCCGTCGCAGCCGACGACGTAACGCGCCCTGGTCCGGCGGCCCCGGTGGTCCCGGACGGTCACCCCGTCCGCGTCCGGCAGGATCTCGTCGACCCGGACCCCGTACCGCAGGGTGATGTTCGGCCGGGTCCGCGCGTGCCGGACGAGGAACCGCTCGACGTACATCTGGTTGGCGCGGTGCAGTGGCTCGGGGACCTGGCCGTCGGCGGGCGCCGAGGCGACGGCCTTCCGCTTCTGCGTACCGGACGGCATCGGCAGCCGGGCCAGCTCGTATCCGCTGTAGCGGGTGAAGTAGACGACGTCCGTCGCCTGGTGCTCCGGCAGCCCCAGGGCGCGGATCGGATCGGCTATGCCCAGCCGCCGGTAGTGCTCCATGGTGCGCGCGTTGTGGGTGTTGCCCCGTGGGTGGTCGAAGGAGGCGTCCCCCTCGTCGTACACCACGCACGCCACGTTCTGGGCGTCCAGCAGGAGGGCGAGGGCCAGCCCGACCGGCCCCCCGCCCACGACGACGACGGGGGCCCGTGCGGCGAAGTCCTGTTCCGGCATGCCGACCGTCCTCGAACCGAGTCTGGAAACGCTGACCAGGGCAGGCTACGGACCTCCCCGGCCCGCCACGCTCAGGTTGTTGCGGCCGAATCACCACTGTCACGTCCATGCAGGTCAGCAGGGTGTGCCGGAGGCTTCCGGGCGCCCGGAAACCGCCGAACTCCACGTCTGATTCCCGCTAGCGCCGGTCTCGGCCACCGAGCACAGTGGGAGAGGTGACCGCGTCCGGCGTGACCGGAGCACGGGGGATCGTGCAGCGCCGTGCAACCGATACGGCGCGGCCGGTGTTCTGTCGTCACCGGCTCACACCTGCCAGGACCTCAGGCAGGGGATTCAAGCAGGAGAAGGGAACGTGGCATGCAGGTGCGGACTACGGCCGGCGCGGACGCTTCGGCGGCCGTGACGGACACGACGGCCGGCGAGGCGGGAACCCGTTGGGCGGGAATCGGGCTCGCGCTGATGCTGTGCGCCCAGTTCATGGTCATGCTCGACGCCTCGATCGTGACGGTCGCCATCCCGGACATCCAGCGGGAGCTCGGCTTCTCGCAGGCGGGGGTGCAGGGCGTCATCACCGCGTACAACGTGGCCTTCGGCGGCGCGCTCATCCTGTGCGGACGCATCGGCGACCTGCTGGGCCGGCGCCGGGTCTTCGTGATCGGCATGGTCGGCTTCGCGCTCACCTCACTGATGTGCGGTCTGGCGCAGAGCGCGGTGATGCTGGTGGCCGGACGCGCGCTCCAGGGCTTCTCGGCCGCGCTGATCGCGCCGACCGCCCTGGCGCTGCTGACCACCTCCGTCCCCGAAGGGCCCCAGCGGGTCAAGGCGATGAGCAAGTTCGGTATCGCGACCGTACTGGGGTTCGTCAGCGGACTGGTCCTGAGCGGGATCCTGGTACGTGAGTGGGGCTGGCAGGGCGTGTTCTACGCGACCGTGCCCGTCGGGTTCCTGGTGGCCGCGCTCGCGCCGAAGTTCATCGCCCGCGCTCCCCGGCAGCCGCACCGCATCGACGTGGTCGGCGCGATCCTGATCACCGTCGGTGTCTCCCTGGTGGTCGCGGCGCCCGCGCAGGGCGTGGCGTCCGGATGGACGTCGGCCGCCTTCCTCATTCCCCTTCTGGCCGGTGCCGCACTGCTCGCGGTATTCCTCTGGTACGAGACCCGGCACCCTGAGCCGCTGGTCCGGCTCGGGCTTTTCCGTTCCCGTTCGCTGCGTGCGGCCAACGTCGTATCGGTATTCTCCGGTGTCAGTTCCGGTTCCGCTTATCTGCTGACGACCATGTATCTCCAGCAGGTGCTGAATTACTCGCCGTTGAAGGCCGGGCTCATTGTCGCGCCGGTCGGGATCCTGAACATCACCTTCGGTCTCTTCATCGGGCGGCTGATCGGCCGCATCGGCCTGCGCGGCTCCATCACGGCCGCGACGGTGCTCTCCGGTCTGCTCATCGCGCTGGTCGCCTCACAGGTGTCCGTCGAGCCCGGCATCGTGCTCTTCGCCGTGGTGCTGCTCCCCATGGGGATGGCGTTCATGGCGACCACGATCACCTCCACCCTCGCCGCCACCTCGGGTGTCGTCAACCATGAGCAGGGGCTCGCGGCGGGTGTGCGCCAGACGTCGTTCCAGCTCGGCATCGCCCTGGGCGTGGCCGTACTGGTGCCCATCGCCTCCAGCCGGGTGCACGGCGCGGCCCCCGGCCACGCGGCCGACCTGGCCGACGGGATCCAGCTGACGCTCTATCTGCTCGGCGCCCTGGTGGTGGCGGCCGGACTGTTCGCCTTCCACGGCTTCCGGCCGGCCCGGGAGAAGACAGCGCGCTGATCCGGCCCCAGCTCAGTACGCTGCCCGGCCGCGGCTCGCACGCATTCCTTTCAGTCGACAATTAAAAGTTCAACCATTCCAGCAGAGAGGCGGCACGGACCCCTTACCGGGTCCGTGCCGCCTCTCTGCTTTTCGCAATTCCCTGGACCTGAGTGTTCCGCTTGTCTGTAGCGGCTCTGTGCAATTCCTGGTGTTCCCGGCCGCATGCTATTCGCATGACACGAAGACCTCCTCGGAAAGAGTCTTCCGCTCGATTGGGTGCCACCGAGGTTCCGGAATCGTCGTCGTCCAGTCCCAGGGCGTGTTCGCACGAAGGCCCGGGGCCGCCGTCCTCCAGCACGTGTTGCACAAGGGAGCGCCCGATGATGAGAACGACCTCCACGGGAAAACTGCTGCGTCTGACCAGACTGTGCGGACACGGGGACGGCCGGTACCTGTTCGTGCCCCTCGACCACTCGGTCTCCGACGGACCGATCGCCACTGCCGACCGGTTCGAGGAACTGATCCGGGACGTGGCGGCCGGCGGCGCCGACGGCATCGTCGTGCACAAGGGCCGGGCTCGCGTCGTCGACCCCGAACTGCTCGCGGACTGCTCGCTGATCGTTCACCTGAGCGCCAGCACCCCCCACAGCCCGGACGCCGACGCCAAGGTCCTGGTCGGCGACGTCGAGGAAGCCCTGCGGCTCGGCGCCGACGCGGTGAGCGTGCATGTGAACATCGGCTCGGACACCGAGGCGGCCCAACTCGCCGACCTGGGAGCGGTCGCCGCGGCCTGCGACCGCTGGGGTATGCCCCTGCTCGCCATGATCTACCCGCGCGGCCCCCGGGTCACCGACCCCACCGATCCCGTCCTGCTGTCCCATGTCGTCAACATCGCCGCCGACCTCGGGGTCGACATCGTCAAGACGGTGTTCGCCTCCCCGGCCGAGCGGATGGTCGAAGTGATCGACAGTTCGCCGCTCCCGATCATCGTGGCGGGCGGCGACCGCGCCGACAGCCTGACCGAATTCGCGACCTCGGCGCTCGCCGTCGGGTGCAGCGGGCTCGCCGTCGGGCGGCGGGTCTTCGGTGCCGCCGCGCCGCGCGCCACCGTCTTCGAACTGGCCGGGATCGTCCACGGACACCCCGGCACCCTCCTCTCTTCCCCATCTCCGCGAATGGCAGGTGCTCTGTGAAGCTCAGCTGGATAGACGTGCGTTCCATCGGATCGGCGAAAGACGCCATCGTCGAAGAGGCGATCCACGCCCGGATCGACGGGATCCTCGCCGCCGACCCGGCGGACTTCGCCGCACTGCCGCCGACCGTGAAGAAGATCCTCTTCCCGCAGGGGGAGAAGCTCCCCGAGGACTTCGGCGCCGCCGACATCGTCATCGTCGAGCCGGCCAAGCACGGCGAGCCCGCCGAACTGGTGCTGCGCCACCCCGAGGTGGAATTCGGCCGCTACGTCGAGATCGTGGACGCCGAGTCGCTGGAGGAGGCCTGCCGCTCCGGCCGTACCGAGAAGTGGAGCGTGCTGGACTTCCGTGACCCGACGAAGATCCCGCTGGAGATCGTGATCGCGGCCGCCGCCAAGGCGGAGGGCAGCCTCATCACCGTCGCCCACGACGTCGAGGAGGCGGAGATCATCTACGGCGTCCTCGAACTCGGCTCCGACGGTGTGCTCATGGCGCCGTCCGCGGTCGGCGACGCCACCGGCCTCAAGCGGGCCGGTGAAGGCGGCGTGCCGGACCTGGAGCTGGTCGAGCTGGAGATCACCGCGACCGCGCACGTCGGCATGGGCGACCGGGCCTGTGTGGACACCGCCGCCTACTTCGGCAAGGACGAGGGCATCCTCGTCGGCTCGTCCTCCAAGGGCATGATCCTCTGCGTCAGCGAGACCCATCCGCTGCCGTACATGCCCACCCGCCCCTTCCGGGTCAACGCCGGGGCCATCCACTCGTACACCCTCGGCCAGAACGAGCGCACCAACTACCTGAGCGAGCTGAAGGCGGGCAGCAAGGTCACGGCCGTGGACATCCACGGCAAGACCCGGCTGGTGGTCGTGGGCCGGGTCAAGATCGAGAGCCGCCCGCTCATCTCCATCGACGCGGCGGGCCCGGACGGCCGCACCGCCAACCTGATCCTCCAGGACGACTGGCACGTGCGGGTGCTCGGCCCCGGCGGCGTCGTGCTCAACAGCACGGAGCTCAAGCCGGGCGACAAGGTGCTCGGGTACCTGCCCGTAGCGGACCGTCATGTCGGCTACCCGATCAACGAGTTCTGCCTGGAGACGTGACAGATGCGGGAGCGAGTGTCCGACGCGACGCGCAGAACACGACCGGCCGGCCGCTCGCGCCCGCCCCAGGGGGGCGTGGCGGCGGGGCCGCCCCGGACCAGGGAGTTCCCCGACGACGACGCCCGCTGGCGGGCCGTACTGCGGCGTGACCGGCGCGCCGACGAGGCGTTCTGCTACTCGGTGGTGACGACCGGCACCTACAGCCGGCCGTCCTGCGGGTCACGGCACGCCCGCCGCGCCAACACCGTCTTCTTCCCGGACCCCGAGGCCGCCGAACGCGCGGGCTTCCGGCCCTGCCGGCGCTGCCGGCCGGACCAGGCGGTGTACGACCCGCACACCGCCGCGGTCGTCCGGTCGTGCCGGCTGATGGAGGCACCGGGCCCGGCCCCCTCGCTCGGTGAGCTCGCCGACGCGACCGGCTTCAGCCGGTTCCACTTCCACCGGCTGTTCACCGCCCTGACGGGCGTCACCCCCAAGGCGTACGCCGCCGCCTGCCGCGCCGACCGGCTGCGGCGGGAGATCCCCAGGACCGGGACCATCACCGAAGCCATCTACGAGGCCGGGTTCAACTCCAGCGGCAACTTCTACGCACTGGCGCAGAACCTGCTGGGCATGACGCCGAGCAGCTTCAAGAACAGCGGACGCGGCGAGCGCATCAGCTACGCGTTCGCCGAGTGCGAACTGGGCCTGCTGCTGGTCGGCACGGCGTCCGCCGGTATCTGCTCGATCCAGATCGGCAGCGACGCCGAGACCCTCGTCGGGCGCCTGCGCAGCCGGTTCGCGGAATCCGGGCTGACCGCCGCCGACCCCGGCTTCGGCCGCCGGCTGGCCACGGCCCTGCGTGGCGCGGCGCCCCTCACGGGTCACGGCGACCTCCCCTGCGACATCCGCGTCAGGGCGCTGGGGGAGTGGCTGCGGACCGCGCTCAACGAGCCACGGCCCGGGTCCCCCGCACGGCGGGCCGAACCCGCGCTCCCCCCACCGATGGCACGAGTAGGAGAGGCACACGGATGAACATCCTGGGGACCCACCGGTCCGTCACCCAGCGCCTGCGCCTGACGGCGGACCGGCAGCTCGGTGCCGGCGACTTCTTCTGGCACACCTGGCGGACCGCGCGGGACCGGGACCGGCCGGTCCTGTTCCACCCCGACACCACGTCACCCGCCTGGGACGAGAGCGCGATGACGGGGACGTCCCTCAACGACATCCGGATCGCCGCGATCCGGTACGCCCACTGGTACCGCACCCACGGAGTGCGTCCGTCGACCCACGTCGGGGTCTTCACCCGCGACGGGCTGTACGGACTGCTCCACCACATAGCGATCACCGGCCTCGGCGCGGTCGCGGTGCACTGCAACCCCAACATGGCCATCGGCACGGCAGCCGAGTACTTCCGCCGCACCCGGACGACGGTCCTGGTGGGCGACGCGGACCTGCTGACAGGCTGCGCCGAGTCCTGGTCGCTGCCCGACGCGGCCCCGGACCGGCCGCTCCTGACAAAGGACATCGCACGGCTCGACGAGACGGCCCCGCTGCCGCCCGCGCCGCTGACCGGTTTCCCGTACCGCCACCGGCCCGACGACCTGGTGATGATCTCGCACTCCTCGGGGACCACCGGGCGGCCCAAGGCCCCGGTCTTCACCCACGCGTCGTTCTTCAACGGCAAGCGCGAACGCCTGTGGACGTTCCCCTCCCTGCGCTCCGACCGGATGCTGACCGCGCTGCCGCACAGCCACTCGGCCGGGATCAGCTATCTCAGCATGGCCCTCATGCTCGGCATCCCGACGCTGCTGCTGGACGCGGCGGACGGCGCCTCGGTCGCGCGGGCCGTCAACCGGTTCCGCCCCACCTTCGTCCTGGGGTTCCCGCTGACTCTGGCGGAGATCGACCTCTCCCGGATCACTCCGGAGGCGGCCCGGCACATTCACACCTGGAACGGCATGGGAGACGCCTCCCACGAACGCCACATCCGCCCGCTGACCGCGCTGGGCACCCGCCGAGACGGCGGGAAGGCACTGGCCGGTTCGGCGTACGTCGACGGGCTGGGCTCCTCCGAGATGGGGATGGTGCTGTTCAAGCAGGTCTTCACCCCGCAGTCGGCCGGCTTCGAACGGCTCATCGGCCGGCCGGTCAAGGCCGTACAGGACGCCGCGGTCCTCGACGAGCGGGGCCGGCCGCTGCCCGACGGCGAAGCCGGACTGCTCGGCGTCCGCACGCCCAGCATCACCCCCGGCTACTGGGACGACCCGACGCTCGGGAAGGAGTCCCTGCGCAACGGCTACTTCCTGACCGGTGACGTCGTCCGGCGCGAGAGCGACGGCCTGTGGTACCACCTCGACCGCACCCCCGACGTGATCCGCGCCGCCGACGGCCCCGTGTACAGCCTCCCCCTGGAGGAGGTCGTGCTGCTCACCACCCAGGCGCTGGACGCCGCGGTCGTCGCCGTGGACGATCCCGGCGCCCCCGGGGCCCAGCGGCCGGCCGCCGTCGTGCTCTTCGACGGCGGCTCCGGCGCGGCCCCCGGCCCCGGTGACGCCTCCCCGCAGGACCTGCTGGACCGCTGCAACGACGCGCTGGCCGGGCGCGGACTCGCACCACTGAGCGCCCTCGTCATCGCCGCGGACCGCAGCGGCCTGCCGGTCGGACCGACCGGCAAGGTCCTCAAGCGGCAGCTGCGCGAAGCGCACCAGGACCTGCTCGGCCGGCCGGCGGAAGCGGGCGCGGCCCATCGCGCGCAGCGGCTGCCCTCGGCGTAGACCGCGGCCCGGCAGCGACGCTCGTACAGCGGCCCTCGGCAAGGGCCCGTCCGGCAACTCCGCAGGAACACCCACACACCGAAAGGCTCGACGACATGGCCCACGGGCAACCCGCACGCCGCGTGGTGGACCTCCTCACCGGCGCTTGGCAGGCCCAAGCGCTCTACGCGGTCGCGGCACTCGACCTCCCCGACCACATCGCCGCCGGGGCCACCAGCACGGCGAAGATGGCCGCGGCGACCGGCTGCGACCAGGACGGCATCGAGCGTCTGCTGCGGCTGGCGACCGCCATGGGCGTCTTCGAGGACACCGCGGACGGCTACCGGCTCACCCCGGTCGGCGAACTGCTGCGCTCGGACGACGAACGGTCGATGCGCGACATGGCGGTGATCTACGGCGAGGAGTTCCACCGGGCCTGGGGAGAGGTGGTCCCCGCTCTGCGCACCGGCACCTCCGGCTTCGCCCTGGCCTTCGGCACCCCGCTGCGCGGCTATCTGGAGACGGAACCGGGCGCGGGGGAGAAGTTCCAGCGGGCGATGAACGCCGGCAACGTGTTCTTCCCCGACGTTCTGAAGGCCTACGACTTCACCGCCTGCCGCACCGTCGTCGACGTCGCCGGGGGCAGCGGAACGCTGCTGGCCACCGTCCTGCGGGAGCACCCGGAACTGCACGGCGTGCTGTTCGACCTGCCGCACGTGATCCCCGTCGCGCGGGAACACCTGCGGAGCGCGGTGGAGCCCGGCCACTGGCGGACGGTCGGCGGCGACGCCTTCCAGGAGGTCCCTGCGGGAGCGGACGTCTACCTGCTCTCCCGCGTCCTCCAGGACTGGGACGACGAACGGTGCGTACGGCTGCTCTCCGTCATCCGGAAGGCGATGCCCGACACCGGCCGGCTGCTGATCGTGGAGCGCGTCATACCCACGGACGGCTCCGGACTCCTGGCCCTGCTGTGGGACCTGCACCTGCTCGTGGCCGCCGGCGGCCGGGAACGCACCCTGGACGGCTACCGGGACGTCCTGGCCGCCGCCGGGCTGCGGTTGGAATCCGTCACACCGATGGCCCTCGAAACGAGCCTGCTGGTCGCGGCACCGGACCCCGCGAGCCCAGCATGATCCAAACGAGAGGCCCTGGGCCGTGTCCGCGAACTGCCGTCTGTCCCGCGTGGTCCGGCCGGCCCGCGAAAACGTGAACCGAAGGAAGCGTGATGAACTCATCCCGTCGACCCGATCCGGCCGACCGGAACATCCCCGTACTCATCGTGGGTGGCGGCGGGTCGGGGCTCACCGCCTCCCTGGCCCTGTCAGGGCTGGGAGTCGGCTCCCTGCTCGTCGAACGCCACCCCGGCACCTCGACGCTGCCCAAGGCGCACATCCTCAACGCCCGCACCATGGAGGTCTTCGGGCAGCTGGGCGTGGCCGGTGACATCTACCGCGAAGGCGCGCCGCAGGAGAACTGCGGGGCGATGGTGTGGCTGTCCAGCCTCGGCGGGAACGAGCCCTACGACCGCAAGGTGCTCTACCGGACCAGCGCGTACGGCGGCGGCGAACTGGCCGAACGCTACGCCCGCGCCTCCGCCTACCCGCACGCCAACCTCGGCCAGCGGTGGCTGGAGCCGCTGCTGCGCCGGCACGCCGAGGAACGGGCCCCCGGGCAGCTGCTCTTCCACCACGAGCTGGTCGGACTCCGGGAGGACGAGGACGGGGTCACGGCCACCGTGCTGGACCGCACGGCCGACCGGACCTTCCGGGTGCGGGCCGGGTACGTCGTCGCGGCCGACGGCGGCAAGACCGTCAGCCGGCTGCGCGGCATCCGCATGGCGGGCACGCCGACGTTCCTGGAGTGGATCAACCTCCATGTGCGCGCCGACTTCTCGGAGTTCATCCCGTACGACGACGCCGTCGTCAACCGCGTGTCGAGCCTGTCGGACGACGGGGCGCTGGAGCACTGCGGAGTGGTGCCCATGGGACCGCGCCGCTGGGGGCGGCACTCCGAGGAGTGGACGCTGATGTTCTCCCGGCCGCCGGGCGCCGCCGCACTCGACGACGACACGATCGTCAAGATGGTGCGCCGTACCCTGAAACTCCCCGACGACCACGCCATGGACGTCCGCAGCGTCAGCCGCTGGCCGGTGGAGGGCACTGTCGCCGAGCGCTTCCGCTCCGGCCGGGTCTTCCTCGTGGGGGACGCCGCCCACCGCCATCCGCCGTCCGGCGCCCTCGGCCTCAACACCGGTGTCCAGGACGCCCACAACCTGGCCTGGAAACTCGCCCACGTCCTCGGCGGGCAGGCCGGCCCCGCGCTGCTCGACAGCTACGAGGCGGAGCGCCGCCCGGTGGCCGAACGGGTCGTCGAGCGGGCGCTGTACTCGCTGTTCAACCAGATCGCGTTCACCTCGGGCACCGGGGTGGTGCAGGGCGCCCGGCCGGAGTGGAACCGCGCTCAGCTGACGGCGCTGTTCTCCGACACCCCGGACGGCGCGACCCGGCGGGCCGTGCAGCGCGAGTACTTCGCCACCAACCGGATCACCACCGAGCACCTGGGCCTGGAGATGGGGTACGACTACGCCGACGCCGGCTTCGTCGGCGACGACGGCACCGAGCGTCCCGGACAGGACCCGCTCGGCCTCGACCACGTGCAGGACGCCCGCCCCGGGTCCCGGCTGCCGCACGCCTGGCTGCGGCACGGCGGGCAGCGCGTCTCCACCCACCACCTGCACGCCGGCTGCGGCTCGTTCCTGCTGCTCGCCGGCTCCGCGGGCGCCCCCTGGCTCGCGGCCGCCGGCGAACTGGCGCAGACCTGCGGTGTCCAGGTCACCGCGTACGCCGTCGGGACCGGTGACGCACCCCGGGACGACGACGGCGCCTGGACGGAGCTGCGCGGCCACGACGACGAAGGAGCGGTCCTGGTCCGCCCGGACGGCTATGTCGCGATGCGCTGGCTGACGGGGCAGCCGCGGCCCGCCGCGGCTCTGGGGGCGGCGCTCGACGTCGCGCTGGCGCGCGGTGCGTTACGAGCGGGAGGGCGGGATGTGTGAACCGCTGCGGACCCCCGTCGCCATCGCAGGCGGCGGACCGGTCGCACTGATGCTCGCCCTCTTCCTCGACCACCACGGCATCCCCAGCACCGTCTTCGGCACCGGCCGGCCCCGGTGCGACGAGCCGCGCGGCACCCTCCACGACGCGCGGACGATGGAGCACTACCGGCGGCTGGGCGTCTCCGGCCCGATCCGGCGGCTCGGACCGGCCGCCGGCCACCCCACCGACATCGCCTACTTCACCCGGTACAACAGCCCTGAACTGTCCCGGCTGCCGCAGCCCGCCCTGACCCAGCGGCTGCGGCAGGTCGCGGCGGCGCCCCGTACCGACCAGCTCCCCGAGCCGGCCCACCGCGCCGACCAGGCGTCCGTCGGGGACCTCCTCTGCGAACACGCCAGGACCCGCCCCAACATCACTCTGCTCGGCGGCCGGCAGATCACCGGGCTGGACCAGGACGCCGGGCAGGTGCGCGTCCGCGCCGGGCACCCGGGCCGCCCCGACGAGGAGTGGACCGCGCGGTACGCCGTCGTCAGCGACGCGGGACCCGGCTTCGTCCAGCAGGAGCTGGGCATCCGCTACGAAGGACCCGCCACCGGTGCCCCCGGCCGGGCGGACACCGGGCACCGGGCGACAGCCGCGCACCTGCGCCTGCCCACCTTCCACCGCGAGGTGCTCAGCGGACAGCCCGCCTGGAGCTACTGGGCGGTGAACGCCGACCTCGTGGTGAACCTGATCGCGCTCAACGGCGAGGACGAGTTCTTCCTGCTGACCGGTTCGGTGGACCCCGACACCGCCGACGCGGCCCGGCTCACCGACCTCGTCCGGTGCGCGGCGGGCACCGACCTGCCCGTCGAGGTGCTCAGCCACAGCTCCCGGGTGCCGGGCGCGGAGCTGGTGGCGGAGCGGTTCGTCAAGGGACGGGTCCTGCTGGCGGGCGACTCCGCCCATCTGTTCACCCCGGACAGCGGGTTCGGCCTGAACACCGGGGTCGACGGCGCCGCCAACCTCGCCTGGAAGCTCGCCGCCGTCCTCCAGGGCTGGGGCGGCCCCGGCCTGCTGGCGACGTACGGTAGCGAACGCCGGCCGATCGCCCTGCGCAACACCGCGGCCGCGCGTGAACTCCACGCCTCGATGGCGCAGATCGAGCGCCCCACGGCCCTGGACGCCGACACCCCCGTGGGCGTCGAGGCCCGCGACCGGGTGGGGGGCCTCCTGAGCTGCCACGGCCGGCGCACCGACGCGATCGGGATCCAACTCGGCGTCCGCTACGACGGATCACCGATCGTCGTCCCCGACGCGGACGCCGAGATCCCGGGCGACCCCTGGGGCATGTACCTCCCGACGAGCGTCCCCGGCGGCCGCGCCCCCCACCTGTGGCTGGACGACTGGCACGGCCGGGGCAGCTCCCTGTTCGACCGCCTCACCCCCGGCTTCACCCTGCTGCGGCTGGGCCCGGAACCACCGAGCGGCAAACCGCTGCTCGCGGCGGCCCAGGCGCACGGCATGCCCCTGCAGATCCTGGACGTCGATGACCGGCCCGCCCGTGACCTCTACGAACGGGACCTGGTCCTCATCCGGCCGGACCAGCACGTGGCCTGGCGCGGAAACCAACTGCCCACCGACCCGGGCGACCTCGTGGCACGGGTGACCGGGGCCGGACTGGCCCTGACCGGGAGACGGACATGACCGCACGAGACCTGGAAATCTGTGTGGTGGGCGCGGGGCCGCGCGGACTGTCGGTCCTGGAACGGCTCTGTGCCAACGAACGCGCCCGGCCGTCCCACCGGTCCGTCGTCATCCACGTCGTCGACCCCTTCCCGCCCGGCCCCGGGCGGGTCTGGCGGACCACGCAGTCCGCGCTGCTGCTGATGAACACCGTCGCCTCGCAGGTCACCGCCTTCACGGACGACAGCGTCGAGATGGACGGGCCCGTGGAACACGGCCCCAGCCTGTACGAATGGGCCAGGTCCGCCGTCCTGGGCGGCAGTACGGACCGGTACGACGACCGCACCCGGGCCGAGGCCCGCGACCTCGCCCCCGACTCCTACCCCACCAGGGCCTTCTACGGCCGCTACCTCGCGGACGTCTACCAGCAGGTGCGGGACCGGGCGCCGGACCACTGCACCCTGCGCGAACACCGCACGCGGGCCGTGGCGCTGATGGACACCGGCGGCGTCCCCGGCGGCCCGCAGACCCTCACCCTGGCCGACGGCACCCGGCTGCCGCACCTGGACGCCGTCGTCCTCGCCCAGGGACACCTGCCGTCCCGCCCCACCGCACGCGAGGAGGAGTGGGCCCGCGCCGCCTCCGCCCACGGGCTGACGTACCAGGGCCCGGCCAACCCCGCCGACCTCGACCTGTGCGCCGTCAAGGCCGGCCAGACCGTACTGGTCCGGGGCCTGGGGCTGAACTTCTTCGATCAGATGGCACTGCTCACCCGCGGCCGCGGCGGCACCTTCGAACGCCGGGACGACGGCACCCTCGTCTACCACGCCTCGGGACAGGAGCCGCACATCCGGGCCGGCTCACGGCGCGGCATCCCGTACCACGCACGCGGCGAGAACGAGAAGGGCGCGCACGGACGGCATGTTCCGCGCGTGCTCACCCCGCTGACGATCGGCGGGCTGCGCCGCCGCGCCGTCGGCGCCGAGCGCGTCCACTTCGGGACGGACCTGTGGCCGCTGATCGCCAAGGAGGTCGAGAGCGTCTACTACGAGACGCTGCTGACCGCGCGTGGCCGGGCCTCCGCCGCCCGGGGATTCGTCCCCCGCTACCTGGCGGCGCCGGCCGGTGAGGGCGAACGGCTGCTGCTCGACGACTTCGGTATCGCCGAACCCGACCGCTGGAACTGGAAGGCCCTCTCCCGCCCGCTCGCACAGCGCCGGTTCGAGGACCGCCACACCTTCCGCGACTGGCTGCTCGACCACCTGGCACAGGACGTGCGCGACGCTCGGGCCGGCAACCTCAGCGGACCGCTCAAGGCGGCCCTGGACGTCCTGCGGGATCTGCGCAACGAGATCCGGCTGGCGGTCGACCACGGCGGCCTGGAGGGCAATTCCTACCGTGACGACCTCCAGGGCTGGTACACCCCGCTCAACGCCTATCTGTCCATCGGCCCGCCCGTCTCCCGCATCGAGGAACTGCGGGCCCTGATCGAGGCCGACGTGGTGGAGATCATCGGTCCGGACCTGGAGATCGGCATCGACACCGGCAGCCGCCCCGCGTTCGTGGCCGTCTCCAAGACCCTCGACACGGAACCCGTCCGCTCCACCGTCCTCATCGAGGCCCGGCTGCCGGAACCCAACCTCCGACGCACCGGGGACGCCCTGCTGCGCCAGCTGCTCGCCAGCGGACAGGCGGTCCCGTACCGGCTGGAGGGAAGCTGCGGCACCGAGTACGAAACCGGCGGCCTGGCGATCACGGAACGCCCCTACCGGACGGTGGACGTCCACGGCCGCACGCACCCCCGCCGCTTCGCGTACGGCGTCCCCACCGAAGCCGTCCACTGGGTGACGGCGGCCGGCATCCGGCCCGGCGTCAACTCGGTGACCCTCGGCGACTCCGACGCCATCGCGCGTGCGGTCCTGGCGATCGTCCCCGCACGGGCCTGGTCGGCCGCCGGCCGCCACGACGGCGGCCTGGCGGAGGTGGCGTCATGAGTGCGGGCTTCGACGGCGGGACCGACAGCGGGCTGCTGTCACCGGTCCGGGCCGGCGTCCCCGTCGAGGAGGCGGTCTGCGACCGCGCCTGGCTCCAGGCGATGCTCGACGCGGAAGCGGCGCTGGCCCGCGCCCAGGCGGCGCTGGGGACGATGCCCGCCGCGGCGGCCGAGGTGATCACCCGTGCTGCCCGCGCCGAGCGGATGGACCTGCGCTCCCTGGCCCTGGCCTGCCGGGAGACCGCCAACCCCGTCGTCGGTCTCGTCCGGGCCCTCACCGCGGCGGTCGCGGCCACCGACCCCGCCGCGGCCGAGTTCGTCCACCGGGGATCGACCAGCCAGGACGTGCTGGACACCGGCGTCATGCTGGTGTGCCGCGACGCGCTGCGGCTGATCGGCGCCGACCTGGAGCGGACCGCCGCGGACCTGGCCGGCCTCGCCGGACGGCACCGGAGCACCGTCATGGCGGGCCGGACCCTGGCCCTGCACGCGGTGCCCACCACCTTCGGCCTCAAGGCCGCCGGATGGCGGGCGCTGGTCCTGGACGCCGGAGCCCGGCTGCGCGCCGTGGAGCGGACGCTGCCGGTCTCGCTCGGCGGCGCGGCCGGCACCCTGGCCGGCTACCTGGAGTACGCGACGCCCGACGGCCCGCCGGACGACCCCGACCGCTATCTCGACCTGCTCGTCGACCGGTTCGCCGCCGAGACCTCGCTGGCCCGCCCGGTGCTGCCCTGGCACGCGCTGCGCACCCCCGTCGCGGACGTGGCGGCGGCCCTGGCCTTCACCGCCGGGGCGCTGGGGAAGATCGCCGCCGATGTCCAGGTGCTGACCAGGACCGAGATCGGCGAGGTCACGGAACCCGCCGTCGCCGGGCGCGGCAGCTCCTCGGCGATGCCCCACAAGCGCAACCCCGTGCTCGCCACCCTGATCCGCAGCGCGGCCCTGCAAGTCCCCTTGCTGGCCACCGGACTGACCCAGTGCCTGATCTCCGAGGACGAACGCTCCGCCGGCCCCTGGCATGCCGAGTGGCTGCTGCTGCGCGAATGCCTGCGGCTGACCGGCGGCGCCGCCCACACGGCCGCCGAACTCGCCGCCGGGCTGGTCGTCAGCCCCGGCCGGATGCGCGCGAACCTGGCGCGCACCGGCAGCCAGGTGGTGACCGAGCGGCTGGCGGCGGTCCTGGCCCCGCACCTGGGCCGGGCCGGCGCCAGGGAACTGCTCACCGACGCCTCCCAGACCGCGGTCCGGGAGGGACGGCCGCTGTCCGAGGTCCTGCGCGCACACCCGGACGTCGTCCGCTGCCTCGACGGCCCGACCCTGGAGAAGCTGCTCGACCCCACGGCCTACACCGGCGCCGCCGAAGCGCTCGTCGACCGGGCCCTGGCCGCGCCGTCCCCGTTCGCCACCGAAGAGACCGCGTCCGGCGTGCGGCCGAGGACATCCGACGCCGAACCGACCCCGTGAAGCGCCGAAACCACCCCGGCCGACACCGAATCGACCACCCGCCGAGCGAAGGACCCTGCTGATGTCGACACGCCTGTTCACCTCGGAGTCCGTCACCGAGGGACACCCCGACAAGATCGCCGACCAGATCAGCGACACGATCCTGGACGCCCTGCTGAAGGAGGACCCGGCCGCCCGGGTCGCCGTGGAGACCCTGATCGCCACCGGCCAGGTGCACATCGCGGGCGAGGTGACCACGTCCGCCTACGTGCCCATCGACCAGCTCGTACGCAACAAGATCCTCGAGATCGGCTACGACTCCTCATCGAAGGGATTCGACGGCGCCTCCTGCGGCGTCTCGGTCTCCCTCGGCACCCAGTCGCCCGACATCGCCCAGGGCGTCGACAACGCCTACGAACACCGCACCGGCGGTGAGGGCGGGGAACTCGACCAGCAGGGCGCGGGTGACCAGGGCCTGATGTTCGGTTACGCCACCGACGAGACGCCCAACCTGATGCCGCTGCCGATCGAACTCGCCCACCGGCTCTCCCGCCGCCTCTCCCAGGCCCGCAGGGACGGCTCGATCCCCTATCTGCGCCCCGACGGCAAGACTCAGGTCACCATCGAGTACCGGGGCAGCCGGCCGGTACGCCTCGACACCGTCGTCGTCTCCTCGCAGCACGCCGCCGACATCAGCCTGGACGGCCTGCTGACCCCGGACATCCGCGAGTACGTCGTCGACCACGTACTGGCCGAACTCGCGCAGGACGGCATCAAGCTCGACACCGAGGGCCACCGGCTGCTCGTCAACCCGACCGGACGCTTCGAGATCGGCGGCCCGATGGGCGACGCCGGACTCACCGGCCGGAAGATCATCATCGACACGTACGGCGGGATGGCCCGGCACGGCGGCGGCGCGTTCTCCGGCAAGGACCCGTCCAAGGTGGACCGTTCGGCCGCCTACGCGATGCGCTGGGTCGCGAAGACCGTCGTCGCCTCCGGTCTCGCGGAGCGCTGCGAGGTCCAGATCGCCTACGCGATCGGCAAGGCCGAACCCGTGGGCCTGTTCGTCGAGACCTTCGGCACCGCCAAGGTCGCCGTCGACCGGATCGAGCACGCCATCGCCGCCGTCTTCGACCTTCGCCCGGCCGCCATCATCCGCGACCTGAACCTGCTGCGTCCGATCTACGCCCAGACCGCCACGTACGGCCACTTCGGCCGGGAGCACCCCGACTTCACCTGGGAGCACACCGACCGCGTCCAGGCCCTGCGCCAGGCCGTCGGCCTCTGACGGCGGGCGACGGGCCCCCGCCCCCCGGCACCCGAGCGACAGGTACCCCGGCACAGGACGCCCCCGACACAGGATGAGGAGATGACGTCGTGCGTATCGCCGTCACCGGATCGATCGCCACCGACCACCTGATGGTCTTCCCCGGACGTTTCGCGGACCAGCTGATCCCCGAGCACCTCGACCGGGTCTCGCTGTCGTTCCTCGCCGACACGCTGGAGGTGCGGCGCGGGGGAGTCGCCGCCAACATCGCCGTGGGCCTGGCCCGGCTGGGCCTGCGGCCCGTGCTCGCCGGCGCGGCGGGCAAGGACTTCACCGACTACGACGCATGGCTCCGGGAGACCGGGGTGGACACCGGATCCGTCCGCGTCAGCGCCACCCTGCACACCGCACGGTTCGTGTGCACCACCGACGCCGACCAGAACCAGATCGCGACGTTCTACGCCGGCGCCATGTCAGAGGCGAAGCACATCGGCCTCGCCTCGATCGCCGAACACGGTGAGTTCCCCGGGCTCGTCGTGATCGCGGCCAACGACATCGACGCCATGCTGCGCCACACCGACGAGTGCCGGCTCCTCGGCCTGCCGTTCGCCGCCGACCCCTCGCAGCAGCTCGCCCGGCTCGACAGCGACCAGACGCGGCGTCTGGTGGAGGGCGCCACCTACCTGTTCACCAACGAGTACGAGGCGGCGCTGCTCCAGGAACGAACCGGCTGGAGCGCGGACGGCATCCTCCACAGGTCCGGCACCTGGATCACCACCCTGGGCCCCGGCGGCGTGGTCATCGCGCGGGAGGGCCGGCCCCCGCTGAACGTCCCCGCGGTACCCACCCCGGCCCCGGTCGACCCCACCGGCGTGGGCGACGGCTTCCGGGCCGGCTTCCTGGCCGGCACCGGCGCCGGACTGTCCCTCGAAGCGGCGGCCCGGCTCGGCTGCGCACTCGCCACAGCGGTACTCGAATCGGTCGGCCCCCAGGAGTACAAGCTCGTTCCCGCCGAACTCCTGCACCGGATCGAGCGCACCTACGGCCCGGCCTCCGCGACCGAGATCGAGCCGGTCCTCGCGGGGCCGTCATGACCGCCCGAGGGCGGGACCTCCGGACGGCGTTGGCCACGCGGGTGGTGGCGGGCGACGGTGCGACGGGCACGATGCCGCAGGCGCGGGAGGTGCCGGACGGTTTCGCCACGCCGGACCGGCCGCGCGGTGGCGCCGCGCCGACCCGCGCCCATGTCGAGCAGGACCTGCAGGAGATCCACGGGGGCGAGGTCCGCTACGCCTTCGAGGAGCCGGACGAGGAACGCGGCTCGGCCCGGTCGGACGTGGGCACGGACAACCCGGTGCCCACCCCGCCGTTCCGGGGAACGCGGATCATCAAGGGCACACCGCTCAAGGAGTACGCGGCCTGGCTCGACGAGGCCGCGTCGTTCAAGGGCCGGTGGGGGCTGAAGCCGGCCCGTGGGAGCGGTCCTTCGTACCAGGAGCCGGCGGAGACCGAGGGCCGGCCGCGGTTGCGGATGGACCGGCTGCACACCGAGAACATGCTGGAAGCGGCGATCGTGTACGGGTGCTTCCCGTGTGTGTCCAAGGGCGACGATCCGGTCATCCTGGGTGAGGACGGTGGCGAGCGGACGCGCTTCACTTTCGCGGACGCGCACCGCGACTACATGGAACTGCCCGGTCTTCCACTGCAGTTGACCGAGTCACGGGCGGAGTACTGGCACGGAGTGAACCCCTCCGAGGAATTCCGGCTGCACCCCGAGCAGTCCACCGACGCGATCGTCATCCACCACCCCGAAGCCGGCTGCTTCAACGCTCATGGAGGCCCCTCATGAGCACCCTGCGCGACATCCTGGCCACCGGCACCCGCTCCTTCTCCTTCGAGTTCTTCCCACCCAGGACCGACGCCGGAGAACGCACCCTCTGGCGGACGGTCCGGCAGATCGAATCGCTCTCGCCGACCTTCGTGTCCGTCACCTACGGTGCCGGAGGATCGTCCCGGGACCGCACCATCGCGGTGACGGAACGGCTCGCCTCCGAGACCACACTGCGTCCGGTCGCCCACCTCACCGCGGTCGGCCATTCGACGACCGAACTGCGGCACATCGTGGGCCGCTACGCCGATGCCGGTATCCGTGACGTCCTCGTTCTGCGTGGTGACCCGCCGGGCGACCCCGGCGGCCCCTGGACCACCCACCCCGGAGGGCTTGAGTACGCTCACGAGCTCGTCAGCCTCGTCACGGCCCTGGGCGACTTCAGCGTCGGGGTGGCGGCCTTCCCCGAGCGGCACCCGCGTTCGCCGGACTGGGACGACGACATCCGGCACTTCGTCGACAAATGCCGGGCCGGCGCCGACTACGCCATCACTCAGATGTTCTTCGACGCGGACGACTATCTGCGGCTGCGCGACCGGGTGGCCGCCGCGGGATGCGACACCCCGATCATTCCGGAGATCATGCCCGCCACCGACGCCCGGCAGATCCGGCGCTTCGCCGAACTCAGCAACGCGACGTTCCCCGCGCACCTGGCCCGCCGGCTCGACGCGGCCCGTGGCGACCCGGCCGAAGGACACCGGATCGGGGTCGCCCACGCGACCGGCATGGCGCGGCGGCTGCTCGACGAAGGGGCACCGGGACTGCACTACATCACCCTCAACCACTCGACCGCCGTACTGGAGATCCACTGGAACGTCATCGGGTCCGCAGGCCTCCCGCCCGTTGCTCGCGCCACGGCCGTCGCCGGCTTCGGATAGGGCCGGCGGATGCCGAACGCCGTGTCCGATTCCCGCCAGCCCCGGCGTTCCGGCCGGTGCATGGTGAGGAGGTGAGGACAGCTGCGAAGGGACCGCGACCATGACGCTCCACAGCACGATCGGCAGCCCGCTCGGCGAGCTTCTGCTGGTGGGCGAGGAGTCCGCCACGGCCAGGGGCGGCGTCGCGCTGGCATCCCTGTCGATGCCGGGCCAGAAGGGCGGGGCGGCCGTCCAGGCCGGCGGGCGGCGTGACGACGCGGCGTTCGCCGAGGTGGCGCGCCAGCTCCGGGCCTACTTCGAGGGTGCGGTGAAAACGTTCGACCTGGAGTTCCTGCCCACCGGATCGGCGTTCCAGCGACGCGTCTGGGACGCGCTGGACGAGATCCCCTACGGCACCACGACCACCTACGGGCACCTGGCGAAGCAGCTGGGTGCCGAGCGCGCGGAGATCCGCGCGGTGGGCGCGGCGATCGGGGCCAATCCGCTGCTGGTGGTGCGGCCGTGCCACCGGGTCGTCGGGGCCGACGGCTCGATGCGCGGCTACGCGGGCGGTGTCCCCCGCAAGCAGGACCTCCTGATCCACGAAGGGGCCCTGCAGCCCGTTCTCATCTGACGCCCACCCATACCCGGAGCACCGTATGCGTACCGCTTTCACCGTCACCGAGGCCCGCCGCAGGGTGGCCGCCGCCGACTGGACGGCCGTGGCCGCCGAGCTCGACGCCCAGGGCTGCGCCCTGACCCCGCCGCTGCTCACCCCTGACGAGTGCCGTGCCCTGGCCGGGCTGTACGACGACGCCGACCGATTCCGTTCCACCGTCGACATGGCCCGGCACCGCTTCGGCTCCGGTCAGTACCGCTACTTCACCCATGAGCTTCCGGAGCCGGTACGGCAGTTGCGGCGAGCGCTGTACCCGCGCCTGCTCACCGTCGCGCGTGACTGGGCGCAGCGGCTCGGGCGGCCGGCTCCCTGGCCCGACGGGCTGGAGGAGTGGATCGAGATGTGCCACGCGGCCGGCCAGGACCGGTCCGCGCAGATCCTGCTCCGCTACGGGCCGGACGACTGGAACGCCCTGCACCGCGACGTCTTCGGCGACATGCTCTTCCCGCTCCAGGTGGTCGTCGGTCTCGACACCCACGGGACGGACTACACCGGTGGGGAGTTCCTGCTGGTCGAACAGCGGCCCCGGGCCCAGTCGCGCGGCAGCGTCACCGTGCTGCCGCAGGGGCACGGTCTGATCTTCACCACCCGGGACCGGCCCATCCGCACCATGCGCGGCTGGTCGGCCGGCGGTATGCGGCACGGTGTCAGCACCGTACGCTCCGGCCGCCGCCACGCCCTGGGCCTGGTCTTCCACGATGCCGCATGACCCGCATGACGGGACGGCGGATGCGGGATCTCGCCCGCTCCCCGCTGTTGCCCGCGGCGTCGGCCGCGCGGTACGCCGGGATGCCACCGCCCGCTCCGCACACCGAGGCCGAACTCCGTTCGCTGCTGGCTGTGCTGACGGCGTCTGCCGCCGGCATCTCGACCGTCGCGGTGGGGCACAGCCGGGACACGGCCTCACGGACGGCGGCAGAGGCTTTTGCCGCCGCGTGGCAGGCCGGCGGGGGTACGGTCGTCGCGGTCGTGGACTGGCCGGAGCGGGCGGCCTCCTGGCTGCGGCCCGCCGTACGTCTCATGGCGCAGAGCCCGGACGCGTGGGTCATCGCCGCAGCCCCGCTCGGCTGGGCCCAGTTGAGCCGCAGGCTCAGGCTCAGCACGGACTGGGACCCGTACCGCACCTTCGCCTTCGCGCCCCTGGAACTGGACGCCGACCCGGATCCCGCCCCGCACCCGTAGACGCACCCGCACGTACGGCACCCGTGGTGACCGGTGGTTCCTCGCAGTTCAGAACCTGCTCAGTCGTTGCTCGCTCACGGCTCGATCTTCATGTGAGCAGGCGCCAGGGCCCGAAGGGCGTGGTAGCCGATGACGACGATCAGGGTTCCCAGCGCGATGCCGCTGAGCTCGAAGTTGTCGGTGAGCGTCAGGCTGACGTTGCCGATTCCCACGATGAGTCCCGCGGCCACGGGTACGAGGTGGAGCGGGTTGGAGAGGTCGACGCGGGACCGGACCCAGATCTGGGCGCCGAGCAGGCCGATCATGCCGTAGAGGATGACGGTGATTCCGCCGAGGACTCCGCCGGGGATGGCGGCCACGACGGCGCCGAACTTGGGGCAGAGTCCGAACAGGATCGCGAAGCCGGCGGCGCACCAGTAGGCGGCGGTCGAGTAGACGCGGGTGGCGGCCATGACGCCGATGTTCTCGGCGTACGTGGTCGTGGCGGGGCCGCCGACGGACGTGGACAGCACGGTGGCCGCGCCGTCGGCCATGATCGCCGTGCCGAGCTTGTCGTCCAGCGGGTCGCCGGTCATCTCGCCGACTGCCTTGACGTGTCCGGCGTTCTCGGCGATGAGCGCGATGACGACGGGCAGGGCGACGAGAACGGCGGAGAGGGAGAAGCTCGGGGCGTGGAAGGTGGGAAGGCCGATCCAGTCGGCCTTGGCCACTCCTGAGAGGTCGAGGCGCCAGTGGTCGACCGATTCGGTGCCTCCGGCGGGGGAGTGGATCTTGCCGAGGACGCGGTCGAAGACCCAGGAGACCAGGTAGCCGAAGGCCAGGCCGAGGAAGATCGCGATACGGGACCAGAAGCCGCGCAGGACCACGAGGGCGAAGCCCGTGAAGAGCATCGTGAGCAGCGCGGTCCACTGGTCCTGGGGCCAGTAGGTGCCGGCGGTGACGGGAGCCAGGTTGAACCCGATGAGCATGACCACCGCGCCGGTGACCACCGGCGGCAGGACGGCGTGGATGACGCGGGCGCCCAGGGCACGAACGACCGCCCCGCAGAGGAAGAGGACCGCGCCGACGACCAGGAGTGCGCCGGTGAGGGTTGCCGCGTCGCCGCCCTGGGTCTTGATGACGGCGGCCACGCCGATGAACGACAGGCTGCTGCCGAGATAGCTGGGGATACGGCCACGGGTGATGAGCAGGAAGAGGATGGTGGCCACACCGGATGCCATGACGGCCAGGTTGGCGTCCAGACCCATCAGGATCGGGGCGACGAAGCAGGCCCCGATCATGGAGACCACGTGCTGCGCACCGAGGCCGGCGGTGCGCCCCCAGGTGAGCCGCTCATCCGGTCGTACGACCTCGCCCGGTGCGAGGCTCTTGCCGTCGCCGTGCAGCTTCCAGCCGAAGCCCGCCATGGTCTTGCTCCTTGATGTGTTGCCGGGTGGTGATGAGGTTCGGCCCGACCAGGTCAGACAGCGACCGCTTCGATGATCACCACGGGCGTGACGGCACGACGAAGGACGCCCCGGACATCGCGACCACGTGCTGGGCGCCGAGCCCGAACGTACGGGGCCGGGTGAGCCGTTCGTCCGGACGGACCACGGCTCCCGGTGCCGGGGTCTTCCCGTCGCCGTGCAAGGTCCGGCGCACATCGAGGCCCATGGCCGCTCCCTGTGGGTAGGTGCGGAGGACCGGTGCCTCGCGGGGCACGGCGCAGACCGCGGAAATGATCAGCGCCATGTTAGTGCCGGTTCCTGGTGTACCCGCGGCCGGGATCCGGGCGCGCGCAGGGCGTCCTCCTCACCGGCCCCGTGGGCCGACGGCTCAGGGGCGCGGCTCGGCCGCAGCGGTGCCCGGAACGCCGGCGTCCGGGGACGACACCGTCTTACGGTCGCCCGCCCGCAGCACACCGGCTCCGAGCACCAGCCCGAAGGCCAGCACCGACACCAGGCCGAAGGAGACGATCAGTGAGGTCGCCTCGGCGAGCGAGCCGATCGCAGACGGGGCGATCAGGCCCGAGGTGTAGGTGATCGTCGCGACACCCGCGATCGCCTGGCTCGGGTTCGGTCCGCTGCGCCCCGCCGCCGCGAAGGCGAGCGGCACGACCACGGCGATACCGAGGCCCAAGAGGCCGAACCCGCACATCGCCAGGGCCGCGTTGGGCGCGGTGACCACCAGCACCCCGCCGGCCGTGGCGAGGACGCCGCCGGTCCGTACGGTCCGCACCGCGCCGAAGCGGTCGACGACCCGGTCGCCGGCGATCCGGGCCACCGCCATGGTCAGCGCGAACGCGGTCGTCGACGCGGCCGCCATACCCGCGGAACTGTCCAGGACGTCCCGGAGGTAGATCGCCGACCAGTCCAGGCTGGCGCCCTCCGCGAACACCGCGCAGAATCCCACCGCGCCGATGATCAGGGCCGACTTGGGCGGCAGGGCGAAGCGCGGCGGTGCCTCCGCGTCCGGCTCGCTGTGCAGATCCAGCACCCGCCGGCAGGCGATCAGGCCGAGTGCCGTGAGGACGAGCGCGGCGATGGTGTGGTGCAGTCGTGCGTCGGCGCCCAGGTGGGCGGCCACCGTGCCCGCCGCCGAACCGATCAGGGCGCCCACGCTCCACATCCCGTGCAGCCCGGACATGATCGACTTGTCGAGGCGGTTCTCCACCTCGACCCCGAGCGCGTTCATCGCCACGTCGGACATGCCCGCCGACGCCCCGTACACCAGGAGCGCCCCGCACAGCGTCAACAGGTTGGGGGCCAGGGCGGGCAGGATCAGCGCCAGGGTCCACAGCACCAGCAGCCCGCGCAGCGCGGTCCGGGCGCCGAATCGGTGGCTGACCGCACCGGCCAGCGGCATCGCGAGCGAGGCGCCGATCGCCGGGAAGGCCAGGGCGAGACCGAGCTGTCCCGCGCTGACCCCGGCGTGGTCCTGGATCCACGGCACCCGGGTGGCGAAGCTGCCCGTCACCGCGCCGTGCACGGCGAAGACCGAGGCGACGGCGTACCTGGCGCGCCTCACCTGCTCCGTGCTGAAGACCGTTGTCGTGGAATCCGTCGTCATACCGCCGTGCCCTCCCCTGGGAACTCTCCGATGCCGCGGTTCCGACGCTCCCCGGCGCCCTTCTCCACGATGCGGGCAGTAAACTATCAGGAACCCTGCCTGATAAATAGGCCGTGCCGGCATCGACCGCGGCGGCGGTCTGGAAGGATCCCGGCATGCCCGCATCACCGAGCACCGCCAGGGCCATCAACGACCGGCTCGCCCTGCGGCTCCTCCAGCAGGACGGGCCGCTGACGGCCACACAGCTGAAGACCTTGACGGGGCTCTCCCGGCCCACCGTCGCCGACCTGGTCGAACGGCTTCAGGGGGCGGGCCTGGTCCGGGTGGTCGGCGAGGCCGGGGCCGAGCGCCGCGGGCCCAACGCCCGGCTCTACGGGATCGTCGCCGACCGCGCCCACCTGGCCGCCCTCGACGTACGTACCGACAGCGTCGCCGTGGTCGTCGCCGACCTCCTGGGCGCGACACTGGCCGAGGCCACCCTGCCGATCGGCACCGAGACCGCCACCGACGACGCCGTCGAACAGGCCGTCGGCCTCGTGGAACGCACCGCGCTCCGGGCGGGCACCGCGCCGCTGCACAGCGTCGGCATCGGTGCCCCCGGCCTGATCGACCCGGTCACCGGGGACCTCCGCGACACCACGGGTCTGCCGGCCTGGCACCGCACCCTGGTCCGGGCGCTCCAGCAGCGGCTGCCCGCGACCGTGCTGGTCGAGAACGAGACCAATCTCGCCGCCGTCGCCGAACACCGCGTCGGCGCGGCCCGCGACCACGACACCTTCGTCCTGCTGTGGCTCGGACACGGCGTGGGGGCGGCCGTCATGCTGGACGGGAAGCTGCGCCGCGGAGCCTCGGGCGGCACGGGCGAGATCGGCTTCCTGCCGGTCCCCGGCACCCTCGGCATCCCCTCGGCCGTCAACTGCGACGGCGGGTTTCACTCCCTGGTGGGCTCGGTGCCGCTCTGCGAGCTGGCGGCCGCCCACGGCATCGCCGCCCCGGCCGGCGGTCAGGAACCGGGCGCGGCGGTCGCCGTGCGCTCGGCCCTCGCGGGGACGGGCGACAGCGAGGCGTTCCTCGGCACCCTCGCCGACCGGCTGGCCCTGGGCGCGGCAGCCGTCGTCTCGGTCCTCGACCCGGGGTGTGTGCTGCTGTCGGGCGAGGTCGGCCATGCGGGCGGCGACGCGCTGGCCGCACGGGTCGAGGAACGCCTGGCCATGATGTCCCCGCTGCGCACCGAGGTCAGGGCCGGTCTGCTCGGCGGGACGGCGGTCCTGCGCGGCGCGTTGCTCGCGGCGCGGGAGGCGGCTCAGGACGCGTTGTTCGCGCCGGGGCTGTGAGGGTGCGTTGCCCCGGTCCGGGGTGCGGGGTTCCGTCCTCAATCGCCGGACGGGCTGGGTGGCGTCGGGTGCCCCGCCGGGTGCGCTTTCCCGGTGGGTGGGGGGCGGTGCTCCTCCGGGGCGTCTCCTCAGAAATGGCGTGTTCACCCGGGTCCGCGAGGGGCCCGGGTCGTACGCCATTTCCTGCGGGGACTCCCCTGCGCGTCCCCACCCCTGCATCGTGCGCGTCCGCACACCGGCCCGACGACTGCCGCAGACGCGGGACGGCCGGGTCCGGGGCCGTGCAGGGGAGTCCCCGCAGGACGACGAACAGGTACCCGGGTGCCTGTCCGTTCCGGCCGCACGTTCGTCGTCCGAGGAGACGCCCCGGAGGGGCACCGGACCCCCACCCACCGGGTAACGCGCACCCGGCGGGGACACCCGCACAAACCAGCCCGTCCGGCGATTGAGGACGGAACCCCGCACCACCGACCCGGCACCGGAAACATGGCTGAGACAGCCCTTGTCACAGGCTGTCTGTGAGCCACTCCACAGCGTTCACCCGTATGGGTCACGGCGAGTCGTGGCACACTGATCCTGTACCAGCAGCAGCGCACTCCGGGGTCGGTGCAATTCCGAACCGGCGGTTATAGTCCGCGACCCGTCCGCAACCAGCGGCCGGTTGACCAGGTGGGATTCCTGGACCGACGGTTAAAGTCCGGATGGGAGGCAGTGCGCGGCGGGCCGTTTCGCGGGTACGCCGCCGTCGGCGGATGGTTTTCGGGCGACCGATCCATCCGTTTTTCCGGCATTCGGCGTCCCCGTTCCGCGTTCCGCTTCATCTGTCGTCATCGACAGGCCCCGGAGTCCGTGCCCGAAGAGGCAGGAGGACCCGGTGGACACCGCAGCCGACACCACCGCAATGCGCCGAGCCATCGCGCTCGCAGCCCGCGGTCTCGGCTCCACCAGCCCCAACCCGGTCGTCGGGTGCGTCGTCCTCGACGCGGCGGGCCGCCCCGCCGGTGAGGGCTTCCACCAGCGCGCCGGAGGGCCGCACGCCGAGATCCACGCCCTGCGCGCGGCCGGCGAGAAGGCCCGCGGCGGCACCGCCTACGTCACCCTCGAACCCTGTAACCACACCGGACGCACCGGCCCCTGCGCCCAGGCGCTCGTCGAGGCCGGGATCGCCCGCGTCGTGTACGCGGTCGGCGACCCGAACCCGCAGGCCACCGGCGGTGCGGACACCCTGCGCGCCGCCGGCGTCAAGGCCGAGCAGGGCCTCCTCGCCGAGGACGCCGAGCAGGGCAACGCCGCCTGGCTGACCTCGGTGCGCCTGGGCCGGCCCCATGTCACCTGGAAGTACGCGGCGACCCTGGACGGCCGGATCGCGGCCGCCGACGCCACCAGCCGCTGGATCACCTCGGCCGAGTCCCGCGCCGACGTCCACCGGCTGCGCGCCGAGGCGGACGCCGTCGTGGTCGGCTCCGGCACCGCCCGCACCGACGATCCCCAGCTCGGCGTCCGGGGCATCGACGGCGCGGTCCAGCCGCTGCGCGTCGTCGTCGACACCGCCGCCACGGCCGTGCGGCCCGGCGCCCGGGTCCTCGACACCACCGCGCCCACCCTGATCGCGGTCGCCGATGACGCGGACGCCCGCCACCTCCCCGAAGAGGCCGTTCTGCGGCTGCCGCGCGCCGCGGCCGGCCCCGGACTGGACCTTCCCGCGCTGCTCGCCGCCCTCCACGGGCGAGGCGTCCGCTCCGTACTCCTGGAAGGCGGACCGACCCTGGCCGGGGCCTTCGTCGCGGCCGGAGCGGTCGACCGGATCGTCGGATACCTCGCCCCCGTGCTCCTCGGCGCGGGCCCCGCGGCCCTCGCCGACGCCGGAATCACCACCATCACCCAGGCGTTGCGCCTCCATGTGACCGAGACCGTGCGTACCGGCCCTGATCTGCGCATCACCGCCGTCCCCGGCCCTGCCACGAAGGGAAACTGAGTGTTCACCGGAATTGTCGAAGAGCTGGGTGAGGTCACCGCCGTCGAGAACCTCGGCGACGCCTCCCGATTCCGCCTGCGCGGACCCGTGGTCACCGAGGGCGCCAAGCACGGCGACTCGATCGCCGTCAACGGCGTGTGCCTGACCGTCGTCGACCACGGCGAGCAGGAGTTCACCGCCGATGTGATGGCCGAGACGCTGAACCGGTCCAGCCTGGGCGCACTGCGGCCCGGCTCCCGGGTCAACCTGGAGCGGCCCATGGCGCTCGGTGGCCGGCTCGGCGGGCACATCGTGCAGGGGCACGTGGACGGCACGGGCCGCATCGTCGAGCGCGAGGCCTCCGAGAACTGGGAGATCGTGAAGGTCTCCCTCCCCGCGGAGCTCACTCGGTACGTGGTGGAGAAGGGGTCGATCACCGTCGACGGCGTGAGCCTGACCGTTGTGGACGCCGGACCCGACTACTTCACCGTCAGCCTCATCCCCACCACCCTCTCCCTGACCACGCTCGGCCACAAGGAGCCCGGCGACCCGGTCAACCTGGAGGTGGACGTCATCGCGAAGTACGTCGAGCGGCTGCTCGGCCACCGCGCGCAGGAGCCCGAGGAGCCGGTGAAGTGAGCGCCCTGCACTGGCTGAACTCGGAGGCGTTCAGCGTCTTCGGACAGCACATCATCTGGTCCGACATGATCGGCAACACGATCGGTCTGATCGCCCTGACCCTGGGCTGGCTCCGCTCGATCTGGACCTGGCCCGCCCAACTGCTGTCCGGCGCCGTCCTGGTCGCCGCCAACGTCTCCGTGCACCAGGCGGGCAGCGTGGGCAAGCAGGTCATCGTCATCGCCGTGGCCGTCTGGGGCTGGCAGCAGTGGACCAGGGGCAGGCAGCGGGCCCAGGACGGCTCCATCGCCGTACGGTTCGCCACCTGGCGCGAGCGCGGCTACCTGCTCGGCGGTGCCGCCGTCGGCACCCTCGCGGTCGGCGGCCTGTTCACCGCGTTCCCCTCGCTCTCCTGGAGCCCGTGGGCGGACGCGTACATATTCGCCGGCACGCTCGTGGCGATGCTCGCCCAGGCCCGCGGCATGGTCGATTTCTGGTTCGCCTGGCTCCTCGTCGACCTGGTCGGCGTACCGCTCAACTTCCACAGCGGTCTCGCCTTCTCCGGTCTCATCTACGTCGTCTACGGCGCCCTCGTCCTGTGGGGCATGCGCGACTGGTGGCTGCGTACGCGGACACCCGCTCTGGAAGGAGCCACGGCATGACTGCCCAGCCCACCTGGTTGCACCGGGAACACCACGTGCCCGACGAGGACCTCACCCTCGACCCCGTGGCGCAGGCCGTCCGCGACATCGCGGCCGGCCGGCCCGTCGTGGTCGTCGACGACGAGGACCGCGAGAACGAGGGCGACCTCGTCATCGCGGCCGAGAAGGCCACCCCCGAGATCGTCGCCTTCATGATGAGCGAGTGCCGCGGACTCATCTGCGCGCCCATGGAGAACGACGAGCTGGAACGGCTCGAACTCCCGCAGATGGTCGACCACAACACCGAGTCGATGAAGACCGCCTTCACCGTCTCCGTCGATGCCGCCGCCGCACACGGCGTGTCCACCGGCATCTCCGCCGCAGACCGGGCCACCACGCTCCGGATGCTCGCGGGCGGCACCGCGGGCCCCGGCGACTTCGTGCGCCCCGGCCACATCTTCCCGCTGCGCGCCCGCCCCGGCGGCGTGCTCGTGCGCAACGGCCACACCGAGGCGGCCGTCGACCTCGCCCGGCTCGCCGGACTGCGGCCCGCCGGGGCGATCGTCGAGATCGCGGGCGAGGACGGCGTCATGCTGCGCCTTCCCCAACTGGTCCCGTTCGCCCGCAAGCACGGGCTCACGATCATCTCCATCGAGGACCTGATCGCCTACCGGCGCACCTCCGAGCCGACCGTCCGCCGCGAGGCCGAGGTCCGGCTGCCGACGGACTTCGGCGCGTTCACCGCCTACGGCTACCGCTCCACCGTGGACGGTGTCGAGCACGTCGCGCTGGTCCACGGCGACATCGGGGGCGGCGACGACGTGCTGGTCCGGGTCCACTCCGAGTGCCTGACCGGCGACATCTTCCAGTCCGAGCGCTGCGACTGCGGTCCCCAGCTGCACACCTCCATGCGGCGCATCACGGACGAGGGCCGCGGCGTCGTGGTCTATCTGCGCGGCCACGAGGGACGGGGCATCGGACTCGTCTCCAAGCTGCGCGCGTACGAACTCCAGGAGCGCGGCGTCGACACCCTGGACGCCAATCTGGAGCTCGGCCTGCCGGCCGACGCCAGGGACTACGCGGCAGGCGCCCAGATCCTCAAGGATCTCGGCGTCCACAGCCTGCGCCTGATGACGAACAACCCCGACAAGACCGCCGCGATCCTGCGGCACGGCCTGGCCGTCACCGGACGGGAACCGATGCCCGTCCAGGCCGGCGAACACAATCTGCGGTACCTGCGCACCAAGCGCGACCGCATGGGGCACGACCTGCCCTGGCTCGACGCCGCCACCGTGTCGACCTGCGGCAACCAGTAGCCGAGCAGTCCCCAGCAGTCCCCAGCAGTCACCCGAGGAATCGAGCGGTAGGAGAGACATGAGCGGCAAGGGCGCACCCGAACTGTCCGTACGCAACTGCGGTGACCTCCGCGTGGCGGTCATCGCCGCGCAGTGGCACGAGAAGGTCATGGACGGACTCGTCGACGGCGCACTGCGCGCCCTGCACGAGCTGGGCATCGACGAGCCGACCCTGCTGAGGGTCCCCGGCAGCTTCGAGCTCCCGGTGGTCGCCAAGGTGCTGGCCGGGCGCGGTTACGACGCGATCGTCGCCCTCGGCGTGATCATCCGAGGCGGCACCCCGCACTTCGAATACGTGTCCCACGGCGTCACCAACGGCCTCACCCAGGTCGCGGTCGACACCGGTGTGCCGGTCGGTTTCGGCGTCCTCACCTGCGACACGGAGGAGCAGGCACTCGACCGGGCGGGCATCGAGGGGTCCAACGAGGACAAGGGGCACGAAGCGGTCACCGCCGCCGTGGCCACCGCCACCACACTGCGCTCGGTCAGCGAACCCTGGCGCTGAGTGCGGGTCGGGGACCCCGTATTCTAGGGACATCATGGCGAACAAAACCTTCGAAGAGCTCTTCGCCGAGCTCCAGCTCAAGGCCGCCAACGGCGACCCCTCCACCTCCCGTACCGCCGAACTGGTGGACAAGGGAGTGCATGCCATCGGCAAGAAGGTCGTGGAGGAGGCCGCCGAAGTCTGGATGGCCGCCGAGCACGAGAGCAAGGACGCCGCAGCCGAGGAGATCTCCCAGCTGCTGTACCACGTCCAGGTGATGATGGTCGCGCGCGGAATCTCGCTCGACGACGTCTACGCCCATCTCTGAGCACGCGTCCCCGAGCACGGCCTCCGCACCCGCCCCGCATTCCACCGACCCCTTTTGCAAAGGAAACCCGACCTCATGCTGCGCATCGCCGTCCCCAACAAGGGTTCACTCTCAGGGCCTGCGATGGCGATGCTCCATGAGGCCGGCTACCAGCAGCGCAAGGAGTCAAAGGAGCTCGTCCTCGTCGACCCCGAGAACCAGGTGGAGTTCTTCTACCTGCGGCCCCGGGACATCGCGATCTACGTCAGCTCGGGCCGCCTCGACATCGGCATCACCGGCCGCGACCTGCTGCTGGACTCCGGTGCCGAGTCGGAGGAGATCCTTCAGCTCGGTTTCGCCCGCTCGACCTTCCGCTACGCCACCAAGCCCGGCACGGCCGCGGGCCCGCAGGACTTCGACGGCCTGACGATCGCCACCTCCTACGAAGGCATCGTCGCCAAGCACCTCACCGACGTCGGGGTCAACGCCTCCGTCGTCCACCTGGACGGCGCAGTCGAGACCGCCATCGAGCTCGGTGTCGCGCAGATCATCGCCGACGTCGTCGAGACCGGCACCAGCCTGCGCAACGCCGGCCTTGAGGTCATCGGCGAACCGATCATGAAGTCGGAAGCGGTCGTCATCCGGCGCATCGGCGCTCCGGACGACGAGCCCAAGGTGCAGCAGTTCCTGCGCCGGCTCCAGGGCGTCCTGGTCGCCCGCAGCTACGTGATGATGGACTACGACTGCCGCGTCGAGCACCTGGAGCGCGCGGTCGCCCTCACCCCGGGCCTGGAGTCGCCGACCATCTCCCCGCTGCACCACGAGGGCTGGGTCGCCGTCCGCTCCATGGTCGCCGCCAAGGAGGCCCAGCGGATCATGGACGACCTGTACGACCTCGGCGCCCGCGCCATCCTCACCACAGCCATCCACGCCTGCCGTCTCTGACGGCGGGACACGGAAGAAGACCATGTCAGCGCCCGCACCCCGGACCGAACCCCCCGCCCTTCCGGTCACCTTCCGGCCGACCCGCACCCGGGTGGTCCTGCTGAGCGTCGGGGTGGTGATGTTCGCCGTCATCACCGTCGTCGCCTTCACCCTGGAGCAGCTCAGCGCGGGGGAGCGGACCAGTTTCGTCTTCACCGCGCTGGTCTTCCTCGGCGTTCTCGCCCTGCTCAGCCGCCCCAAGATCATGGCGGACGACAGCGGGGTGACCGTGGTCAATCTCACCCGTACCAGGCGGTTGTCCTGGGCGGAGATCGTGCGCGTCAACCTGCGGGTCGGTGACCCGTGGGTCTTCCTCGACCTCAGTGACGGCACCAGCATGCCCGCTCTCGGCATCCAGCCCGGAATCGCCAAGGAGCAGGCCATTCGCGACGCCCGTGCGCTCCGCGCCCTCGCCGAGAACCACGGCACGGGCACGGACAACGGCTGAGCCCCTGCCCTGTACGGCCTCTTGTTGTTTACTCTGGAGGGCGGCGGCGCCCTGTGCGCCCCGCCCCCGCCAGAGGTCCCCGAGACCTGCGGGGCCTTCCTGCGACCCAAGGAGTGACTCCTTCCAGCAATGGACGGATCTTCCGGTAGTACCTGCGCCGCCCCTTCTGTGGAGGCGGCGGTATGACCACCCCCCTGCTGCTTCTCACTGCGGCATTCCTTCTCATCCTCGCCAACGGATTCTTCGTGGCAGCCGAATTCGGGCTGGTCACCGTGGAACGGGCGGACGCCGAGCGCGCCGCCGCCGAGGGCGACCGGCGAGCCCGTACCGTCGTCGACGCCCTGCGCGAACTCTCCTTCCAGCTGTCGGGCACCCAGCTCGGCATCACCATCACCTCACTGGTGGTCGGCATGCTCGCCGAGCCGGCCCTCGCCCAGCTGCTGGAGAGCCCACTCACCCTGACCGGTCTCCCCGACGGTGCCCTCCCCTGCATCAGCGTGGTGATCGGCATGCTCCTCGCGGCAGCCGTCCAGATGGTGATCGGTGAACTCGTACCCAAGAACTGGGCGGTCTCCAAGCCGCTCCAGGTCGCCCGGTTCGTCGCCGGACCCCAGCACCGGTTCACCATGGTCTTCCGGCCGGTGATCGGCCTGTTGAACACGGTCGCCAACCGGCTGGTGCGGCTGCTCGGTGTCGAGCCGACCGACGAGCTGGCCTCCGCCCGCACCCCGGGGGAGCTGGTCTCCCTGGCCAGGCACTCCGCCGAGGCCGGCACTCTCGAACAGGACACCGCGGATCTCTTCGTACGGACCCTGTCGCTCGCCGGCCTCACCGCCCAGCACGTCATGACCCCGCGGGTGAAGGTCAGCGCCCTTCAGACGTCCGCCACCGCGGCCGACGTCCTCAACCTCACCCGGGCCACCGGCCTCTCCCGCTTCCCCGTCTACCGGGAGCGCATCGACGAGGTCGTCGGCATGATTTACCTCAAGGACGCGCTCGCCGTTCCGTCCCGGGACCGGCCGCGCACCCCGGCAGGCCGGATCGCGGTGCCCCCGTTGCTGGTGCCCGAGAGCCTGCCCGTCGAGCAGCTCCTCCAGCGGCTGCGCAAGGAACAGCCGATCGCCGTCGTGGTCGACGAGTACGGCGGCACCGCCGGTGTCGTCACCCTTGAGGACATCATCGAGGAGCTCGTCGGCGAGGTCAGGGACGAGCACGACGCCGAAGGCGCCGACCGCCCCGAACTGGCCCCCGCCGTCCCCGAGGACGGCAGGCCCGCCTGGGACGCCGAAGGCAGCTGCCGGATCCTCACCCTGCGCCGGATAGGGCTCGATGTACCCGACGGCCCGTACGAGACGGTGGCCGGTCTGGTCGCCGATCTGCTCGGCCGGATCCCCGCACCCGGCGACCGGGCCGAACTGCCCGGCTGGCGGATCTCGGTCCGCCAGGTCGGCCACTACCGGGCCGAGAAGGTCCGCTTCGTGCGGCTGGCCGGAGTCCTCGACCCGGTCACCGCCGAACCGGCGGCCCGCGGCGTCCTGGAGGCCGCGCGATGAGCCTGGTCCAGTTGCTCCTCGCCGGACTCCTGGTCCTCGCGAACGGCTTCTTCGTCGGCGCCGAGTTCGCACTCGTCTCCGTACGCCGCAGCCAGATCGAACCGCTCGCGGCAACCGGGTCCAGCCGGGCCCGGCAGGTGCTGTACGGCCTGGAGAACCTGCCGCAGATGATGGCGGCCGCCCAGTTCGGCATCACCATCTGCTCACTGACCCTCGGCGCGGTCGCGGAACCGACCGTCGCCCAGTTGCTGGAGCCGGTCTTCCACGCGGTGCACCTGCCCGAGGGGCTGATCCATCCGCTCGGCTACGTGCTGGCGCTGGTCTTCGTCGTCTTCCTCCATCTCGTCATCGGCGAGATGGTCCCGAAGAACCTGGCGATGGCGGCCCCGGAGAAGACCTCGCTGTGGCTCAGCCCCGGCCTGGTCGGCTTCGCCCGCCTCTGCCGCCCGGTCACCTCCGCGCTGGGCGCCTGCGCCCGGCTGGTGCTCCGGCTCTTCGGCGTCGAACCGAAGGACGAGGTGGAGGCCGTCTTCACCAGCGAGCAGCTCAACCGGCTGGTCGAGGACTCCGGGCAGGCCGGGCTCCTGGGGCCGGACGCGCAGGAACGGCTGGAGGACGCACTGGAGCTGGGCAGCAGGCCCGTCACCGATGTGCTGCTCCGCCGGGCCACCCTGGTGACGGTCGACCCGTCCGTCACCCCGCACCGGATCGAGGCGCTCACGGTGCGGACCGGCTACTCGCGGTTCCCCGTCTGCGCGGAGGGCGGCGGCCCGTTCATGGGCTACCTCCACGTCAAGGACGTCCTCGACCTGGAGGACGGCGAGCGGGCGGTCCCGCAGCACGTGTGGCGCCCGATGGCGACGGTGCGGGCCGAACTCCCGCTGGACGACGCCCTGACCGTGATGCGCCGCGCCGCGACGCACCTGGCCCAGGTCGCCGACGCCTCGGGCCGGGTACTCGGCCTGGTCGCCATGGAGGACGTCCTGGAAATGCTGGTCGGTGAGGTACGCGACCCGGCCCACCGGGTCTCGGAGCCCCGCCGCACCGATGAGGAGAAGTCCGGCTCGGACGAACTCACGGCCCTGGTCGGCTGACCCGGCCGCTCCTCGATCGCCGGACGGGAATCTCTCCCCGCGCGGGAGAATCAAGCCCGTCCGGCGGTCGAGGGCATCTTCCAGCCCGTCCGGCGATCGAGGACGAAGCGGCAACCACGGACTCCCCGGCCCACACGCCCCGGTGGCCCCTCACCCCGCCGGCGGCCGCCGCCCCGACAGCACCTCGCCGTACGCCTGCATCAGATCCGGCAGCCGCAGCGTCGCCAGATCGTCCCGCGTCGGCACCGTCGCATAGCCGGAGAGCCGCAGATCGCGGTAGGCGCAACTCTTCTCGTACAGCGTGCGCAGGAACCGGCCGTTGCCCAGCTCGTCGAGCCAGCCCTGGTCGACGACGTGGCCGCTGATGGAACGCAGCTCGTCGAGCGACTCCTCGTCCCACGCGTCCCCGTTCTCCGCGGCCAGGACCTCACCGATCGAGGTGAGTTCCAGCGGGCGGTAGCTGGGGAAGTCCACCCGGGTGGTGAACCGCGAGGACAGCCCGGGGTTCGTGGCCAGCAGCCGGTCCATGCCCTCCGGGTATCCCGCCAGGATGACGACGAGGTGGTCCCGGTTGTCCTCCGCGCGCTTGAGGAGGACCTGCAGGGCCTCGTCCCCGTACGCATCGCCCTTGCTGTACCCCGTGTTGGAGAGGCTGTACGCCTCGTCGACGAACAGCACCCCGCCCAGCGCGGAGTCGATCAGCTCATTGGCCTTGACCGCCGTCTGGCCCAGGAACTCGCCGACCAGGTCCGCCCGTTGGGCCTCGACCAGATGGTCGCCGCCGAGCAGACCCAGCGCGTAGAACACCCGGCCCAGGATGCGGGCCACCGTGGTCTTCCCGGTGCCGGACGGTCCGGAGAAGACGAAATGCCGTTTCGGCGGCTGTACGGGCAGGCCCTGGCCGGCCCGCAGCCGCGCCATGTTCAGCTGCGCGGACAAGGCCTTGACCTGACGTTTCACCGGTTCCAGCCCGACCATCCGCTCCAGCTCCGCCAACGCCTCGGCGAGGAGCACCGGATCGCTGGGGCCCGCCGGGAACGGCTGCGGCGCCGGCCGGCCCGGTACCGCGGTCTTCTCCCGCGCCCCGCCCGGCGGCGGTGACGCCCCGACCCCGGGCAGGTCCTGCGGCTCACCGCCGGGGCGCAGCTCCCGCCCGTCCACCAGACCGGTGCCCAGCATCGAGTCGCCGTCCGGCTGGGTCTCCGCGAAGGTGCCGTCGACGCCCAGGCCGGTCAGGGACACGGCGGCCAGGCCCGACACCTCGTCGGAGCCGTCGAGACCGTCGTAGTCCGCGATGGCGGCCAGCCGCGCCGAGGTGTCCATGAACGCCGGATCGATCCGGTGCACCGCCCGGTACAGGGGCAGCGCCGCCGCGCTGCGCCCGGTTCCCTCGTGCGCGCGGGCCAGCCAGTAGCGCAGCTCCTTGCGCTGCGGCTGCTCGCTGCGGCAGCGCATCAGCGCGGTGGAGAGCAGCGGCTCGGCCTGTCCGTACATCTCCAGCCGGACCCGGGCCATTCCGCCGAAGAGGCCCGCCTCGATGCCCAGCAGCGGATCGTCGATCAGCTGTTCCGTATGGCGTACGAGCTGCTCCCAGTCCTTGACCAGGTAGGAGCGGCAGGCGTGCAGGAAGCGGACCTGCGCGTCGGCGTCCACCGGCGGGAGCCCGGCCAGCGCCCGGTCGAGCTCCGGCACATGGCGTCCGTCCAGCCAGTGCGAGGCGTGCGCCAGCAGCAGGTCGCGCGGGCTCTCCAGCACCGGCTGCACCCACCAGCCCAGCCAGTACCAGGAGTTCAGCGTGCGGCGATGGCGGCCGCGCTGCTCGCCGAAGCGGTCGCGATGGCGGTACATGTGCAGCAGCGCCGTCGTGGTGTCGACCCTCAGGGCATGAAGGCCCAGCCAGGCGTCCGCCATGCCGGGATCGAGCCGCACCGCAGTGCTGAATTCCTCTTCGGCCTGCGGATAGGCGCCCATCGTGTAGGCGTCCACGCCGCGCAGCCAGGCGAGGTCGGCCGGGGCCTGTGCGCCCTGCGTGCCGATGTCCATCTGGTCCCCCACAAACCGTGCCCCCAGGATGTCCCGCCGCACGACTGCCCGCCGAGGCGCGCCGAATCACTGTGCCGTGGACGGGAATTGACCGCACCGAGAGGCATCGTACCTGCGCAGGGAGTGTCCGACTAAGGGCGCCGCAGGCCGAAGGGAGACCGTGACTCACGGTAAGCGGAATGAGGTGAACGGCGGCCGGAAACGGGCACCGGGCACAGAACGAAGCCCCCGATCACGGGGGAACAACCGGGGGCTTCGCGTCTGCGGGGGCTCCGAAAAGCCGCACATTGAGAACGTAAGACCTGTACCGCCCCGGGTCAAGCAGAGTTGAGGCACTTCCGGGCCGATTTCCGACTGCTCAGTATGGCGGTGCGAAATGATCACGTTGGGTGACGGAGCGGTTCGCTCCTGCTGTCGCGCCGGATCCCTTCAGCCACTCGTACCCCACAGGCAACTGCCGTACCAGCGCATCGGCCGAGGGGCGGGAGGGATCGGCCGAGAAGTGAGCCATTTCGGCTGCCGTCCAGCCGTCCCAGAACGCCGTCAGGGCCGGCCCGTCCCGACGCCGGCCCCGCTCCCAGGACTCGGCGGAGGGCAGATCCATCCACAACAGGTGTGCGAGGAAGGGGCGCAGGGCCCGCCGGCCGGCGCCGACCCCCTCGACCAGAACCACGGGGGCGGGTTCCAGGACGCGCGGCGGCCCGAAGCCCCGGGCCGTCCAGTCGTACGGCTCGTAGCGTGCGGGCGCGCCGTGCGACAGCGGTCCCAGGACCTGTTCCCGGAGCCTGTCCGTCCAGTCGAAGAACTCCTCGTGGGTGGCCAGATCGTCCAGGTGCAGTACGGGTGCGTCGTCGAGCACCGCCGCGAGCCGGGCGGCGAAGGTGCTCTTGCCCGATCCCGCGTGGCCGTCGACGCCGATCAGCCGGACGGGTCCGCAGGACGGAGGCAGGGTGCGCAGCCGCGCGGCGTGGAGCGAGAGGTCGTTCATCCGTCCAGCCTACGAGCCGGTGCGAAGCCGCCGCAGGTCACGCCAGTGGTCGAGACCAATATTGGTCGAGCGGCACGAGGAGAATCGCTGGCCGAACCGGGGGACGACCCGCAATAGTTGGCGCACTGTCGTGCACCCGCAGCCCCATTCCGCTTACGACCGGGGGTCTCGCCCATGCCCAGTCCGACCTCACGCAGAACAGTGCTCACCGCCGCCATCGCGGCAGCGGCCGGCGCCGGAGCGGTGTCGTCCACCGCCTCCGCGGCGGCCGCCGCTCCCTATCGTGTCCCGCACCACGCACCTTCGGCGGCAGCCTCTCCCGTGGACAACCACTCCTGGAGTACGTACACCGACTGGCGCTGCGGCTCCGGCGCCGGAACCCGTGCCGTCGCCGGCCGCCGGGCGGGCCTGGCGATCGGCCACCCACTGGGACGTACCGACTACACCGACCCGCACACCGGCACGACGTCGGCCTGGGAGTACGCGACCTGGACCTCACCCGTCCACCGCTCCGCCGTCCCGGCCACCGAGGCGATCGCCTCCTGGAACGCGCACACGCCGGCCGGCACCTGGATCCAGATCGAACTCCAGGGCGGCTACTCGGACGGCACCGGCACCCCCTGGTACGTCATGGGCCGCTGGGCGGCGGGCGACGGCGACATCCGCCGGACCTCCGTCGACGACCAGGGCGACGGCAAGAGTTCCATCTGGACCGACACCTTCTCGGTGGACGACGCCGCGAGCGGCCTGCGGCTCCTGACCTACCGGCTGCGGCTGACCCTGTACCGCACCCCGGGAACCCGGCTCACCCCCACGGTGTGGCGGGTGGGCGCGATGGCCTCGGACATCCCCGACCGCTTCACCGTGCCCGCCTCCGTCCCCGGCCTGGTCCGGGAACTGCCGGTGCCGCGCTACTCGCAGAACGTGCACGTGGGCCAGTACCCCGAGTACGACAACGGCGGCGAGGCGTGGTGCAGCCCCACCTCCTCGCAGATGATCATCGAGCATTGGGGCCGCCGGCCCACCGCCGAGGACCTCGCCTGGGTCGAACCCGGACTCCAGGACCCGCAGGTCTGCCACGCGGCGCGCTTCACCTACGACAACCAGTACGAGGGCTGTGGCAACTGGCCGTTCAACGCCGCCTACGCGGCCACGTACGAGGACATGAGCGCCGTGGTGACCCGACTGAGCTCGCTGAAGGACCTGGAGACCCTGGTCCGGGCGGGAATCCCGGTCATAACGTCGCAGTCGTTCCTCAAGGAGGAGCTGACGGGCGCGGGGTACGGCACCTCGGGCCACCTGATGACCGTGATCGGCTTCACCGCGGACGGCGACGTGATCGCCAATGACCCCGCGTCACCGAGCGACGAGGCGGTCCGCCGTGTCTACCGGCGGCACGAGTGGGAGACGATCTGGCTCCGCACGAAGCGCTATGACGCGAACGGGCAGGTCAGGGGTGGTACAGGCGGGGTCTGCTACGTCTACTGGCCGTCTGGGCCAGCACCGACTCAGCACCGTGCTCTGCGGTCGCTGGGCCTGCTGTGAGCATGTAGGGGCCCACGGCCACCTCGACCGCCTGGCGGCGGCGCTCGTGGCCGTCCTGCGTGAGGTGGCCGTACCGGTCCACCGTGGCCTTGATCGAGCGATGCCCGAGCCGGCGGGACACTCCGTGGATACGCCGCTCGTCAAGGTCACGGTGGTCGGCGTACATGTCTTCTCGCTTGTCGTTCTTTGCCTTGATGGCCGAAATCGGCCGTGTGACGCCTGCTGGGCCGCGCCCGACCCAGCCGGTCAGCGGGCCGAGACGGGATGCGGACAGCGTGGGAGCGCCGGGCGCCCCTTCGTCCGGACGGCGGGCAGCCAGGCCATGGCCCGCACGCCGGCCCGTGGAAGGCGAACACGGAACCAGAGGGAGGACTGCAGGTCCTCCTCGTCCGTGATGGACTCGCCGTCGGGTAACTGGCAGTAGGCGTCGAGGACATCACCGTGCCACACGCGTGTCGGGACGACGTTCGCGGCGGTGTACGACCGCAGCGGATCGATCGCCAGGCCGAGACTGCACTGCGGATCCCGGTCCGTACGGTTCTGGCAGCCACTTTGGGCGTTGAACACCCTTATTTGGAACGGGGGTTCGCTGGTCGCCCCTGGCGACCCGGACGATCCCTCCCGTCCGGCGGACGACCAGATCGCCGCGCCCACCCCTCCGAACACCGTGACGACCAGGACGGCGGCGCGGATCCAGCGCCGCAGGCGGGACGAGCCGCTTCCGCAAGCGCGGCCGGTCCCGCCGGACTGCTGGGCCGTGATCCGCGCGAGCAGGCTGTCGGCCGTATGGGCGGCGCGCGCGGCGTGGGTGGGGGCGAGGCAGTCGGCGGCCAGGGCGCGCCAGAACTCCGGAACCGCGTTGTCCATCCGTAAGGGTGCGCGCCCCTCGGCATACTCCTGGACGGCGGCACCACGCGACACCGGCGTAGCGCCGGGAAACGGCGAGGCACCGAACGCGAACACCTCGTGAATCACGATGCCGAGGGCCCAGATATCGGCACTCGGCCGGATCTGCACCCCCAGGTCCCCGAGCGGGGCCTTCCACCGCTCGGGCGGGAGATAGTCAGGGGTGCCCATCGGCGGCGCGTGACCGTGCGTCCCCGTCAGTTCGGTGGCGAGCCCGAAGTCCGCGAGTTTCACCGAACCGTCCTCGCCGATGAGGACGTTCTCGGGCTTGAGGTCGGCGTGCACCCAGCCGGTCCGATGCAGATGGGCCAGCCCCTCGCAGATGCCCGCGATCAGCCGGCCGCCCTCGGCTTCCGTCACCATGGCGTCGAGGAGGTCCCGCAGCGTGCACCGGCCACGCTCCATGACCAGGACGATCGCGCCGTCCAGGGACGGGTGTTCCGGTGCGCGGAGGACGACGGAGTCCAGCAGCCGCACGAGCCGCGGATGCTCTGCCCGGCGGCCGATCTCGACCTCGCGCCTGGCGGCTTCGGCCAGTCTGCGGGCCTGGCGCGGCGCGAGTCCGGCGGTCGACATGACCTTGAGCGCGACCTCGCCCCGTACCGGGGCCCGGCCCACCGCCGCCCGGCCTGCCGTGGCCACTGCCTTGTCCTCGTCCCGGCCGGCGCCGTCCGGGCTGTCCGGGTGATCACGGGAGGATCGTCCGGCGTAGACGGTCGCCCAACCACCGGCCCCGATCGGCTCGGTGACCACCCACTCTCCGATCCGGTAGCCCCGGGGCAGATGGTCCGTCTGGTCGCTTCCCCATGATGCGCCCCGGCTCGGCACCACCGTCACGTCCTCCACTGTCCCCGCGGGGCGGGTCCGGCCCGAGGGGGTAACAGCGCGAGATGCTCCTCCCGGACGATGCCGAACCGCAGGACGAGTCCGACGACGGCTTCGCGTTTGCCGTTCCGGCGGTCCTCCCGGCGGCCCTCGGCCTCCGTGGGGGAGCCGATCCTCAGCTTCTCCGCAGCGAGGTAGTCGATGTGCGAACTGACGGCACGCGGTGTCAGTTTGACGCAGGCCGCGTGGCCCCTGAGCCGCTCGACGATCTGGGGGGTGGTCGGCACCGCGACCGGTGACTCGTCACGCAGCCAGGGTTCGCAGAGCGCGACCAGCACCAGGAAGTACGTGGCTGTCTCGTCCAGGGAGTACGCCGTGACCGTGAGGCTCTCCCCTGAGCCGCAGGTGCCCTCCGGGTCCAGATAGACGTGGGCGGGCGCGAACACCTGGAAAGAGACCGTGGTGTCGTGGCGCGTGGGCAGCACCACCCGGGAGAACTCGAACGGGATGGGCGCTCCTACACGCCGTGGCGGCACCCGCAGGTACTCGCCCGCCCCTTCCGGATTCTCCACAAGGTAGCTGTGGGTCGAGCTGTGGTTGGTCAGCTGCCAGTGGTCGTCGGTCACCCGGATCTCCCCCGCGAGGCGGGATATGGCCGCGTCGGCGAGACGCAACTCGACCGGCGTCCTCGCGGAGCCGCGGCCGAAACGCGCGCCTTCCCCCGGGCCGAGCCTGAAGGTCACCGCGTCGCCGTACGGCTCCCCGTCGACGACACCGCCGCTCCCCTGCGGCAGATGAACGACAATGCCGCTCACCACTCCCCCTGTCACGCGAGTGAACAGTTGCCCTGCACACCGAACGCTACCGCGTGTGTGGAGGAATTCACCGCCTTGCGTTGGCCACTTCTGTGACCGGCCGACGCGGTCGGCAAGAGCCCGGAAAAGGGCGAAAGGGGCTGTTCGGTACGAGGCACAGGGGCGGAATTCGATGAGATCGTCGAGGCCGTCCCGGGCGCGGCCGTCCGGAGTCCGTCAGTACGCCGGACGGCAGCCCGTCAGTAGGTGGGACTGCCCGAACGGACGGGTACGACCGGGTGATCGCCGAACGCCGTCCACGGGCGCCAGCCGGCACTGGGTTGTACCTGCACACGGGTGCGTACACGGCCGTCGGTTGTGACGGCGAACAGGTGGATCCGGCCGGTGGCGTCGGCAGCGGCGGTCGGTGCGGCGGCGAGGCGGACTCCGGGCTCACCGAAGCTCTCCTCGGACCCCCAGCCGCCGCCGGGCGCGACCTGCCACCGGTGGTTGAGGCGATCACCGCCGGGCGAGAGCGCAAAGGCCTCCAGTCTGCCGTCGGCACCAGGAGCGAGCACCGGGGTCACCGCCGTCCAGCCGAAGAGCGGCTGCCAGTCCTCCCAGGCGCCGCTCGGCACCGCCTGCCGCCGGCAGAAGGACGCCACGCCGGACGGGGCCATCGCGACGACGGTGAGTCTGCCGCTTCCGTCGAGGCTCACGCGCGGCGTGGCGCCGGCTGCGGTGCCGAAGCGGTGCCACGCGGCCCAGCCACCACTGGGTGACTCCTGCCAGCGGTGGAAGATCCCGGAGCCACCGGGCGAGAGGGCGAAGACCTCGAGGCGGCCGTCGGCGTTGGCCGCGACGACCGGCGGTCCGCCCGCCGGCCCACCGAACCCCGGGTCCCACGCGTCCCACGTCAGCGATCCGGGCGACCCCTGCCGCCGCTGCGCGATGGCGGTGCCGCCGGGGCTCAGCGCGAAGACCTCCAGCCGGCCGTCGGCGTTGCGCCCGACCGCGGGGGCGGCCCCCGCCGGGCCGCCGAACTCCTCCCAGTCGTGCCAGCCGCCGTCGGGCCGCTGGACCCTGTGGTGCAGGCTGGCTCCCCCCGGGGCGAGGGAGAACACCTCGAGCCTGCCGTTGGTGTTGCGGCCGAGGGTGGGAACCGCTCCGGCCGGTCCGCCGAAGGGCTCCCACTCCGACCATGTGTCGGAGGCCGGGTCGAGCTGGACGCGCCGGAGTACCGAACGGTCTGCCGCGTCGAGCGCGAACACGGTCAGCCGGCCGTCGACGTCCAGGGCCGCGACCGGGTTATCCGTGCTCTGCCAGGGAGGTGGTGTGTTCCGCCAGGACAGGGGCGCGAGGTGCAGGCCCTGCTGGAACCATCCCGCGGCGCTCGCGTACCACTCCTGCCCGTCGGCGACCGGTTCGACGGCATGACCGGGTACATGGCCCGCGTAGCCGTCGAGGGCGAAGTGGAACGGGTCCCGGGACGCGAGGACGTCGGTGCCCTCGTAGCCGTTGCGCGGCCCGATGAGCAGGTAGTACCAGCCGTCCCGTTCGACCACGAACGGCGACTCGGTGACCGACACGGTGGCTTCGGTGGTCTCGTCGGTGTACGCCGTGCCCGGCTCGCTCCAGCGCACCAGGTCGTCGGACCGGCGGAAGGACACGATGTGCCGGCCGCCGGGGCCGGACAGTTCGGTGTAGTACATCACCCATTCGCCGCCGATCCGCAGCACCATCGGGTCACGCGCCACGAGCCCCCGGAACAGCGGGCCCGACGGTACGCGGGTCCAGGAGAACAGGTCGGCCGAGGTGGCGAGGTTGATGGCGGCCCCGTCCTGGCCACCGGCGGCGTAGAACATCCAGAACGTGCCGTCTGCCTCGACGACGTGCGGTGCCCACAGGTGTTCCTCCCCGTGGTACGAGGGATCGACGGTCAGCGCGTCGGGGTGCGTGGTCCACGGGCCGTGCGGGTCCGGTGCGGAGGCGTGCGCGAAGGCGAACTCGGCGGCACTGTCCGGGGCCTCGCCGGGGGGCGCGCTGTCGCCGACGATGCTGAACAGGTGCCATCGGCCATTCGCCTTGATCAGGGTGTGGTCGTTGAGATAGCGCCGCCGTCCGGGCGTGGAGGGGTCGTAGACGTGGGTGAAGGGACCGGCACCGATCCATTGGTGGGGCTGGACGGGCTCGGCAGCGAACGCGGGCCGTCCGGTGTACAGGAGCGCGCCCGCGCCCGCTCCCGCCGTCGCCCGCAGCACGTGCCGTCTGCTGATCGGATGCATGCTGTTCTCCAGTGAGGACCGCGGCCGGCTGAACCGGCCGGCCGCGGTTTCCGGTTCAGTTGACGGGTGGGCCGGCGGTGTTGTTGAGCCAGGACCAGTCGGACCATGTGGAGAATCCGGTCTGCCACCTGTGGTAGACCCCTGCGTGGCTTGTTCCGAAGACTTCGATGCGGCCGTCGGCGTTGGCTGCGGTGGTGATTTCGGTGCCGGCTTCGCCGAAGTTCTCCCATGTTCCGTAGGGTGCGTTGACGCCGGTCTGCCAGATGTGTTGTGCGACAGTGTTGTTGATCGCGAATACTTCGACTCGGCCGTCCGGTGTCCGCTCACTGGTCAGTTGGGAGTCGGCGGGGCCGCCTGTGCTTTCCCATCCGGACCAACTCGTGGGGTTCGTCTGGTATTTGTGGAAGACGCCTACCGGGCCGGATGCGAAGATCTCGAGTCGGCCGTCCGCGTTGTGGTCCACGGTCAGGTCGTGTCCGCCGTCACCGAATGTTTCCCATGGGGACCAGCCGCCGTTCACCGCGGTCTGGTATTGGTGCTGGAATACGTCACCGTTGAGTGCGAATGCCTCCAGTCGTCCGTCCGGTGATTTCCCCATTTCCACGCGGCCGTTCGCGGGTCCGCCGCCGGTCGGTTCCCAGTCGCCCCAGCCGCCGCTCGGGGCGGTCTGGTATTTGTGGAAGAGGCCGACCGGGCCGGATGCGAAGACCTCGATCCTGCCGTCCGCGTTCACGCCGGCGGCAAGGTCACGGCCGCCTTCGCCGAATGTCTCCCAGCCCGACCAGTCGCCCGAGGGTGACAGTTGATAGCGGTGCTGCAGTGTGTTTCCGTTGAGGGCGAACGTCTCCAGGCGTCCGTCCGCGTTCGGGGCGATCGCCAGCTCCGCGCCACCCGGACCGCCCAACGGCTCCCATGCCGACCAGTCACCGTTCGCCTGGAGCTGCCACGCGTGATACACGCCGTCGGCACCTGCCGCGAACGCCTCCAGCCGCCCGTCGGCCGACAGCGCCGACACCACCCGGCCGGACTCCGCCGGATACACCAACGGCGTGGGGCCGGGTTCGCCGGGATGCCCGAGGCGGTCCACCGCAGCCTGCGCCTCGTCCATGTGCCGCCAGTGCATGCCCTGGTTGTAGGTGGACCAGGGCTGCCAGTTCGCACCGCCGGAGGAGATGTCGAAGGCCGCGTTCGCGTTGCACTGGGCGTCGTAGGCGCAGGCGTCGTCGACCTCGGCGTGCCAGTAGTTGTTGATCTGCCACAGACCGCGGTCGGTGGAAGGCGGCGTGTTGTTCTGGACGTTGGACGCCGACGGGTTGCAGCTGGACTCCGCGAGGGCGACGGCGACGGCGGTGACCAGACCGTCGCCTCGGAAACCGGCGTTGTAGCCGACCTGGGCGCACAGGTCACTCGGGGCGGCGTACGCAGGCGAGGCGCCGACGAGAACACCCGCCGCGAGAAGTAACGAGGCAAGCGCCGACAGGATGATGCGATGGGGAGCTCGGGAGGAGCGCCGACTGCTGCTCAACTGCTGTCTCCTTCGAAGGTGGTGCCGAAATGCCGGTTCAGTTGACGGGTGGGCCGGCGGTGTTGTTGAGCCAGGACCAGTCGGACCATGTGGAGAATCCGGTCTGCCACCTGTGGTAGACCCCTGCGTG